>JADJSV010000009.1 GCA_016711505.1 Bacteroidota bacterium | reverse complement strand
CCTTGCGTTGCTTTGTATGTTGTATCCTTTCTGCTGTGCAATTCGCACCATGTTATCATTTAGTGGGGTCGAAATTTCAAATAAAAGTTTTCCAAACCTATCATTGCTATTGGAAACGTCATTTGGGAAAAGCAGTTTTTCGCCTGCTCGTGCTGAAATGTGAATATTTAAAATGTTAACACCTCCATAGTTAGTGCCTCAGTGTTTTATCTGTTCTATTTCATTTCGTAATGTATTGAAATTGCTGCCGGAGTCTGTAGCTTCACCATCAGTAATGTTTATTATTATTGAGTGATGTAATCTTGTGGTTTCCCCAATTAATCCAATCATTATATAGACGTTTTGCATTTTCAAATGCTTTTTCATTGGTATCAGATCCTGAGTAAGGACGAACCCAAATAGGTTTGTCGTTTCTCTCGTGATAATGGATATTCAAAAATGTTCTTAATCGAAACAACCCTTACTTTCCTGGATAATTGACCTTCCCAACCAGATTGAACGGTACTTTCATTTTTTCCATAAAACAATAATTGCAATTTCAAATCTATTTTTAATTCGCCAGCATTTCCAATACAGCGTAATCCCACACTTGTAAATGATGTCATTTATAGCATCTGATAACTCAACTGATTTTGTATGAGAAGAACACAAACTTTTCACCCATTGAACCACTTTGGTCAATTAAATAGATTATTAAGCAGGATTTGTACTGCTAATCGTTAAACTTCTTAAGTCGTACATTTTTTTAAGTTTATTTGTATAAATCACCGTCATTATATCCACTACCATTTTGGGGATTCACATTTGAACCATAGTTGGTGTTGGGATTATTATGGCCACCAAGATACCCGCCTTGATATCCACTTTGTGGAGTTTGTGGATTTTGTGGATCCACGATAAAAGGTGGAGATTGATTCATTATACCCTTAGGATTTTCACCATATTGATTTTGGCCAGGTGTCCCATCTTGAAACAACATCCATAACCCATAAAAAGGAATTAGCTGCCACCATCCGCTATTCCCAATGTCATGACATCTTTTAGCCCCCTGCGCTAAACCAAACCAGATCAATGGGATCATACAAATTGTAAAAATTACAGCACCAGGATCATTTCCAATGCCAATTGCCAAAAATATTGCCAGCCAATACAATATCAGGTAAATAATAATTGAAATTCCGTATTCGCTTCTTCTTATTCGCCCTTCAAATGAAAATGGATCTTTAAACATAGGTTTGCTTTTTAAATTGTGAAATATATATAATTTAACTTTCCTTATTTACAATTTTCACTGAAAATATCGTAAAGCTTTGTGTTTCCTAATTCTATTGCCTTTTTAATATCCGCGCAGCCATTCTGGCCACTTTTTATTTTTTGCAATACCTCTGTTTCCCATAGCTATATTTGTAAATTCAGTATTATAATTGTCATATTTAATCGTCATGGTAAAGTCGGCAATTGCACCAGGAAAATCTTCAAGAATTATCTTGGCATAACCTCTGTTATTATATGCCTTGTAATAGTCTGGCCTTAATTTTATAGCTTCTGTATAATCACCAATTGCTCCCTTAAGGTCATTTAAATATCTTTTATTTAGGCCCCTATTATAATATGCTTCTGATTTGGAATAAGAATCTTCAATCGGATAATTTTCAATAGCCTTTGTGTACATGCTAATCGCTTCTTTTCTGTTTCCACTTGCAGATTTTAATTTGCCCTCATTATAGTAATTAGCCGCTATGTCATGTTTGTTAACAAAGCCAGACAATTCTGTTTTCATACCTTTATCCTTGATAGAATAAATAATGTCTAGAAATTCTTTATCATACTTGAATTGTCTTTATATGAGTAGTAATATATTGCAATACTGGCGTTTTTCCCTATATAAAATGCAAATAAGCTAACTAAATTGCCTTTATACTTATACCCATGTCATAAGTATAAATAAGAATGTTGTTTTGGGCATCATAATAATTGGTGCCTATTTTTATATCAACACTAACTTTGCCATTGACGATATTACTAATGTTGCTATCGAAATTTGAATTGTTTAAGAAACTATTTTGAATTAATTTTATTTCGTCTTGGTTTTTTGTTGTAGCTGGTAGGTTTTTGAACAGAATATAGGGATAGTCCATATTAGCATTTCCGATTTTTTGGTAGCAAGCGTCAAACCGAATTTCTTTTTTGTAATTTAGATAGTCTTTGACATCTGACATTCGTTGTTCTAAGATCTCCCTGGGCAATCGCTTCCATGTTTTATCGAACTTAAGTGTAAATCCAAATGGACTTTCATAATCAGTTTGTGCATACAAAAGACTACAATAAAAATGAAAAAATGTAAGTAGACAGTTTGTTTTCATCATTCAGTTGTTACAAAAATTGTTTTAATGTAAATCCAATTGTTATCAAAGATTCTCCAATCTCCCCTATGATTGATTACTAAATATAGAATTAAATTGTCATTCATATCAAATACATTAAAAGTTCTTTCGTCAAATACGGTTAGATAGCAGCTGTATGTATTATGTTCATCTTGAATATATGTCCTATTTTTATATTTTAATGGGAGCGATGTATTTATTTCATCATTGTTTGCATTAACTTTTGGGTTATAAGTGTAGGTGCTGTAATAAAACGTATTATAAGAATTGTTAGGTTTAATCCAACCCGGTTTTCCTGTATATGGATTGACGTTCCCTTGTCGAGAAGTTATCTGCTTTTGTGGAGTTCGGTGCTGTTCTAAAATATGGTTGAACATAAGTTCCATCTTTCTTGTAATATCCATTTACTTTGACATGGTGGGAATTAGTTTGGGGGTGGCAAAAAGAGGTGAAGATTACCAGTACAAAAACAGAAATGCTTTTAATATTCTTGTAAGTTGCATTTTCGCTTTTAATTGACAATTTTTGGCTGTCTTAATCTTTGGACTCTGGAATATATCTAGAATGGTTTACTTTTCATTGAATCACAATTTTCTTAACATCAACCAAGTGCCCAGTAGAATTTATAAGATAACGAAATAAATCCCGTTGCCTGTCCAAGAGTTTAAGTCAATACTGTAAATCTGTTGGTTAACGATAGTAGAATAGACTGTTTGGCTGAGTGAATTATCGATACGTAAAGTATATCCGGCAAGTGTTGAGTAATTACTTCCGTTATCGATCGTTATATGATCGTATGCGGGATTGGGATATATTTTAATGCTATTTTGGTAGGTCACAGGATTAAAACCGGTTAAGTTGGCATTTATTATAAGTGTGTCCGTTACAGTTACTGTTTGGAAACAAATGTTTTCGTTGTACAAAGCTGTTACCTCTGTGCTGTCAAGTGCGCGATTATAAATTCTAACATCGTCTAATTTTCCTTTGAAAAATTGCGATAACCCTCCAGCACCTATTGTAAGGTCTAAATTATTTGTGATGCTTCCTGCAAATGAGGATTGAATCATTGTATCAATTTGTCCATCGATATATGTTGTAATTCCTACGCCTGAATGGAAGACGTATGCAAATTGGTGCCAGTTTGTATCAGCAACTTGAGTTATACCGCGAACTTCTATATTTCCACCGGAATGCTCGAAATAGGAGTACAAACCTCCCGGATTAGGAACATCTTGAGTTCCGAATGCATACGCTTCGCTTTGGCCCATTACACCTGAATATTTTGATAAAAAATATTTTGCACTATTTAAGGTATCCGATTTCATCCATAGTGCTACAGAAAATGATTGACCGTTTTGAATGTTCAATTCCGGTGCATTAGGGATCGCAATACTATCATTTAATCCATCATAAGAATATGCGCTATTAAGATTTCCGAATCTATCCGTCGAGAGTGTTGCTCCGTTTAAAATTCCATTGTGGCCATGTTCGGTTTCATCATGAGCATCACCACAGAAAGGATACCATGCTATAAGTCCTTGGAATATACTCACAGGCAACGATCCAATAATACATGAGTAGCTGTTTGGTGTTTCATTATATAATAAAGTTACCTCAGCATCTGAAAGACTTCGATCATAAATTCGAATGTCATCAATTTTTCCCGTGAACCAATTGATTTGAGAATCAAAACCAATTGATATTAGGTTTTTATTAGTATAATCAATAGTAGTACCAGTGGTCGCTAAAGAATCAATTAAAATTCCATTTACGTATATTCTTTTCATGTCACCATCGTTTGTGATTGTGGCCATGTACCAAGAATTTAGTGTCATATTGGAATCAGATAAATTAACTAGATCTCCGGTTGTTGTATAAAGAATGGAATGTAAGTAATTTGAATTGTTTTGTCTACCCCATGACACATTCCAAGCAGCATTAAATCTGCTTATGCTATCGCTTCGATGCAAGAACTCCCATGTACCGGGATCACCGTTTGTATATGCGTCAAACCAAAGGTTTATTGTAAAGGTTTGACTTGTATCAGTAAAATTACTTATTTGGATATTTGATGATCCATTAAATTCATATGCGCTATTTATTTGGCCAAATCGATCAGTGGTAAGTGTTGCACCATTTACGGTCCCGTTAAAATTATTACCGGAAAAATCATTCGAGTTGCCGGTGAATGGCCAATAACCAATTAGGCCATTAATAGGTGTTTGCGAAATAGAAACAAGTGATGAAATCAAAATTGTAAAAAACAGAGTAATTGTTTTCATAGCGTGTGGTTTTTAAATTAGTGTGTTCTCAAACATAATGAAATATTCCACGTCTTCAACACGCATATTTATATGAGAAAAGCAATTTTAGTATTCAATTTAAAGTCAAGTAGTGCGCGCTTAGATTTCCTTATAATAACAGCCTTATGTGAAAAACGAAATTCAGATTTTCAAAATCTTAAACCCACAACCAATCGTTGTTTTTTTGTATAAAAATCTAAGTAAAAGCCGTAAAAAAATCTTTTCCCGCAAAAAAAGTAAAACGTCGTTTTTGAAATTAAAACGGCTCTATTTTACTTTTAAATTTGCGGAATTTACTTTTTTTGCGGAATTCAAGTAAAACCCACGCAAGACACGTTTTCTATTATGTCGATTTAATTAAAGCATTTTCTCGATCATTGACCATCATTTATTTCTATTTCTGCTGAAATTATCATGGAAAAGGTTCGTGAAAACGCCCGTAAACGGACAACTACGGACGTAAACGGAGGATTACTGTTGTAAACGGTTGTTTACAGAATGAACTTTAATTGACGTCAAATAATTTGGTTTACTCCGGAATTTTCAATTTTTCCGAACTCAATTTTGTAAAAATATTTTTCGGAAATTTCGAAAAAGGCGGAAAAAAATATGGGAAAGCATAGTTTCTGTTTTGCGAAAAGTGTTTATTGGTAAAGCACAGGGAGAATATTGGGAATTAGATGTTGCAACAGCAAAGAGAAATTCTAAAGCGGAAATAAGATTTCCGGAGATTTATTATACATTAGCTTATTGTAATTTTTAAAGAACAAACAAATACACTTTAAGTTGATGTTGCTAATTTAAAACCTAGTAAATGAAAAAAATTATATTATTTCTCTTTTTTGGTTTCGCTTTCTTGAAGCAATCTAATTCTCAAATACTTCGTGAATGGGTATATGATTTTAATCCCAGTGGAATTAATTATGGATATGGCCATGGTGTAGTATGCGACCATCATGACAATGTTTACATCAGTGGAATTATTTCTAATGGCACTTCAATGCTTCCAATATTTATTAAAATGAATAACAGCGGGAGTTTGCTATTTCTTGATACGACTTCCTCAGGTGATAGGACTACTGGTAATCTGATATACGATAGTAAATCTACTATATTTTCATCGGGACAATATCTCAATTCTTTGCCAAATACTTATCTTGAAGCATTTGATACTAGTGGGTTTCTTTTATGGCGTAAAACCTATTATCGAGGAGATTCGGCACAAATTTTCAATGTTCAAATCGATAGATCCACCAATGGATTTTTATTTAACATTGGAAATTATTATGATTCCTTATCAGTATCTCATATTAATTTAATTAAAACGGATTCACTTGGAAATCTAATTTGGATTAAAAGTGATTCAGGTTTAAATATAAGTAGATCGTTTGCTCAGAAAGTAATTGCTGGTAATAATGGAAGAGTTTATTGCATCGGATATGGTCAGGTCATAGGATCGAATAATGAAGATATTATTCTTATTTGCTATGATGAGAGTGGCAATATAATTTGGTATCGCACAATTGATGGAACACTCCATGATTTTGATGCTCCTTGGGATATTAAATTGGATTCAAAGGAAAATATTTTAGTATCTGCTTTCATACAAGATACAGTTATTAATCGTAATTCATTTATTGCAAAATTTGATACTTTTGGAAATGAAATTTGGAGAAACTCTTTTGAAGGGTCAGGGTCTAGAAAATTTGTGATTGACAGTAATGATAATATTTATTTTAATAATGGCATTCTTTTATCAGGAGATATCTTCGGAATATTAAAACTTGACTCGGCCGGGAATTTAATTAATTCAAGAAATTTTTCTCTGCCAAATTATAGTATGTTCAATCTATCCGACATTGTCATTGATGATTCAAGTAATATATACTTATCAGGCATTGGGTTTTCTAATACTTCGGTTTACGATTTTGTAACATATAAAATTGATAGTTCATTGACTGAAATCTGGAATGATGAATATCTTATTTCAAATACTTTAGGAGAATCACCTTATGCAATGGCGCTAGATAATAGTAATAATTTCTATGTTGCAGGACAATCAAACTATGATCAAGTTTCTAATACTTCTAATTTATGTGTTGTAAAGTATGGGAATAATCTGTCCACAGAAATTCACGGAATAATGAAGATTGATTTAATTTCAGTTTTTCCAAATCCGACAAGCGAAAACATAACGATTGATTTGGGTATTTCTGAGAATGAAGTCTCTATTTCTATAACTGATGTTTACGGAAAATTGTTTTATAAATATTTTGCAACAGCCCTTCAAGAAAAATCACTAAATATTGTAGATTTCCCGAGTGGAATCTACTTTGTTAAAATATCGAAAGGAAAATTTAATTTTACCAAAAAAATTATTAAATATTAGGAAATGGATTTAAGATTCTGTTGCAATCTGCTGGCTATATTCAGATTTGCTCTCTTTTAGTCTCATTCGATTGATTGTAAATTATAATTACAGCAATCACTAATATACTAAACCCTGCAACCACAACCATTTGATTAATTTTTTTAACCGGGTCTGGCGGTATCGGCCCTCCGAATATGCGGAGGATATGATCTGGAACGTTATGCATTTTTAAGTGTTATTTGAATTTGATAATCTAATGTTAAGTTTAAACGGTACGGGCCATACCAGACGTAATGGTTTTCGCTTATGGGCGAGTGTTTTTCTCGATTGGAATACATGTCAAAGGGGAAGCCAATGGAATCGAGGTCCGCAGTTGAAACAATTGCGCTTTTACTTTCTCCAATCAGTGTTCTGATAGCTGTTATGCAAAAATTCTGCTGCTGAAGTCTGTGCATTTGATTGTTTCTGATTTTCGAATTGTAATGGGTGTTGTAACAAACTTCGTTGCAGTATTCTCGACTTTTATGGTGGGCAACAAATTCCTTTCCGCATCCCGGGCAAATCCTATGCGACCTAGGAACCTTGTTTAATTCTTCTTCGTTCATGTGCCTAAATTTTAATTTTTATATATTTGTGATTACAAATATATATATTATATATTTGTAATCACAAATAAGATTTATAAAAAATAATGGAAAATGAGCTAATTCACGAAATGGGCCTCGATTTTATCGAAAAAGTCAAGTTTCACTACCCTAGAATAATGGAAAGGACGATTCCCTTATCGGCTACTGGCGTCAATTCGTGGACCTTTTTCGATTGGAAATCAAAGGGTATGATTCCTTTTGAGGCAGAAAATGAAAATGACAGAGTCAAGCTTAACCTTGTTGAATATGTTTGGGTAAAGGTTAATTCTAAACTTCGGCAATTTGGAATACCATTCAAACAACTTTCTAATATGAAAAATTTGATTTACAATCCGGAAGTATTTATTCAAGCCATAAAAAATTGGCCGGAGATGATCAAACATTTTGAAGAGTCAAAACAATACAGTGCAGAACAATTGCTTTCAGCAAAAAGAGGCTTACAATTTTTAAGCGAAAACATTGATGAGAATTCCATTATAGACAAACCTCTTTTCACAATTTTTGCATCGACAGTCTTTAATTTGCTTTTAATGAATGAGACAGGAGTATTGTTTGCATTCAAATCAAAGAGCGAAAATGAAATGATTTTTACGTGCTTACTCCATAGCGCTATTCAGAATATGCCAATGGAAACGAATCCATACAACCATGATCATATTCAAATTTTACTTAATCCGATTCTAGGTGAATTACTTGAAAAAGTTCATTTAGAGAAATACAGTTTTTCCTTGGGGCTACTGAATAGCGACGAACAAAAAATAATCAAGGCAATTAGAGAACGAAACTTTACCGAAATAATAATTCGATTAAAAGGAAAAGATGACCTTGTAATTGATGTTACCGAGGAACTGAATATCAACGGAGACAAAGCTATTCAAATAAAAAAAATACTTGGACTAAATGCCTATGACGAAGCGTTTATTAAATACCGAAATCAAAAAATTTATATAAAGTAAAAAAGATAAACTAAAAAGACCAATTGGCTCGGCTCTAATCATAATAAGAATGAATCCCTTGCATGGCATTCACTGCATATGTTGCAAAATGTTAACAAAAAAAAATGTAAAAATCTATTAGAAAAAACGGTAACAAATACACTGATGAAGAGGCAAATTGACAATTGAGTTTCTAAACAAGTTTGAATCGCAATTATCTTAAGATTCAAAATCAAACATGATGAAAAGAGCTGTAGGCGAGAGTATCGAGCGATGAGCAGGCAAAGGGATATTCCTTAGATGTGCAGATCGATAGTCTCACTAATCATTGCCAAAGAAATGATATTGCAATTGTTCATTCTTTCAAAGAAGATTTTAGCGCAAAAACGTTCGACAGACCGGCCTTTAAATTGTTTTTAAAATTTGCTAAAGCGAATAAAGGAAAGATCGATCTGCTACTATTTACTTCTTGGGATCGTTTCTCAAGAAATATTGCAGAGGCTTATGAGATGATTGGTATTTTGAAGAAACTCGGAATTCAACCATACGCTATTGAACAACCACTTGACATGACTGTTCCGGAGAACAAAGCTATGCTTGCGTTCTATCTTGCTTTACCTGAAATTGAAAACGATAGACGTTCTATAAAAGTATTGGGTGGTATCAGAGGTGCCTGGAAAAAAGGCCGCTGGGTAAATTGTGCTCCTAGAGGATATAAAAACGTGAGAGATGAAAACAATAAGCCTATTATAATCCCAAGTGAATCGGCAGATAGTGTCAGGTATGCATTCGAAGAAACTGTGAAGGGTCTAACTCAAACTGAAATCGGAATCGAATTACTAAAGCAAGGCAAGGGAATTAAAAAGTCAATGCTATCGGAAATTCTTAGAAACCCTGTCTACATGGGGAAAATTCCATTTCCTGCAGAGAATGGAGAAGCTGCATATTTGATTGATGGAATTCATGAACCTCTGATATCCGAAGAAACTTTCTACAAAGTTCAAGAAATTCTAAACGGAAATGTAAAGAAAAGAAACAGGCCTATCATCACCACAAAGCGCAATGAGCTTCCACTGCGAGGAGTGTTGAAGTGTTCAAATTGTGAAGGCTTAATGACTGGAAGTCCATCGCGAAGCAGATCAGGAAAGCAGTATTTTTATTATCACTGCAACACTTGTAAAAAAACTCGTTTCCGTTCTGATGAAGCTAATGAAAAATGCTATCGGTTTTAGATTGCTTTACACCATCTGAAGATATTATTTCACTTTATCGAGAAATGCTAAAGGAAGCACTAGGACAAAAGGCCAAGAAGACTGCATCACAGAAATCATCATTGAACGAAAAATTAGTAACACTCCAAAATAGGTTGGCAAATCTTCAAGACATGTTCGCCGATAAACAAATTTCGGTTTCGGAATATCAAAACCTCAAATCTAAATACGAAGTGCAATTGGTCGAGGTCAAAAGCGAAATGACAGATGTAAATAGTAATGTAAAGGATACAGATCTTGTAATTGAAAAAGGAATCGCTCAATTAAAAAAGCTAAGTCAACACTATTCTGAAATTTCATTAGAGAGAAAAACTCGTTTGCTTGGTTCGATATTTCCTGAAAAGTTCGTTTTTGAGAATAGTAAATATCGAACCACAAATTTAAATTCGGTAATTCTTCTGTATCTCCACATTGACAAGGGTTTACGCGAAAAAAACCCGGACAACTCAGTGAATTTCTTGAGTTGTCCGGTTCAGTACTCAGGACCGGAATCGAACCGGTACGGCATTACTACCATCGGTTTTTGAGACCGACGCGTCTACCAATTCCGCCACCTGGGCATTTTAATTTTGGTGGGCCAAAAGTAGGATAATTTTATGGCTTTTGAAAATTGTTCGGACGATCAATTAGCTGTCAATTCCATATCTTCAAGTGAGAAATGGCCTCATTTCAAAGTACTTGCATTAAGGTGCGAGAAAGAGAATGATATTATTCACAACCTTCTATTAGCAGTTACTCGGGAAATACCCCTATTTTGAATCAATCCGTTAATAATGACAGATAAATTAGTCCTAATAGAAAGCTATGTCCAGAAAAATGAAACACGAAAGCCTGATGATGTCTTATGGTTATAAGCCCGAATTATCAGAAGGTGCAATAAAATGTCCGATCTTTCAAACATCCACTTTTGTATTCAAAAATGCTGAAGAAGGCAAAGCTTTTTTCGAAGTAGCATATGGATTGAGAAAACAAAATGTCGGTGAAGAACTCGGACTCATATATAGTAGAATCAATAATCCGGATCTGGAAATTCTGGAAAACAGACTTACACTTTGGGATGAAGCAGAAGCTTGTGCTGTTTTCGAAAGTGGTATGTCTGCAATAACTACTGTACTACTCGAATTTCTAAAACCCGGAGATCTGCTTCTTATCAGTAGTCCGCTATATGGGGGTAGCGATCACTTCATTAAAAAGATTCTTCCGAAATTCAATATCAATGTGATTACTTTCAAAGTAGGGCAACAGAAAGATGAAGTCATTCAGATGGTGAAAGATTCGGGACTTGCAGACAAACTTGCAATGATCTATATCGAAACTCCTGCGAATCCAACAAACGATCTGATAGACATTCAGGCTAAAAAGGAAATTGCAAAATATTTTTCTACAAAAGAGAAAGAGGTTTTCCTGGCTGTCGACAATACTTACCTCGGTCCTTTGTGGCAACATCCGTTAAAACATGGAGCTGATCTTGTGTTATATTCTGCTACAAAATATATCGGCGGACATAGTGATGTGATAGCCGGTGCATGTCTTGGTTCAGGTGAAATGATAAAAGAGTAAAAGGACTGCGAACCTTTTTAGGTAACATGGCAAGTCCAAATACAGGATGGTTACTCTTGCGAAGTCTTGAAACACTGAAAGTACGGATGGACATGCAAGCTTTGAACGCAGATAAAGTTGCAGCATTTTTAAATAAACATCCAAAGTTGAGAAGTATATTTTCTCGGCAATCTCACCGAAAAAGATGGCGAACAATTCAGGATCAGAAATCGTCAGTGTCTTACAAATGGCGGAATGATTTCTTTCGATATCAAAGGAGGGAGAAGGAAGCTTTCAAATTTCTGAATGAACTTAAGCTGATCAAACTTGCAGTAAGTTTAGGAAGCACTGAAAGTCTGGCCGAGCATCCTGCAACGATGACTCACAGTGATGTAGATGATAAATTGAAAAAAGAACTTTCAATCACTGAAAAGATGATTAGACTTTCAATAGGCGTAGAAAACTATGAAGATATTATTTTGATATTGAGCAGGCTCTGGAGTGTTAAAGACCCATGTCCTGATTAGAGTGTCGGACGTGAATATTGAATTGTATTTAAATAAAAATAGTTACTACCAACAATTTATACGTAGCCATGACCCGTTACCTGAAAGCAAATCTTAATAATTTAATTCTTGATAAACTTTTTTTACCTTATCATTGATTCTGATAAAATAAATTCCTGCACTCAGACATGTAGCATCGATATCTTTAGGCACTTCGTTTTATATTTTATATAACAATGAATTGAAAATTATTTATTTCGAATTGTGAAATTATATTTTGAAGGAATGCAGACGTTCTTAAACGATTCAGGAATGTGGATTTCGGGGATAAAAATCAACAATTTTCGGAGTGTGTAAAATAATATACACCTGATTTTATAGAAAGTCCATTTACTATCCCTAATTTAGCATTTTGGCAAATAATTGAGGGCACATGTATTTATAATTCATTTCGCCGTCGTTTTTGCAAGAGGATATCATTTTTAGACAACAATGAATTATTCTCCGTAGGTGAAATTCGAATTTCTAGGTGTCTTTCAAAAATTGATTCTGATAATTGCAAAAAGATGGCTTTATTAAATATAAGCATGAAAGTAAAAGAGAATTTCGATAAAGCGAAAAAGCGGTTGGTACTCCCTGGATTATGATGGGACGTTGGTTGAATTTGTTCCAAGACCTGAAAAGGCATTTCCTACAGAAAAGTTCTCAGCCTTCTGAATAGAATAAATAATAAACCTGATACGAGATTGGTTGTTGTTATTTCCGGCAGGGGCCATCTTGATCTGGAAAGATTTATCGGTCATCTTCCAATTGAAATCATTGCTGAACACGGCGCAATGATAAAATTGAATGGTAGCTGGAGAAATCTGTTTGATAATTCTGATTCGTGGAAAAAAGTTGTACTTCCGGTTTTGAATCGTTTTACTTTTGCCAGCCCCAATTCATTTGTAGAAGAGAAACAATTTTCATTGGTTTGGCATTACAGGAATGTTCCTGATGATGTTGGCTTTTTGCAATCAAGAGAATTGATCCGTATTCTTGAAAATTCAATTACTTCACTTGGCCTGAAATTGATCGATGGTGATAAGGTAGTTGAAATAATTTCAAATAAGATAGGGAAAGGAAGCGCAATAAAGAATTTGATAAATGAAAACAAATTTGATTACATCATTTCGATTGGTGACGATAAAACAGATGAAGAAATGTTTCAGGAACTTTCAACTAATAAAAAAGCTGAGACTATAAAAGTAGGAAGGGGTCCAACCGTTGCCAAGCATTCACTGGAAAATGTAAAGCAGGTTCTTTTATTCTTAGAGCACCTTATGGAGAACAATAAAAACTAATCATTAATTAATTTCAAAGTAGTTTATGGATGAACAGGTACACAAGTATAAAATGGGTGTTATTGGAAATTGTTCCTACCTGGCATATATCGATATAAATGCAAATGTAAATTGGTTGTGCATGCCTAAATTCGATAGCAGTTTTTTATTTGGATCATTACTGGACAAGGAAAAAGGTGGCACATTCAGTATTTGTCCGCAGGATGATAATTATACAAGCAAACAATACTATCTTGAAAATACAAATATTCTTTGCACTGAATTTACTTGTTCAGACGGAAAGTTCAGAGTTACTGATTTTGCACCGCGATTTTTACAGCAAGAAAGATATTTCCGCCATTAATGCTTCTGAGAAAATTGAATCAATGGAAGGAAGACCGATGGTAAAAGTCACGTGTAAGCCGGTTGGCAATTATGGTGAGATACAGCCGGAAGTGCTTTCAGGTAGTAATCACCTGAGGTTTATGGATGTTGGTACAAACGTGCGCCTTACTACTGACATTTCTCTTAATTATATTTTGAAGAAAAGTGTTTTGTTCTTTCTGAGCCAAGATATCTGGCATTCTCATATGAATTACCATTAGAATCAGGACTGGAAAGTACTTATGAATTGTTTTTTAATAAGACAAAAGAGTTTTGGAGAAATTGGGTCAAGACAACAGCAATTCCCTCCGTCTATCAGAAGGAAATGATTCGTTCGGCATTGATATTAAAATTACATCAGTACGAAGATACCGGTGGAATAATTGCATCAGGAAGTATGAGTCTTCCGGAATGTGATCAATCAGGGCGGAATTGGGATTATCGTTACTGCTGGATGCGTGACACATATTATTCTTTATATGCATTGAATAGCATTGGGCATTTTGAAGAATCACAAAAATATTTCTTATACATTGAAAATATTATTGCTTCTGAAACGGATCATATTCAACCATTATCTTCAATTACCGGTGACAAAATTATTTTCGAAAAGGAACTTCCTTTAAAAGGTTATCGCAATAATAATTCACCGGTAAGATTAGGAAATGATGCTTATACTCATATTCAGAATGATGTTTATGGTCAGGTAATGGTTAGCCTCATGCCATTGTATACTGATATGCGATTAACCACACAACCTAATTCAGAAATCCATTGATATTATTCATTTTCTTCTGAATAAAATTGAAGAAACAATGGATCAGCCTGATGCGGGCATCTGGGAATTCCGAAACCGACGTCAATTACATTGTTATACATATTTATTTCATTGGGCAGGGGCAGAGCTGCATTAAAAAATTGGTAAAGCAATTGGTGATCAGAATTTAATTCAGAAAGCAGAACAACTCAGAAATCTCGCTGCTTCGAATATTGAAAAATGTTACGACCCCATTAGAAAAGCATATACACAGGCAATTGATGTCGATCAACTCGATGCCAGTAGTTTAAAACTGATCTCTATGGGTTATCTGGATCCTGATTCGCAAAAGCGAAGATCATTTAGCAGCATTAGAAAGGGAACTTAAATCGCCGGAAGGATATTTTTTCAGATATAAGCATAGCGACGATTTTGGTGTTCCGGAAAGTACATTTATGATTTGTTCTTTCTGGTATGCCGAAGCACTTGCTTGTGTGGGAAGAGTAGCAGAAGCTTCTTTAATGGTTGAAAACTTATTGCAACCGGAAATCACGTAGGTTTACTGAGTGAAGATATTGGGACCAACGGTAGTCAATGGGGAAATTTTCCGCAAACATATAGTCATGTTGGATTAATGAATGCAGTTTTCCGGATCGCCTGAAAACTCGACCGGCCCTTATATGATTAACAAATTTTATTTCTGTTGAGTTTTACGCTTAATAGAAATGTAAAAATATTATCATGCGTATAAACCTTGCTTTAGTTGTTGCCATTGTAATCTCTGTAGGTATTGTTGCTTTGGGATTTACTTTTTATCAGGTCTCTGCTGAAAGGATAAAACTGACTGATGATCTTGAAAAAGAATGGCTGACATTTCTTTAAAATTATCTGAAACTAAATTTGTACAAAGTCAGAAAGGAAACCTGAATTATTCAATTGATAGTATTTGTAAAAAATATAATCTTGAAGGAATTACAATATACTTTGGTGATGACAGTATTGTGAGTAATCTGAAAGTTGCGTTTGATAATTCAAAGGATTACGTTTTACAATCTATAGCAGCGGATTCAATTAATGGAAATTTTATATCAGTTGATGGAAAAAATTATATCAATATATAAAACCATTGACCAGAGAAGGAATTGCAAATAATGCGATCATTTTTTACAGTGATCCTGCATATATTGAAAATTTATTGGATAAGATCTGGTTCAGAAATTTTTTCAGATGGTTTCTACAGGCGCTTTTTGTTTCATTGATCACCATCGTAATTTTAAAATGGGGGATCTTCAGTCCGATCAATAGAGTCTCCGATTGGATCAAATCTGCTCGAATGGGAAATCTTGAAAAGCTAAATGAATATCCTCCTGCAAAGTTTTTAGCCCCGTTACATGCAGAAATTACCCAGATAGCAAGAGCCATGCATGAAGCCCAGGCAAAAGCAGAGGAAGAAGCCAGACTGAGAACTACCGGGGAATCTGTATGGACTTCCGATCGGCTGAAAATTGAAATGGGCAATTTGTTAAATGGGAAAAAGATGATTGTTGTTTCGAATCGCGAACCATACATGCATATTCATGAAGGTAAAGAAATAAAATGTATCGTACCGGCCAGCGGTATGATCACAGCTATGGAGCCAATATTAAAAGCTTGTGGCGGATTATGGATCGCTTCCGGTTCCGGTGATGCAGATAAAGAAACGGTTGATAAGGATGATAAAGTTCAGGTACCACCATTAAATCCTAAATATACTTTGAAACGGGTTTGGTTGACAAAGGAAGAGGAAAGCCATTATTATTATGGATTTTCAAATGAAGGGCTTTGGCCTTTATGTCATCTCGCTCATACCCGGCCAACTTTCAGAATTGAAGACTGGGAATATTATAAAAAGTCAATGAGAAATTTGCAGAAACTATTTTAGAAGAATGTAAGGATGAAGAACAACCATTTATATTGATCCAGGATTATCATTTTGCATTACTTCCTGAATTGATCAAACGTAAAAAGCCAAGAGCAAGAGTAGCCATCTTCTGGCATATTCCATGGCCTAATCCCGAATCATTTGGAATCTGTCCTTGGCAAAAGGAAATTCTCACCGGAATGCTCGGTGCAGATCTGATAGGGTTTCATACCCAATATCACTGTAATCATTTTTTGGAAACTGTTAATAATACGCTTGAGTCAAGAGTGTCCTGGGAAAAATTTTCAGTTAAGATGAATGGAAGAAATACTCACGTAAAAGCATTTCCTATCAGTATAGCATTTACATTAAAAGACCTTGATGATAAATCCAGAAAAGAAGGGATTAAAAGAATTCTTGGCGTTCATGGAATCAATGCGGAATTTATGGCTATAGGTGTTGACAGGATAGATTATACTAAGGGCCTGATCGAAAAATTCTTATCTGTAGAAAGATTCTTTGAAAAATTTCCCGATTATATTGGTCGATTTACTTTGGTGCAAATAGGTGCACCCAGCAGGACTTTAATAAAAAGTTATTCGGACATGGTGAGTAATGTGGAAAAAGAAGCAGAGCGAATCAATCTAAGGTTTAAAAGTAAAAACTGGAAACCTATACTTTTTTTGAAAGGTCATCATAGTCATGAACAAATTAATCCTTATTATAAAAATGCAGACATGTGTATTGTCTCTTCATTGCATGATGGAATGAATCTGGTTGCTAAAGAATTTGTCGCCACCAGAAATGAAAACGATGGTGTGTTGATCTTAAGCAGATTTGCAGGAGCATCACCGATCTTACCGGAGCTTTGATCGTTAATCCATATGACATAGAAAATTCAGCAATTGCTATCAGAAATGCTCTGGCGATGTCAAATTCTGAACAACAAAGCAGAATGATACAAATGCGGGATACTATTGTCGGAAATAATATTTATTATTGGGCGTCTTCATTATTGAGAGCTATGGCTTCCATACAAAATTGATAAATTGAAGTTGTGTTTTTACTGTTTCCCTCTCAATTTT
This sequence comes from Bacteroidota bacterium, assembly GCA_016711505.1. Classification (NCBI taxonomy): domain Bacteria; kingdom Pseudomonadati; phylum Bacteroidota; species Bacteroidota bacterium. The sequence goes on along the minus strand of JADJSV010000009.1, from coordinate 177,503 downwards.
TTCGTGCATTTTTTTTGAAATATATTGCTAATAATAGATTAATTCGAAACGGAGTTGATTTTTCCGAGATTAAATGTGATTGATATTAGAGAATTTATTGTCTGAAAACGAGTAGCTGTTTAGCTGGTTCATTGTCAACCCGAATTAAATAATATCCATTCTCAAATTGTGATACATCAATCCTGTTATTTGTTTTTTCAAATTCTGAACTGAAAACAATTCTTCCTGCAATATCTGTAATACTTATTAAATGCTTCCCAGCATTTTTTGAAATTCACCAGAACATAGTTTTGTGCCGGATTTGGATAAATTTCCATTTCAATATGTTGATGTTCCGGAATGATTGTAATGAAAGAAGAATCGATTACTGCTGAATCTCCGGTGGAGATCACCGACTCATAAATTTCATTAGTCTGCATGGCCACAACCTGAGATGGTTGTATTTGTAATGTGGATGAATTTAGATTTGCGCCGGTCGAAATAAGATCGAATGAAACAATGTTTCCGAATCCTGACAGATCTGAATGTGTTATTGAACTCAAGGCGAAATGAATTGTTCCTGCACCATCAGATTTTGCCATTGCAATCATATCTGTACCATATTCTCCCATCCATGAATTACTGTAATCAAACGATGTTGTATCAACTTCGGCAAGCGATGAATTGAAATGAACATCAAAAGCAATTCCATAGATTGCTGATACAGGATCGGATACTTCTCTAAGTCTATATTTATACGTATTGCCTGATTCAATCCGATTGTATCATTTGCAATTGTGACGGATAAACTTCCACCTGACATTACCTGCATAGGTTGTTGAATCGATCGTGCCGGATGATTCATTCCGTAATTCTGATATACAGCAAGCGTATCTGAAAAATCTATATTCCCGGAACCATCACAATCCGCATGTTTAACATTAAGGCCTGTAACTAAAGTATCAGTCCAGTCAATACATGGCTGACCAACCCATAATAAACTTGCAGAAGGCCGGACAGGTCCGCTTGAACCGAATGCAGAAGCAATTGTAAGTATATCAAGATTGTTTACCTGCAGATCATAGTTTGCGTCACCCGGCCAGACATTACTTCCATTACACGCGCTAAATTGCCAATTCGTATTTCCGCCATTATCAAGACTGTTATAGCCTGCAAAAAATTGTGCGCCGCCAATTGCAGCAATATTTGTTATCAGCAAATAATCAAGACAAACCAATCCCGTGTCAACACTTAAAACCGATTGAAAAGAAAAAGAACTCATGCTTCCATTGTTTCCCGGATACGAATTGACAATTAGTGCACCGTGAATGAATAAAGTATCTCCTAACTGAAAATTGGAAACTGGTTGTGTGAATTCTATATAGTCTGCATGATTTTTTCCGTTCATGATCAACTCATTCCCTGTTAAAATTGTCTGAAATCGTTAGTTGAATCCGGATAGTAGATAATATCATTATTAATGATAAGCACTGAATCCAGAGATGAAAGTACATGCACAATATTTCGGCTTCCTGAAAAAGAGTGCGCATTGAGAGTATCGAAATAGGCTAAATAAGCTGTAACATCATATGCTTCGACATTGAACAGAAAAAGATTTTGTATATCAGGACCTGTACTGAAATAGTGACTTTTAAATTTACATGAGTCCGCAGATAAATTTGCAGTAACAGGAGTTGATGCAGGAAAAATATCCATTCCAAATTCGGAGCTGATAAGTGAGGTTCCAAAAGAAATATAGGACAAACTTTGAACAGTGAACATTGAATCACAAATAACATCGAAGCTATTTGAAATAAATGAACCGTCGTTGATAGTGAAAAATTTACAATGGACATTATTTCCAAGACTATATTGTCCGCCGGGCGATTGAATCAGAATCGGTGAAATGAAAGAAGTACTTCCGGTATTACATGTTAATGTATGGTTACTAAATCCGGCAAGCCATAAAGGCAAGCTGAATTTCCAGTTTGCAGTGGAATCAATACTAAAAGATCCATGTGTCTCTAAAGCAATGGCAATAGGATCAGCCATGAAAGTTGCAGGAAAAGTTAAGTTTGAAATTGAAAAATCCCCGCAAAGAGAAAAATATGTGTCGAGATAAACAGTATCATTTGCACTTAGAAATGAGTTGCTGTCGAAATAGACATTGTCTATTGAATCCGGAGGGCTTGTATTGAATACTGTTCCGCCGCTTGTAGTTGCCCAATGAGATGGATCGCTCCAGTTTCCGGTACCATTGACCCAATAGAAATCGGCGGAAACTGCATTCAGAGCAAAGAATAGAAGAATAAAGGTTAGTCGCATATACAAATATACTTTTTTAAAAGTAAAGTGCATATGTGATAGAACTGTTCTAAGTAGTCGCCATATTTACTACAGTGTTTCGTATTCGGGCTTTAGTTTATTAATGCCCTTTTCATATATTCACGCAATCAATTAAATGATGAAATTAAGTTTTTTATTCTTAAATTAATTATTAATTTGCACACCTAACACGAGTTAAACGATGAAGATAAAAAGCATTCTGATATACTATATCACTTATTTATTTTGATTTCGGTATTTTTATTCTCTTGTAAAAAATATGATCAGGGTAATGATCCGTGTCCTGTTTGTCCCAGGATAACATCTATATCACCAACTCATGGTGGAGCGGGTGCAATATTAAATATTTATGGAAAAAATTTTAATAGTGATTACAGACAAAACATTGTAAAAATAAATGGTGTTCAGGTTAGTCGTGATTCCATAATTACAGGTTCGTCTGACTCGCTTACTGTATTTGTGCCGAAGGGATGTGGTACAGGTAATGTAACAATTGATATCGATGATGAATTGACTTTTAGCGGAGAAGCACCTATATTTAATTATAATTATAAATATGCTGTTTCGAACTTCGCAGGTAATGGAACAGATTCGGTGATAAATGGGATTGGAAACGATGCTTCTTTTTCTCGTCCTTCTCTGATCACAGTAGATCAAAATGATAACTTATATGTGGTTGACAAAGGAAATTCTGTCATAAGAAAATATCTCCAGTGCAAGTGTTTGTGGAATAATTTAAATGGAATTTGCATAAATAACTGATAAGACATTTTATGTACTGTTTCCTCTTGATAAATAAAGATAATGTTTATATAAAAATAAGTTTAAATGAAAATGTTGCGAAACGTGTTTTTTTATTTAATGCCATTTCTATTTAATGCATCTTTATCTGTCTCGCAAAGTCTAACCAATTATAGCGGATTGAAAAATGCAGATCTGAAAAAATACACTTGTGCAGTTGAAGATATTCAAAAAGAAAGACAGGCTGAATTGCCTGGTGGGGGACTTCCAAAATGGGGGCCGGATCAAAGCAAGAAAGGCATCTTCAAATCCAATGATTGAGCGCGTGTCCATTCTGGAAGATCGCTGCATGCAAGTAAAGGGAGAAATTTATTTCAATGATTTTGAAGGAGGAAAAGTGACCATTGTTACACTCAATAACAAAGGAGAAGAGCAAAGGAAATACCGGCTCAGATAATTCCTGTTAATGGGACTTCAGGAATGTTAGAATTAGATATTAAATTACCATTATCTTATTCTGAAAACTTCTATCTTAAATCAAATCTATTGAGAATAGTTTATTCACCATCTAATCATGAGAAAGGTAAAATATATTGTTTTGAATTTCCTAAGCGATGGAAAGTCCTTCCTAGTAATGAAAATATTATTGTAAATGTTAAGCCTGTTTTCCATTCAAGACGGCCAAATATATTTCTAATTACAGCACTTCATTACAAGCACCTGGTACTGTGCCTTCACAATCTTCACCAAACCAAACTGCACAACCAACTAGTCCGCCTTCCGGTTCGAACGCAAATAATAAATACAGAGAAGTTCTAAAAAGATCGCAAGGTAACAGATATCAATAGGAGTAATAAATCTACATATCCTGCCAATTCCAATAAAGTAAATGAGTCATATAAGACCAAAATAAAAATTGGGGAGTATGTAAATGCGAAACCATTCACGGTTGTTAAAGCTAATCCAAATCCGGTACAAAATGACATGGAACCTCAAGGGCCATCGAATCAAAATCAAATTAATTTATTTAAGCATATTAAAAGCGATTATGAATTCACCAGACCAGTGGAAATTTCTGATATCGCCTTAGATGAAATATATGTCGATAAGAATCCCGCATCAGGTAAGTTTTATTGTAAACCTGCATCATATTCATTAGGTTGGGACGCAGAAGAAGGGTATAAATTCAGTATGCTTTATGGAAATACGAATTCAAGTGGTGAAGGCCAAGTAAATATTCTTGCATCGTTAAATTCTAATGTAACAAACAATGAGTTTGAATTTGTAAGATCTACGTTAGCTTCTTTTCTAAATGGAAAGTCATTTACTGACCTGGTTGTATCTGAACCGACAGATGCGCAAGCTACAATAAAGGATAATCTTGCACGATTTAATGTCCCTCCTGATAAATGTAATGTTACAATTCCTTCATCTATCTATGATGCAATTAATATATCTATGTCTGCAACGGCTGATGCAACAAATTTCATGATTACAGCATTAAAGGAAAATAGTGATATCGGTGGTGAGTTGACATATAAAAGCGACAATGAGGCAGTCAAATATTCAATTCCTTTAAAATTAAAAATTGCTGATAAATCTACTTTTGGTCGATTTGAATTAGACCCTCAAACTTGGAGAGAAAATGTATGGCAAAATCCAACACCATTTGGAGTTAAATTGAAAAATATTCATGTATTTATTATGAATTCAATTAATGGAGTTTCCAGCCCATGCATTTATACATGGAATCTTGGAAGTCCCGTTGTTTTATCTAAATCCAAAGTTAAATTTGATTCAGAATTTGTTCCGGCATGGATAGATGATCCAGGTAAGGTTTTGCGAATGTGGATGGAGTATGAAGTTATTCCATGTGAAGAATGTACGCAGGAAATTTCAGATATGCTCAGCAGCGGAACATCAAGTGGGCGGCAGAAAATTGTTAAGTTTCATTCGATGGGTTTACTTAGTTCTTATGGAGCAACTTTTCTAAAAATAAAAATAAGATCTAAATATTTCGACCCGAGAGGAATGGCAACGACAGAGAAAACGATTACTATTAACAAGGATCGACAAGACTTTGAAGTGGGACCTTTTTATGTATGGAACGAAAAGGATTTAAACTTCGAATATAAGTTATCTTTTTTAACAGATGAAAGAACTTTTGAAGGGACATCATGGATAGGAACAAAAGAATTAGAAGTCTTTATGAATAAAAATACGGCCGAAAAAGTATGGGTGCGAACTTACCTGAGCAAAAAAATAGGTGTTTAAATGAGATCTACATTGTTTTTTTTGATATATATTTTTCTTTATATTTTTTCTTGTAAATTATTTGCGCAACCTATTATTTCGGATGGAGAAATGATAAATGGATTACAGGTTTATCCTGATCAGATAAAGAAAAATGTCTTCTATTATTCACCGGGTACACTTATCATGGCTACAGATAACTTCGGAGATCCGCTATTCCAATTTTTGCAATTAAGATATTCCGGTACAGCAGTTATGGGGGATCAAGGAGTTTTCAAATATAAAAGTTTACTTGAGTTTACAGTGAAAATGAATAATCCACCATCTGAATCAAGAGAAAAGTAAATCAATTGTTAAGTGTGAAATATGGAAGCAAGATAGAACTAATCCCAATCCCAATCAGAAAAAATCAAGCAACACTTGTGTATGCTCTCGCAGAAGAAACGGAACATAGACCGGTGACTCCAGCGATTCTTGATGGAACGTTTGATGAAAAAGAGGATACAGAAAGCGAAACTTCTGAATACTGGTCTGAACGTACTTTTAATTTGAACTTAGATAATTATTCCTCACAACTTTTCTGGAATGCACTTTCAAAAGGTCAGGTTCTTATGAGTATTGGATATGCGTTTTATGCAACTGGTGTCCAAAATATTTTGAAACCTCAGATTTCAGTAGTTGGAATAGAAAGCAAGCAAATTAGGGAGCAAATGGACCAAATGCTTAAGGAAGAAAAAATGGATTCCATCTCAAAAATGATATTGATTAAAGCTGATGCTTTTCCGGTAACGATAGATATCAAAAAACATTCCGGAAAAATAAAGAAAATAGACATTAATGAAAGTTGGATTCCTCCTGGGTATGCAGTAATGGATATTCGTTGTTACGATTTTAATAATGAAATTAGAAAGGATCTGTATGCAAAAAGATTGGAAATCTGCGCAACAGGAATGGATGGTAATGAAGTGAGGCAAAACGTTACATTTTTTGCGTCGTCACCGGACATTTATTCAAGAAACTTAAAATTTAAATATGCAATAAAATTGAACAAACCATATAAATACCGTATTATTGAAATTAATAATGATGCTGCACCTAAATATGGTAAGTGGTTAGAGGAAAAAGATTGGAATAAATTAATTGACATTACGACGGAATTAAAATAATTTAACTAGGCATAAAATGAAAAGTTTTTATTTTCAAATTATTATTATTATAAGTTTGCTTTTAAGCAACAAAGCGGATGCGATTGTTAATTATGAAAAGGGCGCTATTATAGTGAGAGGGGTTCAATTGCTTCAGGATCGCGATGACCCGAAACAATATTTTTATGTTCCTACATATCCTCGTCTTAGCATGAAGCCGGATAGTACATTGGAATTTTTATGTCTGAAGTATGTGGGCTTGAACCGAGAAACAAGTGGAGGTTTATTTCATGCACTTATTCAATTTACTCTACCGATAGCAGAAGTTGAGTTACTTGAAAAGGAGTTGCGTAAGAAAGTTTCAGGAGCAAAAATAGCAGGGCCTGTTCCTATGATGCAGCCTCAGACACCCGAAGGAGAAAGTTTTCAGCCAACCTTCGAAATCGTTTCAGCTATCTTGAGCAATAAAGATGGAAAGGATGTTTTTACAAGGTCACTGGTTTCATCCGGATATGCACCCTTAACTGCTGGTTCAAAAGCTGCTGTAGCAGCATTGCTTAATCAGGAAGGAGCAACTTTGCTTTGGAATTCTTTGACAGGCCCTACCTCTGATGTCTCTGTAACCGTTCATGGGTATTATGAAGCGGCAGTTCAGGCGTATAATGCAACAGTTACTGCAGATATGAAAACAGTTTATCAGCACCTTAGTAAATTTCAAAATAACCAAAAAGAGTATACAAGAGAACAAATCAGACAGTCAATGGATTCACTTTATCAAAATGGTGCTATGAAAGTTGAAGTATTTGACCGTTCCTCAACAGTAGGCGGCTCTAAAACAGTTAGATGCAATCCTGGATATCGTAACAAGTAAACTTACTGAACTGATGTTTGATAATAAAACGGGTTGGGCGCAAGTTCCTAAAAAAGTTGATGCAATGGATGGTGTTGATATTCCCGGGAAACAAAAAAAAGATGAGAAAACTGTAGCAGGACAAGCTGTCGGTGAAATGACAGAAGCAATAACAACAGGTGCTCTTGATATTGCAACAGGTGGTATATTTTCTATTGCAACCGGATTTCTATTCCCTAAAAAAGACAAATACAACAATCCACAATACGTGACAGATAACCAATATATATTGAAAGATATAAAAGATGTTCGCCAGCAAAGTTTTTATTTGAACTTAAGTAAAACAACGACTATAAAAGTACCAGTTCATACATCTGGAAATATCGGGGATATATCAAACTACTGGAGTCGATAATAAATATTTCAGAATAGTAGATATGAATGATCCGGCATTTTTGAAAAGAGAAGTGAACTTTCAGATTGACGGTGAGTTTGTTGATGCTTTTGATGACCTTATTAATTTTGTTACTGTTAATTTTAGAAAAAGATATTCAAACAATCAGGCCGATGAGACTCATCAGTTGTTTTTTAATTCTAAGGATATCAAAGATGGGATAATCTATAAAACAATTGTTTATCCTCGACTGGGAATTGAAACTTCAGATTGGCTAGATTATGAATATCAGATAGCATGGAGTTTAAAAGGTGACACAAAAACAGTTTATTTCCCAACAGATGAAAATGTATGGGCTAAATCCAACACTCCAGCTGTGTCTTTGGTATTGCCCTTCAAAAAAATGATATTTGAAATTGATGGGATAGATCGCTTTTCTGGAAAAAATTATGTCACAGCAAGCGTAGTTTTTGCTACAACCCTTGCAGGAAAAAAAAACGGTGGTTAGAAAAAGCTTTATTGAGGAGCAACTGATACAGAGTCGACTTTGAAAACATCATTGTATCACGATCCGCAGAAAGAGGTTGTGTTTCAAACCACATGGCATTCAAATGAAGGTGAAGTTAAAGATGCATTAAAAGTATTTGATTCCGGATACATTAATATTGTACCTCCTGGAAAGTGATGTACAATTGCTGCTCATGTAAGTTAATTATTGACACAAGTAGTTTCCACTAATATTTGAATTGAAGGATTTAAAATATTAGCCCATTAACCTTACTAATTATACTGGATATGCGTAAAGTGATTATTAGATATTTTTATTTAATTCTACCCTTTTACTTTTATCTATCCGTTCGAGCGGGCAGGGAATACTGATTGATAGAGGCATATATGTAAATGGTTTGTGGTGCTTTCCTCTTATTTCGGATTCCGCAAAGTATCTATTCCTTCCAAGTAACCGCATCTTGCTCTTGATTCGAAAAACGGCCTCAATTTTCCTTTGTGCGATATGTAAAGAATGTTCTTTCTATTAAAGATTCCGGGAAATCGATAACAGAAGCCGAAGGTGGAGCTGTCTTGCATTTTGTGATTACTTATGATACTCCACAAGATAAAATTGATGTTGCTCAGGAAGAGCTCAGGCAAATTACACGAATTCATAATGTTAGTATTCTAGGACCGGTCATTTTTAAAGAAGGCAGATTTACTTTAATATCATCAATCTTAAGTTCCGAAAAAAAAGGAGCGTTAGTAAGATCTGTTATATCTACAGGTGAAGCACCAGTTCTCGAAGGTGGAAGAATTGCTCTCTCATTTGAAATGGATCCAAGCAGGTCTAAGTTATTACTAGAAAGTTTTAAAATGAATACTCCGGATGTTTCTGTAATTTTCGAAATGACATTTGAAGGTTTATCTGATGCTTATGATGCTAAATTGAAAGTGAATTGGAAACGATGTTTATTCATCAGAAACGATCAATCAGAAAACGAATATTCTTTTCGTGAGTAATGATGTGTCAAAAACCTATAAATGAATTGAGAAAACCAGGCAGTTGAGTTGGTTTCTTCAGGAAGTGATGAACGTATGGAAACAATCGTAGATCACGCATACCGTAAACTTACGGAGATGTTGTTTGCACCCATTGATCCCGAAAAGCTGCCTAAGCAGGAGCAATTGGAAGCTAACGAAAAGGTTAATTCACAAATAGATTTGCTTGGAATAGGAAGTTTAACAAAGGCATTAAGTATAAATTCAAATAAATTGTACCAACTTAAAGAATTTAAATATTCAGGAAACACTGTTCTTAACTTTAACAGCCGTCTTTCAATTGAACGTTACCATACTATGGTATTTAATATGGGAGATTTATTTAAGAAATATGGAGATGATATTAGGTTTTTTCGGGATATCAATATGGATGATCCCACTTTTCAGCAGCGTGAAATACTTATAAATATTGACGGTGATGTAATGCCAGAGTTTGATAAGATAATAGATAATGTTACCGTAATATTGAAAAAAAACCATGAACAATCAATTCCTACAATTCAAGAATTGAACTTAACAAAAAAAATTAGCAATGAAAAAGAAAGAATAGAAATTGTTTAAGGAAACGCAGGAGATAAAGATCGCGAAAAATGGCTCCAATACGATTATAAAGCGGTTTATGCGTTTAAAGGGGGAGGGTATATGAAACCGATTGGATAACCCAAAATTCTGCAGTAATCAATTTACATCCTCCTTATGAAAGGCGTGTTGTGCAGTTGGATGGAGATATCGAACGATTGAAAAAAAATAAGGTCAGAGCGGTTAGTGTTCAGATTAATTATATATTTATGAACGAAATAGTTAAGACCCAGCAAACAATTAGAATTGGTAAGGGATTTGAAGGAAATCAATTTGAATTAACCCTTCCAAAAAATAATTTTGATTACAACTATAAAATAACATGGATACTGGAGGATGGAAATGAAAGGGAAATTATGAATAAGGGGTAGCAGTGGAATTTTATTTGTTGATAATATCCCGATTAATTAAAATCAAGAATATTGGGGATATTATTTTTTTATTTTGTGAATTTCGGAATTCAAAAACAATTATATAATGAAACTAATTCTATTATTTAGTTTAAGTTTTATACTTGGAAATAATTTGAGCTTTGGTAATGTCTATTTGATTACCTACTTTACTTATAGTGGTCATACCGGACATTCTAGGTATAGCAATTGACAAATATGATTTTATTATTCGGGATACAATAATTGATGAAAAAGTTACTTCAGCTTTGGATACTGTTCAAAGTGAAGGTATTGTTTATTATGATTTCTGGCCTAAAGTAGACCATTTTGATCTTTATAAGATCACTCATTATATAGATGGAGAAGTGTTTAAAATAAATTCATTCCGAAACAAAGAACTTACTTTAAATGATATTGCTTTCTACGGAATTCCTCATAAAAAAGGACGGCCATGCGATGCTATTGTTTCCATGAAAACAACTTACGAGGACGATATGGCGATTTTAAAGTACCTAGATAGCTTAGTTTCTGCAGTTCCTCAATTTCATGGAATAAAAAACAATTGCTCTGATTTTGTCAGAAATAGTTTTGAAAGGATATTAAATAAAAAGGTAAATGCGTTTGAAAAATTACTGTTCATAAAATTTACAACACCAAATGAATTGTATAGCGTAATTGTAAGACAACAAGAAAATTCACGAATTTTAAAATTTCCCAAAGTCCCTGAGAATGGTAAATTTTTAACTGAGCGAATATTACACAGATACTTAGTTAAATTTAAAATATTAAATCCACACAAAAATCAAATTCTATGAAGAATAACAATCATTTTATTCGAAAATTACTTCTAATCCTTACTTTTTCAACTTTTTTATTAGTAGTTCAAAGGGACAACCTGTAGAAAACAGAAACAGAATCACAGTTCATTTGACTAATGGAACTACTGTGACATTATTTGGCAGGTACAATTCAATGCAGTCTGCTGCTACAAGTCTAGCGGATAGACCCGCGAGCAAAGATTATTATTACTTGCCACCACATCTCAAACTTTCTACAAATCCGGAATCCGGAAACCCGGTATTTTTGTTTTTAAAATATGTAACTGAAGAGAGAGAAGATCAAGGTGGCGTAAGCGGTGCATTGTTACATTTGAATTGTGAATGGGGTTTGACTGAGGCCGAACGGTTGGAACTCGAGCAAAAACTAACTGCTAAAATTCCTGGGGCTAAAGTACTCGGACCTCTTGAATTATTTCCTGTCGCAGATTCATACCGGATTACTTCTGCTGTAATGAGTGATAAGAAACTGACTAAAACAAGTTTAAGTTCCGGACGAGCACCATTAATAGAAAGTGGCAAATTTGCTATAGCTGCCAATTTACAAAAGTATGGCGCTCAACTAATGGCAGCAACATTTGAAAAAGCAAGCGGAGCTTCCGATTTATCTATAGACTTTTATTATAAATATCAAACAATGGTTACAGGTTGTAAGGGTAGTATAGTATTGGATTATACGAAATTTGCTTCTGCTTTTAACAGCTTAAATATTAACGGGAAGCAAACTTATTATAATAATGATGACAAAGATGATAAAACCACAAATGAAACCCTTTCCTATAGTCAAATGCAACAAGCTTACAGTGCACTAATCTCAAGTGGTGCTATCGTGTTTCGTATGGAATGTATGTATGATGATGGCAACAATAGTAAAATTAAAGAATTATTTTTCAATATTTTGCTGAAAAATTCAGTTTACCTGAAGATGATACGAAGGCTGAGGAAAATAAAGATCCGGATACCTCCGGTATGCCAAAAATGAATACCGGAATTGAAAATTCAGATGAAGATGATAGAAGAGTGGATCGCACATATTCGGTAAATCTTACAAAAATAAAAGCAGAATATGTTCACAAAACTAGTGTAATAACTTTTAGTGAAGATTTTCCAATTGTTTGGGAAGGAGCTGTCTCGGGAAATCTAGGTGCTTGGTATAATGGATTAAAAAACAATAAAACATGCGTATCGTCTGTCAATCTAAATGATCCTTTTTATAAGCACATGGATATTCGATTTGTTTTAGATTTGGAAGCTAAGGAGATGTTTGAAAAAGAAGTAAATTTCGTTACAGTAAATGTAAGAAAGAAAAGATCTTCCGGTAATCCATTTATAAGTAGAGTAACATTTGATCAGAAATTTATTGCTGAAAAAGGAATAACGGCAGCTATGACTTATGCTGGAGGTGAAGATAAAAATCCCGAAATGTATGAATATGCATCGCAGTGGAGTTTAAGAGGTGGGAATGTATTTCCCGAAAACCCTGCTTGGCAAAAGGGAAAAATGGAAGCAGTAACTTTGATTCCCCCAATTATGCCTCGTACAATAACGTTTGAAGCGGATCCTACTGAGATGAAGTGAGCAAATTTAGTCAGAGCAACACTTCAAGTACGATATATGAAATTTGGGAAGGAACTCGAAGCTAATTTGCCAATTTCCATAGCAAAAGGAGAACCAGAAGCAACTCAAATGATTTTCATGGATAGAAATACTTCTGGATATGCTTATAGAATCATTTACAATCATAAAGAAGAAGGAAAACTTGCCACAGATTGGGATGCAAAAATTAATGATGATTATGTTTATGCCACAATTCCGGAACAATTTAGAGATAAGTCATCCAGTGCATTTCAAAAAGCAAAGGAAGCGGCTAAAACAATTATTTCTCCTTCTCCTGATGGAACAGTTACTTCTGATAAAGTATTAGATGGGTTTCAGGAATTATTTGGTGTTGTAAAGGATGTAATGAAAAAATAAAAGTAAGATGAAAAAATATACAATACGTCTATTCGCGTTTACACTTCTGCTTTTATTATTGATTATTGATTTGGAGAGAGGAAGCGCACAAGATAAAGGAAAAGAGTTTTCCCAAAGAATCTTACTTGATAAACCTGTAGATGCAGGTGATCTGAAATTATTCCGTTCTTTTTCTATTAAAGGAGAGTCAAATGAATACTATTATCTGCCAAACAAAATAAGTATTGCTTTAGATCCTGAAGGTAAACCAAGGTTTTCATTTCTTCGATTTGTAGAAAACAAACTCAGTGAAACGAATCAGAACAAATCAGAAATTCAAGCTGATGGTGGAGGTATAGTTCACTTTCTGGTTGGCCTTCATGTAAGTGATGCTGAAAAACGAAAGGCGGAAAGTGTTGCAAAGCGTTTAAATCCGGAAGCAAAAATTATGGGACCGGTAATTTATCGCAGTGGTACGGTAAGTCTGGTTTCTTTCATGCCTGAAGAACAGCAGAAAGTAAATGTCTTAGGTGTAGGAAAAGCTCCAATACTTGAAGGCGACAATATTGCTGTTTCAATGATCCTTGATAAAAAGAATGCAAAAATTTTATGGGAGATGATGAAGATGCCAACTCCGCCTGTTTCAATTACTCTGGACATGATAATTGCCGGTTATCAAAGTCCGGTTGAATTCTCAATTGAAATGGATTTTTCAAAGATATATAATCACGAAACATTTCAAGGTGCTTTTGGAATGCCAATATTTTCTGCTGAGATCAATAAGACAACTCAAGAATTGAAAGAATCGGGAGCAATCAGAGTGACGATGATCGGCGAGGATCAGGCAATGGAAAAGGTTATGTCTACAATTGAAAACAAATTAATTGATATGTGCTTTACATCCTTTGGTAGTGAGCAAGGAGCAAAATGGGATGCACTCTCAAAGCCGTCTTATGCAGGTGGAAAAAGTATGCTGGATGATGTGAATAAGAATAGCAATGCACTTTTTGACTATGCTTCTAAGAGTTTATCAGATAAACCTGAACCATCAAGAGCGTCTACTCCTGCTCGAGAAGAACGCAATAGTGGTGCGCAGAATTCAGGCGGGAATCAACCCGCTTCTGTTTCAAAACCAAAGGATATCCCTAAGCCTTCAGGAGGTGGCATTACCGCCCTCTTCTTCTCAGCCTGTTAAAAAGGAAAATGTTTCTGAAAAAAATAGTACATCAACTACATCAAATTCGTTACCTGCTAAAGAGGGAAATAGCGCTCAGCAGGGAACTGCAAATTCCCCCATTTCAAAATTAGCTTCAGATCCTTCAAAAAGTTCTACGACGATTACAAAAGAAAGAGATCGTCCACAAGACCCTTGGCCAGACTCTTCTGCTCCTGCTTCTACATCTTCCTCAGATAAACCCGATCCGCAAAATACTACTCCTTCTGCGACATCGTCATCATCAAATACACAAGAGTCAGCAGGTAAACCGGATCCTCTAAATCCGCGTTCCGTATCTCCATCATCTACATCACCTGGTACGCAAACTTCACCTGAAAAACCTGATCCGCAAAATCCGCCACCTGTTCTGCAGCCAGCGTCATCAAATTCTCAAAGTTCGACTTCACAAAATTCTGCTCAGTCGGGAACGACACAAACTGCTTCCTCGTCTTCTTCCGGAGCAACTCAAACGCAGCCACGTAACAGCTCGCAGAATTCCAATTCATCAGGCAATTCTACTGCACAAGTTGCCGGAGAAACTGCCGGAGCTGTAACATCAGCTGTATTAGAGCAGCTACAACAGCGGCAACTCAGTATGACTCCCGTAGGGTTGGGACTAAATTTATTAAAATCAATAAAAGTTTCTGCGGTCTACCAGACAAAAAGTATTAAGCACCAAGGTAAATATACTGCAAGTGCAAAACATTATTTTACAACCTCTCTTCCGGAAGTTTTTTCCGGAAATATTGGTAAGATAGACTGTGCTGAATGTTTCCGTGAAATTAATTTATGGGACCCATTATATGTTCAGCGTGAAATCACAACTTTTGTGGATGGCGATACTAAAGATTTCGAGCAGTATATTAATTATGTAACACTTGCAATCCGGAAGAAACATCCCAAAGGAGATATTACTACTGACGATATAAGAGTTGACAGAGTGAACTTTAATACAATGGGAAATAATTTCCGTGTTATGTACGGCTGGATGCCGGGTGATGCAGACCGTAAAAATGGCTTGATTATGAATATAAGATTCAATGGAGCTTTTTTTGGTGGGGGTACAATAGATAGTGCATGGACACCTACTACTCAAGCAGCAATTACGCTTACTCCGCCTTTAATTCGCAGATCAGTTAAAATTGAAGCGGATTCTGCACGACTTGCTGAACAGGATGTCAGAGTGATTGATGTCAGAATTTTTTATAGTCTTGGAGGGCAGGAGCAGGTGAAACAAGTTACTTTGGTACCTTCCAAAGATATGCTTGCTACTGAAATTGACTTTGCACAACTCAAGAATAGTCCGGCTTACGAATACGAAATAAACTGGTTGTTGAATGATAATTCTAATATAGAAAGCGGTCGAAAGGCTGCTAAAGGAAATCTTCTATATGTAGATGCTCTTCCAAGAAAGTGATTTATTTGGTTTTTAACAACATTAAACAGGTATTTTAATAGATTTGGAATTAAATTAATAATATTAATTATTATAATTTATTAATATTATTAATTTAATTAATAAATTGCATTTTATGATCACTCTTAAACAATAACACACAAAAAACCACACTATGAAAAAAGTTCTATTTTTACTCGGCTTTATTTTAATTAATAATCACGTCAATTCTCAGAATATAGATATTGATTATGAAGTTTATCTCACCCCTCAGATTGATAATAATACTTGTTGGGCTGCATCATCAGCTATGGTTTTAAGTTACAGTACTAAAACATCTGTAACGGTAGAATCCATTAAGAAAGATGTTAGCGAAGCATTGCCTAAAGTGGATATTTCATCTGGCCTTTATCCTAAGGACACAAAAGATGTAGGAGAGTTGCTTGGTTTGTCGTTTGATTATCCTCAATGTTACGGAGTACAAGGTTTCGCTGATCTATTAACCAGTGTTGGCGGTCCTGTGGTTTTTATAATGGAGAATGGTGGTGGCGGTGCACATGCAATTTTAGTAAAAGGAATGAAAGGTGATGGAACTGCAGATGGAACAATTGTACACTATCTTGATCCTTGGCCACCTGAGAAGGGAGTTTCGGGCTCTATGACATTTACTGATCTTATGGCTGCAATGGAAAAATTAGGATTTATGGATCAGACTTTATGGAAAGCTAAAGATGGTGAGAATGATAGATTATATGTTTTATATAAGCAAAATTAGTCAAATGAAATTTGGCCTAACTTTTTTGCTTATAATATCTTCTACAATAACTCGGTCGCAGGACATAGTAAATAACTATAGCGAATCAAGTGGGGTTTCGAAATACGCAACTTACATCAGTGATGCTTCTCGAACACGCGATCTTTCATATACTCAGGTGGTAGATGTAGTAAACTATTTAGCAGGATTCGAGAATCCTCCATTTGTTGTAGGCGATTTTATTGATAATTCCGCAAATCTTTCTGTAAAAAATGGCAAGTCTGTTTATAAAACAATCAACTTAGCTGATAATATTATTAACGGAATTCTGATTAAACTTATTAAAATGAGTGTTGCCCATCATTATGGCAATGATTATTTTAATATTCATGATGCAACTGATATTGCTGCATTTCAAAACGAACTTTCTGCATCAGCTATACATAATGTTGATGCAAGGATGCTGTTGTTCTTGTATAAATTTACTTCTTGGCTACAAGTAACTTGGGGTCCAGCTAACAATTGTGAAATCGTAGAACTTCATACTGCCGGTATAGGTCAAGGTGGAACGAATCCTTTAGATTGCCACAATACAGGGAGGGCATTGATTTTTCCGGAATTGTTGTAAAGATCAGAATGGAGAGAGAGTAATTCGAGTGAACAATGACTGGGGAAATAAACATCCTGAAAAATTTGTTGATGGACAAATTACATACAGACTTGAAGAGTCTGATGGTTTGCCCTATTCCTTTTTCAGAGATGCATATAACTGGTCTTTATTTCAATGTTCTATTTTGCCAGGACACCAGGACAATGAATTGAGTGATGAAGAAATTGCAGCTAGGTATATGGATTCCGGTGTTCCATTAAAAGGTGGAATGGTGTTACATCCTGATACTCCTGAAGGTGGCGTTAGAGCTGCTCATGTTAATCACTTTCATTTTCAATTTGGACCTACAGGATGTGAAGCACCAGGCAATTAATTAATACAAGGATTTCTTCAATAATCATTGTTAGGAATAAACAAGAAAACAACACTCTAATAAATTAAACTCCTTCAGACTAACTAATGAACTTTCGATATACTTCAGCGAACAAAATTATATTTATTATCACATTAATCGTGCTGATAAATTCTTCATGTAAAAAAGACGAGGATGATACTGATTGTCCTAATTGTCCTAAGATTTCAAAAATTTTACCCGAGGAAGGATATCATCAAGATTGGATTTCAATTCAAGGGTCAAATCTCCAAAAAACAGATGAAGGACCAATTACAGTTTCATTTAATGGTGTTGTAGTAGATTCTGATAGCATAGAAGTCGTTTCGGATACAGAGGTAAGAGCACGTGTTCCTAAAGCATGTGGCACAGGAGTGGTGAAAGTTTTTTATGACAGTGAACTTTTTTCATCTGAAAATATAATTTTTAAATACTTGAAAAGAGTTACAATTTCATTATTTGCTGGTTCTCCTACCGCTACAGTTTCACAAGATAACCCTGTTCAGTTTTCCAATACTCGTGAACTTGTAATTGATCAAAGTACAAATGTACTCTATACTTGTGAAGATAATAAAATCCGGAAAATAAACCCTGATGGATTGACAGCATCTACATTTGAAGTTCCTTTGGGATTCACATTAAATAATCTGGGAATCAATGCAGGAGGCGAATTATTTACATGTTGGCAACATGCAATTTTTAGAGTTACCAATTGCTCTTCAAAGTATTTCTCCAATACTAGTAGCAGGTGACGTTTCATCTTCTGGGCATGTAGATGGTTTATCAAATTCTGCAAAGTTCTATGCGCCGCTTGGAATTATATCTGACCAGGAAAATAATTTGTATGTATGTGATCCGGATGGATCTTCTAACGCGTTCATTCGTAAAATTACACCACAAGGAATGGTTTCAACAATTGCGGGGCAGGCAGCTGTAGGTTATTTGGATGGTCTTGCTGATCTTGCTCTATTTCAATATCCATCTAAACTTGCGATGGATGAAACTAAAAATATTTATATATCAGATATTTATTATATCAGAAAACTATTAAATAGTGGCACAGTTGGAACTGTAGTTGGAAACGGGGTATCGGGAAGTGTAAACAGTCCATTCCCTGTTCAAGTTTCCATTCCCGACCAACTTGTATATGGCGACGGTTACCTTTATTTCATAGATGCATTTAAACATTCCATTAGACAAATCGATATTTCTACCGGAAAAACAATTAATTTCATGGGTTCAAGCGATGATCCTGGGTATGTGGAAAGTCAGGATCCGCAACAGGTTAGATTCAATAACTCGTTAGGTTTAGCATATGATAATAATAGAAATATTTTATTTGTTTTAGATTCAGGTAATCATTGTATCAGAAAGATTCAATTCGAATAAATAGTAAAATTCATAGAGAGATTTGATGGAAAAATTTCATTAATAATTGAAAGAAAGGGATAACACGTTATTAAGTATATGAGTGCTGTATTGCAAAAATTATAAAATGAAGTTTAAAATATTAATAAAATTTATATGAAATTAAAATTTACTAAACTTAACTTGTCCGTTTTAATAGTATTGTTTTATAGTATTGTTTTAGTTTCTTGTGATAAAAAGGACAATGCTGATGATTGCCCTAATTGCCCATCTGTAACCGGCATTTTTCCTAATCATGCAAAAGGACTGGATACAATAAAAATTGTCGGTAGTAATTTCGCTGATGACTTTCATTCAAATATTGTTAAAATAAATGGAATAGTAATTCACCGGATTCTATTTTAAGTGGAAGCAAAACGGAGTTGTTTGTAAAAATTCCCAGACTATGTGGCAGTGGTCCGGTATCAGTTGACCTTGATGCGGAACTTACTCATTATGGAACTGCTCCTCAATTTTATTTATGATTATTTTTATTCAGTCATTGACATTGGAGGCTCAGGCGTAAATGTTCAGCCATGTGGTAATACTCCTGTCTGTAATTCGACTGGGTACTCATATCCATTTGGTATAGGAATGGACCAGTCAGGAAATGTTTTTTTCTCGGACGAGTTTTGTATTTATAAGCTCGATGCAGGAAATAATTATAGCCCATGTATGTTTGCCGGGTGTGCTGATACACAAGGTCGGATATATTCGAATGGTACATCAAGTCGGTTTAATAGGCCGTACTTTTTTACTTTAGATATTAATAATACATTGTATGTTCCTGAAGCAACTGATAGTATTCGAAGTGTAAGTCCAAATGGTCAATCTAGCCGTTGGTGTACAAATCCCAGTTTTCAAACACTGACTGCATTTACATTTGATAAAAGTAATCCTGATATATCATATGCTAGTGATCTTCTAAGTCGCGGGATTTGGAAAATACTTAAAGTTGGAAATAATTTTGATATTACATTTTTTGCAGGCTCATATGGAAACATAGGTCATGCGAACGGTCAAGGTAACTCTGCAAGTTTTTACCAACCGGAAGGTCTTGTAACAGATCGTTCAGGAAATATTTATGTTGCAGATGCTGCCAATAATACCATTAGAAAGATAACCTCAGCCGGAATGGTGACAACCTTGGCAGGATCAACTGTTGCGGGATTCGCTAATGGCACTGGAGATGAAGCAGCATTTAATTTTCCTCGAGGATTATTTATAGATGAGAATGAAGATATTTTCGTTGCAGACAGGATTAACAGTGCAATCAGAAAAGTGACAACTACAGGTATTGTAACGACGGTGTATCAGTTTACAGGTACTTTGTCAGATGTAAAACCGACCGGAGTAATAAAAGATAAACAAGGAAATTTTTATGTTACTTATAAATCGAATAGTAATGCGGAGTTAAAAAAATAATTCTGAATTAGTATAAAATCTAAAAATAAAAATGAGACTATTAAGAGCAGATTCTAAATTTTTTTTATTATTATTAGTTATTGCAGGAATATTTTTAAATTCTTGCAAAAAAAAGGACACAGATGACGAATGTCCTAATTGTCCAACAGTAACGGCGATCAGTCCTACGAGTGCTCACGGTTTTGATCAATTGACTATTACAGGAAATAATTTTTCTTCGGATCCACAATCTAATATTGTAAAATTAACGGTATTTCAGATTGACCTGATTCAATATTGGAGCGGAAGCACTTCGGAATTGATTGTGAAAGTGCCTAGACTCTGTGGAAGCGGAAAAGTTACAGTCGACGTGGATGCGAGAACTCACAAATTTTGGAACTCCGCCTGAGTTTACTTATTTGTATACCTATTCTGTTATTGACATAGGCGGAACAGGAAACAACATTCTTCCTTGCGGTGCAGGGTCTGCATGTGTGGTGGGAATTTATCTATATCCAAATGGCATTGGACTTGATCAATCGGAGAATGTTTATTTTTCGGATACTTACGCAAATTGCATTTACAAGCTTGATGCAAGTGATAATTATAATCCATGTATGTTTGCCGGCTGTGGAGGTACTCAAGGACATGCAAATGGAAATGGAACCTCAGCTTCATTTGAGAGTCCGTACTTTTTTACAATAGATAACAATAATAATTTATTTGCTTCTGAATACGGGAATACTATACGGTCCATTTCTCCAAATGGTACAGTAGGAAATTTTGTAATGAACAATTCTTTATCGGGATTAAGAGGTCTCGCATTTGACAGATATAATCCAAATATACTTTATGCTTGCAAAACAGGATTCCCTAAAATAATGAAAATTAGTCGAATAGGTAATACTTATGTCGTTGTTCCATTTGCAGGCACTGGTGACCCAGGAAATAGTGACGGACCCGATAGTTTGTCAACCTTTGGTACACCAACAGGAATGGTTGTGGATCGTGTGGGAAATATTTATGTGTCCGATATGATTAATAATACAATAAGAAAAATTACTCCAGGAGGTTATGTCACAACAATTGCAGGAAGATTTAACAGCGGTTTTATTAACGGACAAGGTGCCGCAGCAGCATTTAACGGTCCTTGCGGTTTATTTATAAATGAACAAGATGAAATATTTGTAGCTGACAAAACTAACGGGGCCATCAGAAAAGTAACTACTTCAGGTATGGTAACCACAGTCTATCAATTTTCGAATTCTATGTCTGATGTTAAACCAAATAGTGTGGTGCAAGACAGGCAAGGAAATTTTTATCTGACCTATACTTCTGATTCTTTAAATGGCGTAAAAAAAATTATATTGAATTAAATCACGAAAATGAAAGCAACGAGAGCAAAATATACACTAGTACTTTTGTATTCATTAGCGTTATTGGTTTTTCTAAATTCCTGTAAGAAAAAGGAAACGGATGAAGAATGTCCAAATTGTCCTTCAGTTATTTCGATTAGCCCGACCCAAGCTTACGGTTATGACATACTGACAATTACAGGAACAAATTTTTCTTCCGATCTGCAATCAAATATTGTAAAGATCAATGGTGTTCAGGTTAACCCTGATTCTATTTTAAGTGGAAGTGAAACGCAATTGATAGTGAAAGTTCCAAAACGTTGTGGCAGCGGAAGTGTAACAGTAGATTTAGATGCAGAACTTACAAATTTTGGATCTCCACCTCAGTTTAATTATCTATTCAGATATACTGCAATTGATATTGGAGGAACAGGATTAAGTGTTATGCCCTGCGCTTCAGGATCCAGTAGTTGTCCGTCAAGTGGATTTCAAAGATCAATGGGAATTGTTCTTGACCAAAATGAGAATGTGTTTTTTTCAGATGCCGGATTACATCAAATCTTTCAACTGGAGAAGAACAGTAGTTATGATCCTTGCCTGGTAGCAGGTTGTGGACAGGGAAGCACTAACGGTTCGGGAACCCAAGCGTCTATGGACTCACCTTCATTCATAGCAATAAACAGTGATGGGACAATGTTTGTTCCGGAAAATGGGACGGCCATCAGGACAGTAACATCTTTTGGCACGGTAGCACCTTGGTATAGTAATAATGATTTAAATATGGCAGGAGGGGCAATTGCTTTTCTTCAGAATAATTCAGAAATTGCTTATGTTACAAATCCTTCATCACATTCTATTTGGAAGATAAATCATTCTGGCGGTATCTTTTCACATACCCAATTCGCCGGTTCATTAAATGATTCCGGTTATGCCGATGGACCTGATACTACTGCAAGTTTTTATAGCCCGACAGGAATTGTGGTCGACAACATAGGAAAATGTATTTGTATCTGACACAAAAAACAATCTGATAAGAAAATCAGCCCCGCAGGTGTTGTCAGCACATTGGCAGGAAGTACTTTGCCGGGTTCTTCAAATGGACAAGGTAATCTCGCTTCTTTTAACAGGCCGTTAGGATTGTTCATCGATCGAAATAATAATATTTATGTCGCAGATCATGAAAATAGTTCGATCCGAAAATTAACTCCTTCAGGATTTGTTTCAACGGTTTATCAATTTACCTTAGGAATGAATAGTCCAAAGCCAAATGGAATTACGCAGGATAGTGAGGGAAATTTTTATGTAACATTCACATCCGGTAACAGCGGGGTGAAAAAAATTATAGTTGAAAAAATAAATTATACTCTCAAAATTTAGATAGATTAACAAATTATAAATCGAATACAATATTAATAAACAAGTTTGAAATGAAACGAAATAAGATAAGGGATGGGTTTATATTATTTGCATGTATGTTTTTTATAGTTGATCAGCTCATGCAAGAAAGATGATTCTGATTCTGATGATTGTCCTAATTGTCCATCCGTAACTGCAATTAGTCCGGCACAGGCGCATGCATATGAAAATCTGACGATAACTGGAATTAATTTTTCTTCCGATCCACAGTCAAACATTATAAAAATAAATGGAGTTCTCGTTGACGCAGATTCAATCGTCAGTGGAAACCAAAATCAGATAATTGTGAAAGTCCCTAAGGGATGTGGTAGTGGAGCAGTTACTGTTGATCTTGATGCGGAGCTAACACACTTCGGAACTTCACCACTGTTTACATATATATATCGATATACTGTAGTTGAAATCGGTGATGTTCATTCCGTACCTCCCTGTGGAAGTACTCCTGACTGTTTTACCATGAATTATATAGAACCAAGAGGCATTGCCCTTGATGCGTCTGAAAATGTTTATTTTAGCGATTTTGGTTTGAATTGTATTTTCAAACTAGATAAGAATGATGGTTATTCACCATGTATGCTTGCAGGTTGCGCATTTTCACCGGGAAATTCAAATGGAACAGGAACTAATGCAAGTTTTAACGATCCTTCCTTTATTTATGTTGATAATAGCAATTCTATTTTTGTTGCTGAAAATGGTTCTGCAATAAGAACTATAAATCCTGTCGGAAATGTTTCCAATTGGTTTTCAAGTAATGACCTTAATCCGGTAAATGGTGGTATAGCATTTACCAGAGACAATAGCGGAACTGCTTACGTAACAAATCCTGGATTATATAACATATCCAAAATAATACGAATCGGATCGGGATTTGCTATTTCACATTTTGCCGGAGCCACAGGTGTTCCCGGCAACGCTGATGGACAAGATAGTTCAGCAACTTTCTTAAGTCCAAATGGTATCGCTACGGACGCATCAGGAAATGTTTACATAACGGATTCTGAAAATAATTTGATCAGAAAAATAACCCCTTCCGGAGTAGTTACAACTTTTGCAGGTAGTCTTACACCGGGTTTTACTAATGGTCAAGGAACATCTTCAGCATTTAATGATCCACAGGGAATATTTATAGATAGCAAATCGGATATTTATATTGCCGATAAAAATAATGGGGCAATCAGGAAGATCACACCTGCTGGATTAGTTTCTACAGCCTACCAGTTTACAATCGGAACGTTAGAACCACACGGAGTAACTAAGGATAGTCAAGGTAATTTTTACGTCACTTATAGATCATTTGCCGGAAATGGAATTAAGAAAATAATTGTAGAATAGATTGTATTATTCATTTATTTATTAATTTCCCTCAGTCTTATTAAGAAGAATCTATAAATGAAATAAAGTTATTTATCGAGTCTGTAGGTCTTGATTTATCCTTCTCCATTCAAAAAATTGTTGAGTTTAAAATGTAAATAATGCAAAAAGTATGAAATCATTTCAATTAATTATTGCAACATGTTTATTCTATTTGAATATGAATGGCCAGTCAGTAGATACAACCTCGGCTACTGAACCGAAACCGCCTGCAGCATTCAGTCAGTTTAGCTTGGGAACAGGACTCGGTAGCGCATCAGCAACCCCGAAAGTAACATTAAACTCATATAGATTTTCTGCGCTGATTGGAAAAGGCTTTTGGGATTTTTATTTATTTAATTTGTTCCTGCAGTTGCAAATGCTGAAGCTGACAGTGAACAATATTTGAGAGGAGATTTAATACGTCAATTGGGCGGTCTGATTAATTTTTCGATGTCCAAAGTCGGATATTTTGCCAATAATGGAGACATTGAAAACCGCGAAGTTCGGGGGAGCACAACTTGATTTCCGATTTGGGGCAAAAGCAATTGATATCGCAAACCGTAGGAAAGGAACTAGTTTTCTTGTGCCTATTCTTCAGTCATCAACTCGATTTAAGATATCTAATACCTCTAGTTGGCCATAATTCAAATTACAAATCCGGAGATAAATTGGATTTAAAGAAAAATATGGTAGGAAATCTGTCGTTCCGTTTTCTAGGTTCTATACTTCAAGTGCTGGATAAAAGTATATATGGAACATATTATTCAACCAGGAAAGGAGTGCCAGCCAGCCCAACTATTTTTACAGGAACAATGGAAATGTATTTTTACATTACCGACCAAATCTATATAAATGCCGGTTATAGTTTTACAAATCAGCCATTGATAGAAGACATTCCATTCTTGTCTATCAGTTACGGAACTAACAAGTAATGAATATTACTTTTGATTCAGGCTCGAAGTATCTGCGCTAATTCACTCAAGTTTATATAAATTTTCTTTTTAGTAAAAAATAGACGTTCAAACTAATTTGATATTATTGTCTGGTACTTTTTGTGTGATTAAATTGAAAGCAGATCAAGCCCACGGATCAAGAATCACTTTCACACAACCTTCTTCTTTGTTCTTGAAAATACTGTAAGCATGTTCGACCTTTGATAGAGGAAGTCTGTGAGTTATGATATCGTCTAACTTCACCTTCCTTCCAATCACATAATTCATTAATTTATCTATGTGCTTATGTGCAGGAGCCTGACCGCCTTTAAGGATAATTCCCTTATCAAAAAACTGACCGATTGGAAAATTGTCGTATGTTGTCGGATAAACTCCAAGAACCGATACAACTCCACCGCGACGAACAGCACTCATACAAGCTTCAAGGACTTTTACAGAACCTTTCTCAAGATTGATAGTAGATTTGACCCGGTCAATTACATTTCTGTCCGGTTCAAAACCTACTGCTTCAATACAAACATCTGCACCACGATTACCGGTAATTGATCTTATAAAATCAATTACATTTTTTCCACTTCCTTCCCATAAAATAGTTTCTGAATTTGCAGCAGCTTTTGCTTTATTAAGACGATACTGAACAGTGTCAACATTTATAACTCTCCCTGCTCCCCGAAGCCATGCACTTTTAGCAGCCATAATTCCAACAGGACCTGCACCGTAAATCAAAACAGTTTCTCCTCCTTTAACTTCAGCCCAATCTACACCACTATAACCTGTTGGGAATATGTCAGTCAAGAATAGCACTTGTTCGTCTGTCAAATTTTCCGGAACTAACTGGGACCAAAATCTGCATATGGCACTCTTACATATTGTGCTTGTCCACCATCGTAACCTCCATATAAATCCGTATAGCCGAATAGTGCGCCGCCTTTCTGAGTTAGCAGTCCACCTTCAGGACCGTAGTGTTCGGGATTACTATTTTCACAATGTCCCGGCAACTGATGGTCACAAAAAAAACACTGTCCACATGCGATCGGAAATGGAACAATCACCCGATCACCTTTTTTCAGTTTTGTTACTATACTTCCAGTTTCCTCTACTATTCCCATAAATTCATGTCCCATTACTAATGGCCGTGCCTGAGGAAGGGCACCACTGTATATATGGAGGTCACTTCCACAGATTGCTGTAGAAGTTACTTTTAGAATTATGTCACTTTGTTTTTCTATAATCGGGTCTTTAACTGTTTCAAATTGAATTTTACCACCCGGGTGAACAACTGCTGCTTTCATGTATCTTATTTTTCTTTGCTTTATTTAATCAAATTACTTCTTCAGCTGATTTTTTTTAATTTTTAAAGCTGATTTTTTTATCAATCGGTTTTTTATCTGGCATTTTTTTCTGTGGTGATTTAATTTTATTTTTTGTTACAGGTTCCTGTTGTTTATGCACCATTCTTGCAACAGTGCTTTCCGGCATTAGATTAGACATTAGGACATTTACTTTATTTGCAATTCCGGAAACAACTTTATCATCACCACTCATCAATGCCAGAAAACCATCTTCTGCTACTTTAGCCGGATCAGCAAGTTTACCTTCGACTACAACTTTTGAACGTGTCATATCAGCTTTATTGAAAAAATCGGTATCGGTTGCACCGGGTAATAAAGCTGTAATGGTTATACCGCTATCTTTCAATTCATCCCTGATTGCTTCAGTGAATGACTGAACGAATGCTTTTGTTGCATGATACACTGATTGGAAAGGCCCCGGACTTTTACTTGCAATTGACGAAACGTTGAGAATTTTTCCACTTCCTTTTTTCTTCATCTCTTTTACAAATAATTTTGTGAGAATTACAAGACTGGAAATATTTAAATTTATAATCGATATTTCTCTTTTAATATCTGTATCGGAAAATTCTCCATACACACCTTGTCCCGCATTATTCACCAATATTTCTACATTGATTTTATTTGTCTTTATTTCTCGATAGACCTTTGTTGCATTCTCCGGATTAAAAAGGTCCGTTGAAATTGTCAGAACCTTGATTCCGAAATTATTTTCAAATTCCTTTTTTCTGTTTTGCAAATCCTTTTTGGATCTTGCAACCAATACAAGATTATAATTTTCCTCGGCAAAACATCTTGCAAGTTCATACCCGATACCCATCGTTCCACCTGTGATCAGAACATATTTATCTTTGTCCATTACTGTTATGTTTTTAATTTGTTTTAAAGAAACTATGCAGGAACCTTTCTTGCTTTTTCTCTTTCCCAAAAGCGATGTTGAGCAATGGCTGAAATGAAATCCTTTGCTGATGCTTCAGATTTTGTTCCTGTAATTACTCCCGGATCAGGTAACTTTTTTGCAAAATAAGTATTGTCTAAAATTTCAGTAGCATCTCTATCCACAGCAATTGCTTTGCAATGCTTAAATGCTTCATTTAAGAAATGAATTGCATCAGCATTATTTTTAACTCACCAATACTTTTTTACCACCGGAACATACACTGCATCATATACAACAGAAGGAGTAGTTAGTAAACTTCTGTCTGCGACAATATCTTGTCCTGAATCTGATTTAATTTTTCCAAGATGTGGTGCAACTGTTTCTGCTTTGCTCCTGCATCTTCCAATGCTTTTTTCATTTTATTTAATGAATTTGCATTCACGCCATCTGCAATTAATACTGCTATTTTTCTAGTGGCAATAGAATCTTTAGGAGTGTTCGCCATACTTAGCGCTTCAGAAATATTTATCGAACTCTTTTCTTAATTGGTTGATAAGACTTAGGATCGGCATCTGCCGGAATACTTTGATTGACTAATCCGATATCATTTGGAACTTTCAGACCAAGTCCTTCAGCAACTTTATTCGCCAGACCTTTATCAATCATCGATAAAATTCCTAGCATTCTGACACGTATATCCGGATTTTCAACTTTCCCTAATTCAAAACGAAGTGCATTAATGAGATGATCTTTTTCGTGTTCACTCTGACTATTAAAAAACAAGGTTGCCTGGCTGAAGTGATCTTTGAAACTATCACTACGTTCCCTGATTTTATGAGCATCGATCCTCTCGTTAAAAGAAGAAACCTCCGTCTTTCATAGATGCCTGATACGGACATCCACCTGCAGTGGTATTTGGTTCATAGCTACTTTGTCCCTTATTAATCGTTTGACGCATATGGCCATCGCGCTGATTGTTGTGTACAGGTGAAACAGGGCGGTTGATTGGGATCTCGTGAAAATTTGGTCCTCCTAATCGTTTCAATTGTGTATCAGTATATGAAAATAATCTGCCTTGCATCAATGGATCATTTGTAAAATCTATTCCCGGAACAATGTGTCCGACATGATAGGCTACCTGTTCTGTTTCTGCAAAGAAATTATCAGGATTTCTATTCAAAGTCATTTTTCCAATTCGTATCACGGGAACTAATTCTTCAGGAATTAATTTTGTCGGATCAAGAAGATCAAACTCAAATTTGTGTTCGTCTTCTTCAGCTACCAGCTGCACTCCTAGTTCCCATTCCGGAAAGGCACCGGATTCAATTGCTTCCCATAAATCTCTTCTGTGAAAGTCAGGATCTTTTCCTGAAAGGTTCTGAGCTTCATCCCAGGCTAGTGAGTGAACTCCTAAAATAGGTTTCCAATGAAATTTTACAAAAGTTGAACTCCCTTTAGCATTGATGAAACGGAATGTATGAACACCAAAGCCTTCCATCATTCTATAACTTCTCGGTATAGCTCTATCACTCATTAACCACATGATCATATGAGAAGATTCCGGTAGTAATGAAATAAAATCCCAGAATGTATCATGAGCCGATGCCGCTTGTGGAATTTCATTATGTGGTTCTGGTTTAACTGCATGCACCAGATCAGGAAATTTAATTGCGTCCTGAATAAAAAATACGGGCATATTATTCCCCACTAAATCGAAGTTGCCTTCTTCAGTATAAAATTTTACAGCAAAGCCCCGTACATCGCGAGCCAGATCTGTACTGCCCCGGGATCCTGCAACTGTACTGAAACGAACAAAGACAGGAGTTTGTCTTTCGGTATCTGTCAGAAAACCTGCCTTGGTATATTTACTCATCGATTTATATACCTGAAAAACTCCATGTGCCGCTGAGCCACGGGCATGCACTATCCGCTCAGGAATTCTTTCATGGTCAAAATGTGTTATCTTCTCACGAAAAATAAAATCTTCAAGTAAGGTAGGACCACGTTCACCTGCCTTTAAAGAATTCTGATTGTCATTGATCCTTACTCCCTGATTTGTTGTCAGAAACTGATCGTCAGAAGAAATAGTGTTTTTTTTCAGATCATCTGTTTTTTTATTTACGGATGAGTTTTTTTTATTTTCCTTGCTTTTTGAAGTTGGTGTTTTTGCCATGTTTTTTGAGTAATTCTGATTTTAGTGGAACAAATTCGTGTGAATCCCGGACAAGAATTTTCTGTATTGATGTATTATTGGATGAAATCTTTTTTAAAATCCTGTGCCAAAAAACTTGTAATTCATTTATCAAAGCGTTTAATTAAATCAGACATTTGTTTAAACAATTTGTTAAGTGACATTTTAATTACGAGTCAAAGTGCCGGTTTAAGATCTGAGGCATGTTATTTTCAATAGTTTATAGAGAAAATTTACCTTTGCAAGATCTGAAAAATGGAAAGCTAATTTTTTATAAAACTTATGATTGAATCCACACAATGTCTGCTTGTAGACGACGACAAAGATGATCAGGACATTTTTCTAATTTGTATCAAGAAAACAGGTAAAAATATTAATTGTAAGATACTGGATAGTGGTGTTGAAGCAATTTCATATTTGTTATCGAAAATTGAATACACTCCGGAATTTATTTTTCTGGATGTGAACATGCCTAAGATGAATGGTATTGCAAGTTTGAAAGAGTTGAAAAAAATTAAGCGGCTGGAGAAAACAAAAATATTTATGTATTCGACTACTTCGGGAGGATCAACATCTTCGGAAGCACTTGAATTAGGGGCAAATGATTTTATAATTAAGCCGGTTAAGACCGCAGAGTTGGTAAACAAGCTTAACCAGATTTTTACAACTGCTTAAAATTTCTAAATAGTCTTTTATGAACACAATCAATGAGTAATAATAATTGGAGCGATTCAATAGATGGCGATAATCTTTATCAGAGAATGATAGAGGAAATTCAGGATTATGCGATTATTTTGCTGGATACAAATGGTATAGTCCGGAATTGGAATCTGGGTGCACAGAAAATTAAGTATTATTCTGAAGAGGAAATTGTTGGAAAACATTTTAGTACATTTTACTTTGATGAAGATATCAGGAATAAACTTCCGGATAAATTAATTGAACAGGCCAGAAGTGCAGGAAGAGCAATTCATGAAGGTTGGCGTAAGCGAAAGGATGGTTCAAAATTCTGGGGAAGTATAACAATAACTGCAATTCATTCGGGAGAAAAAATAGTAATTGGCTTTTGTAAAGTTACAAGAGATCTGACCGATAGAAAAATTTGGGAAGATAGCTTGCGTGACAGCGAAGAACGCTATCATCAAATGATAGCGGAGGTGCAGGACTATGCAATAATTTTGCTCGACATTAATGGAATTATTCAGAATTGGAATGCCGGTGCTGAAAGAATAAAAGGATATAGAAGTGATGAAGTAATCGGAAAAAAATTCGAATTGTTTTATACTCCTGAAGATTTAAATTCGAAGATGCCTGATAGACTTTTAAATTATGCCAAAGAACATGGTAAAGCCGTTCAGGAAGGATGGCGGGTACGCAAAGACGGTACACGATTCTGGGGAACAATTGTTATCACTGCACTTCATAATAAGGAAAATGAAGTAATTGGTTTTTCCAAGGTAACAAGAGATCTTACACAGCAAAAGATTGCAGAAGAGAAGTTAGCTGCTTATTTAACGGAACTAGAAATTCAAAACAGAGACCTCGAACAATTTGCGTACGTGGCATCACATGACCTGCAGGAACCACTTAGAAAAATTCAGACTTTTGCAGAATTAATTCAGGAAAATTACGATGACAGGGAATTTGTAAATAAGTATTTTGAAAAACTTGAATTTTCTGCACAGCGCATGTCAGATCTGATCAAATCATTATTGAATTACAGCCGGCTTTCGAAAAATCATGATGAAAAAATGACATGAAGATAGTGGATCTTAATAAAGTCCTTAATGATGTAAAACAAGATTTTGAACTTTTAATAACTGAGAGAAATGCTGTTATTATCAGCGATTCTTTGCCGGTAATATTCTGTAATCAGATTCAGATTGGCCAATTGTTTTCTAACCTGATTAGCAATTCTTTGAAATTTGGCGAAGTCGATCCTGTTATCAGAATTTCGTCAAGTGTGGTAATGGGAACAGAAATTTCTGAGTCAATTAAAAATCCTCCCAACGCGAAGTATTATAGAATTGTTTTTGAAGATAATGGAATTGGTTTTGAAGAAAAGTATAGCGAATTGATTTTTTCTTTGTTTCAGAGATTACATGGGAGAAATGAATATTCAGGGACAGGTATTGGCCTGGCACTTTGTAAGAGAATAGTAGAAAATCATAATGGATTTATTTATGCCTCCAGCGTAGTGGGTAAAGGGGCTAAATTTTTTGTGTATCTACCTGTATAAATGGCACAGAATTTCAGGTATTGAATGAACCATATCTTCATATATGAGACCCGAACAAAATTTTGCAAGAATGATGAAAGCGAGAGGGCTTTCTATTGCATTTGCTGAAAGCATGAGTTGCGGATATTTATCACATAAAATTGGAAGTATAAGTTCTACATCTGACATCTTCAAAGGAGCAATTATATGTAATGATAAATCTGTAAAAACAAATCTGATGGGCCTTTCTGAAACTCTGATAAAAAAGCATACTGCAGAATCTCAGGTAATAACTGACAAGCTTGTGCGCAAACTTAAATTATTAATCAAAGCAGATGTTCACGCTTCCATTACAGGCCTTGCCTCAGAAGGAGGCTCTGAAAACAGAAATAAACCTGTTGGTACAGTATACTATTCAGTTCTGTACAAGAATAAACTTACAAGAAAGAAAAAGCAATTCCGCGGCTCTCCATTGGAAATTAAAAAAAGATCCTGCGCATTTTTATTTTCATTTATCTCACAGATAGTAAAATCTGCTGCATGAAAGAACGGATCAATAAAATACCGGATATTTTAATAATTTCACTCAAGCGAAATAAGAATTTTCCCAATAACAGGCTACCTGTATTAATTTATAGAAGTGCGGTAAATCTCCCGAAACAAAAAAACAGATCATCGGAATTACTTCAGAAAATATTTTTAACCAACAACTGGAGTAACACCTGGAAAAATGGAATATATAATTTTCATCACTATCATAGTAATACTCATGAATGCTTAGGAATAAGCATGGGATCGGCATTTCTTATTCTTGGTGGTCCCGGAGGTAAAAGAGTAGAAGTCACTGCCGGAGATATCCTGATTTTGCCGGCCGGTGTCGGGCATAAATGTCTTAAAGCCTCAAAAAATTTTATATGTATTGGTGCTTATCCGGAAGGAAAGGATTATGATACTAATACAGGAACTCCTGCAGAATATAAAAAAGCAATAACAAAAATTCGTACTTTATCCATTCCTCAGAAGGATCCGGTGTATGGCAAAAAAGGATTTCTGAAAAATTACTGGAAGAAGACTATAAAAAAACAGTGACTTTTCTTAATCACGGATTATTTCATCTTCACTGTAATATTTCAAAGGAGAATTAGCAGGACCGTTTAACACATTACCTAAATGATCAAACCTGCTTCCATGGCAGGGACAATCCCAACTTTTTTCATCAGAATTCCAGTTTACAATGCATTTTAAATGTGTGCACTCTGCAGAAACAAAGTGCAGTTCATTTTTTTCATCAACAAAAACGCCATATTTCTTTTTATCTATTTCTACAACTTTAGCTTCGCCGGTTTTGATTTCATAAACATTTTCATTTTCCGGATGATCAGGTTTGTTTTTCAGATAAGCTACAAACCCTCCTGCAACTTCTTTAAAAAAACTGATCCTTTTTAAAGATCTTAAATCGCGATGGAGAATAAATATCTTCGTATTTATTTTCTCTGCCTAGAATTAGATCCGGGATAAGTAGACCGCTGATTGTTCCATGGGTCATTCCATTTCCGGAATCTCCGGTAACTATATAAATGTTTTTACTATCCATAGGATTGTGTCCTATGTATGCAAGACAGTCCATTGGTTCCATAACTTGTCCTGACCATCGGTAAATAATATTTTTTATCGGGAAGAATGTGCGACACCATTTTTCAAGCAGATCATACCTGTTTGATTCTGAAATCCCTTTACCATCGGCATCCGGCAGACCTGTAGGATGATCTTCTCCACCGCAAATCAATAGGTCAAAATCTTCATTGTATTTTTGAAGTCGGATATAATGATATGGAGCGAGATCGCTATTAAGGTCAAAATTTCCTGTATCCCACCACAAGGCATTAGGTAAATAGTTTTTTTCAATTAAAGCACCGATAACATAAGTACGATATGCATATTGTTTGAGATGCATTACAACTTTATTGTTTACCGGTGTATTAGTTGCGACAACAACGTGTTTGGCGTTTACTTTAAAATCACCGTCAGTGATAATTCCTTCTTCAGAAATCTCTCTGGCATGAGTATCAGTAAAAAATTTACCTCCATTTCTTTGAATTGCCTTACTTAGACCGCTAATATATTTTAACGGATGAAACTGCGCCTGGTCTTTAAATTCAAGACAAGGCTTTAAAATAAATTCAGTCCCGGGAATCCCTTTTTTAAGTTCAACTTCAAGCCCCGCATTTTTACAAGCATTAAATTCTTTCTCTAATGAATTGTCATCATCAGTTGGATGCTGAAAAAGGTAACCATTTAACCTTAAGAAATCGCAATCAATGCTTTCTGATCTTATCGTATCTTCAATAAAATCAATAGCTTCTTTGTGGCTGGCATGAATCAATTTTGTTTTTTCTTTTCCATAAATTCTTTCCAGTTCATAGTACCTGTCATCAAGTGCAGTGACCAAATGAGCAGTAGTCTTGCCGGTTTCTCCGCTTCCAATACTACCTGCTTCTACAAGAACGACATTTAAGTTTTGTCTTGATAAATTATATGCAATAGTTACTCCTGCTATACCACCGCCAACAATTACTACATCAGTTGTTAAATTTTCCGTCAGTTTTGAATATAACAAAGAGTTGTCATTGTTAGTATCATGCCAGACACTTATATGCTGTTTTGATAAATTGCCCTGATCTCTATTCATAATATTAATATAAATGATA
Organism: Bacteroidota bacterium; assembly: GCA_016711505.1. Taxonomy (NCBI): domain Bacteria; kingdom Pseudomonadati; phylum Bacteroidota; species Bacteroidota bacterium. The sequence continues at coordinate 142,880 of JADJSV010000009.1, read as the reverse complement.
CCAGCCATTTCATGAAAAATAGCTGGTATCAAATTAGTTTAATTATTTGGATTCAACTTCCTCTTCCTCTTCTTCCTCAGCTGCCTGAATATTAACTGCAGAAAGAGCTACTTCCGTCAGAGTTTCGTCTGCACCTTTTTCTTCTTCCAGAGTCATTTCAAATAATTCTACTGCATCAGTCAGTCCGAGTGTTTCGGCAAACTGACGAAGAGTTCCATAAGACGCTATCTCATAGTGTTCAACTTTCTGACCAGCTGAAATGATTCCGGCGTCGCGCATAGATCCTTCATCTGTATCTTTCATGATCTCTTCTGCTTCTTTTATAAGACCGTCCATTGCTTCACATTTTTTTGCAACAGCTTTTTTTCCAATGATGCCGAATATTTCTTCGCATCTGCTTACTTGTTCTTCTGTCTCCTGTAAATGATTTTCCAGTGCTTCAATTAATTCTTCCGATGTGGCTTTTTTGATCATCTTTGGAATGGCTTTAGTTAATGCCTTTTCAGCCCAATAAATGTCTTTCAATTCATCTTCAAATAACTTCATCAGTTTTGAAGATTCCATTCCTTCTGATTTTGAAGACTGATTTGCGCTGCTTCCCTTCTTTGAAGTTGCTTTGCCTTTTCTGTTTTTTGTTTGAGAAACTGAATTTTTCATTTTCTGTTTTTTTAGATGTTATAATTAGATATACTTAAATTGTATGCCTTTCATATTGGAAATCCCTGGAGTATAAAAAAAATTTTAAAAAATATTTTAAGTCATATTCTTCTTATTTATATTCATCATGAGAAGAATCTACTGCTTTTGATTGCGGTGAGCCAATTTGCCTTAAGTAAATACTTAGGAAAACAAGAACCATAACTGAGAGAAATTCACTTTGCCAGTTCTGGAAGGATTCGAACCAAAATCTGGAATCTTTTATATATTCGATAGCACTTACCTGAGGTTTTAATTCCAGAGTATTTTTCATATTCTGATCTTTGAGGCTGCCATACCAATGAGCAATAAAACTTAAAATGAACAATAGAAATAATGCAATAGAAAGAGAGTATTTGTAAATTGATAGAATCCATCCGCCTTTTAAAACCGGCCATGGTGCATCTTTGTGACTTTGTGGTTCTTTGTCACTTTCATCCTCTTTGCCGATTTCTTTGGATTCTGAGGAACCTTTTTGTCTCAGGAAAATAGTGAAGACAACAAACAATCCCATTTGAAAGAATTCACTTTCCCAATTTTCAAAGGTGCTCTGAATGAAATGTCCCGAAAACAAATAATGATAAATTGATATAGATGGCTGGTGGTGTGTAGTCAGAAAGTCATTATACTCTTTATGACCCATAATAATCTGACCAATCTGGAAAATAGCAAAAAGAAGAGCAAATACAATGATCAGACTATTGCTGTAAATGAAAGAGTTTCTATTTGATTTTTTAACCTTTTTCATTACAAATATATAGAGGGTTGCATACCCTGGTTCTAATTATAATAATATTTGAGTAACCACACTTTAAAATAATATGCCAAAGAATTTTATAGAGCAAAAAAATGACTTATAGTAATTTAAAAAAGCTGACAAAACATTACGAATTTGATTTTAAAGATCTGGTGAATTGTGAAATAAAAAATGCCAAGGCAACGCAGTCACCTTGGCATGGTTTACCCGCCATATGTAAAATTGTAATCGGGATTCGTAATTCGAATACCGCCTAACTAGTTTTTTATTATTTTACTTGTACGCATTTTGTCACTCGATAAAATTGTTACAAAATAAATTCCTGAGTTATATTCAGTGAGATCAAGTGAATATTTTCCATTGATTTCTGTTTTTATTACAACTCGCCCTCTGATGTCGGAAACAGTAAGTGTAGCCTGACCTTTATTCTCAATTGTTGTAAAACCTGAAGTAGGGTTAGGGTACATTTCAATTGTTTCTGATGTTGTTGAAGATATTCCTGTTGTCCCATTAAGTGTTACTCTGTATGCGAAATACAAAAAAGTGGATGTGTCGACTCCATAGCCTGCAACGTATAATCCATTTGGAGAAATACTTTCAGCAGTGTAAACCTGATGCGTATATGTTGAATCTCCTAATTCATTTCTTATGTACGTATTAAATTCCTGAAGTCCGTTTTCATGTGTCCAGATAAATGGAGTTCGTGGATCACCAAAGAAAAATCCGTCAAACCAACCCACCACAATTGATCCGTCGGCAGAAATTCCTGATACATATCCATTTCCTAATCCCGGAAAAGTTCCTAAATTGATAACGCCTGAATCCCTGCTCCAGATCCATGGTTCGTTATTGTTTGCGAAATCACCGTAACCACCGATCCAGTTTCCATCTGCTGAAACGGCACTGCATTCTCCGATCTGATTATATTCGTCATTAGGATTTCCTGCAGTGTCAATTAAAATATATTCGTTGGGGAAATATCCACCGGCAGGATTTTTTCTCCATACCGCAGATTTCCATGGACCATTAAAATCCTGCCACCCAACTACTACACTGCCATCATAGTTTGTTGCATTTGCACGAGTGCTTCTGCCGAAAAATAAAGTTCCAAGATCCATCAGACCTTCAATGTTGTTATGCGCTACTGCATGAGTGTATGCAAGACCACCGGTTGTGTCAGCCCACGAATTTCCGACAACTACGTTTCCATCTCCCGATATACCATAGCCACCACCTTTTGTGCTGTCAACTGAAAATCCTAAACTTCCAAGTGCTGTCCATGTATCAAGTGAGCGATCATATAATGAAATCTCTGCGCCGCCATTGCCCATACTTGTACCACATATAAAATTACCATTTTCTGAAAAACGTGCTTGCCCGCCAACACCTAAGCCCGGGGCAACTCCGCCAATATTGACAATTGCATTTGCAGAATCCGGAAGCCAAATCGACCAGTTTCCACCTTGCGTTTCGTAACCTGAAACTTTTCCATCATTAGTTACACTGTTTGTGGAATAAATTATATCGTTTACAATATACTGCGCTGATAAATAATTTGAATTTATATGGACGATTAAGGCCAACATTATTACCGCAAATTTTTGAAATCTGATGAGGGTGTAGAATATTTTCATTTTTTTGAATTTTAATTTAAGTGCGAATGTAATTATACATTGAATTAATGTTTAGACACTACTGTCCAATGATGGGAAGTGTAAAGTTTTCACAGTTAAGGATAAAATATTCATTTTTTCAAACTTTAATTTCCTGCTTCAAACATACTCCAAATTTCCATTCTTCAAAGACAATTTTTTTACTAACCAATACCATTCCTCATTCAAAAAAGAACCCGCATTTAAGCGGTTACGAATGTCGCTTAAAATAAAGTCCTTTGTTTATTTAATAATGCTTACGGCTGGCGTGGATAGTCTTGCAAGAGGGGAAAAATGCGGGGTTACCTTGCAGGGCGTCAAAGAACTTAAAAATAAAATTTATCGGATTAATCAAATCAGTTGGAGCATTTATTATTCAAATAGCCCCGGGGCGAAATTTGCCATTTTTTATCGCATTAATTATCCTGCAAAAATGCAATTATTTTAAGTGAAAATGCAATTACTCCCAGTGTCAGGCTGATTAAAAGAACTTTATAGCTTTATCCCGTCCACTTTTTTTAAAAAATATTTTCATTTCATCTAAAAAGGATTTAAGCCATTCGTAATTCATATTTTCTTCAGTCATACGATGAAAAAGTATATCTGCTGTCATCATTAACATTTAAAGGCGACATCGGGTTTGTGATGTAAGCCAAGCATTTCTATCCATAATGGCATGACCGGTAATGTCATCATTCCGATTGCAGTTTCAAAACTTGTTTTATAATCCGGAATTTGTCTGTTATTACGGAGATGACGATTAAATAATATATATTCTTTTTCTTCAACCATGGCATGTAAAAATTCCGGGTCCATTGTTTTGCAAGCTTTAACTCTTTCCGATGCCCTTTGGGCTCTTGTTAAATGATATTCAAGTAACTTCTCCTGAAAAATTTCCATGTCTGCAAAATGGTGATAAAAAGACGAGCGACTGATACCAATTTTTTTTGCTATCAGGTCTATTTTTAATCCTGATAGGCCATCCCTGGAAAATAAAGAGTATCCCGTTTCTATCCACGGTTGATCAATAGTGCTTTTCATTTAATGAGAAATGCGAGAGTTGATTACTTTGTAAATATTTTGAACTAAGGTATTAAAATAAACTAAAAATTCCTGATTTTTGGAAAGGGAAATTGCATATGGAATGGGATATAGAAGCAATTTTTACTGGCAGATAATGGATACAATAGAAAACAGAATTTTACGAACTACAAAAACAAATAATTATTTATTTTACTTGACATTTGATTTTTTTAATTTACATTTGCATCAGAATAAAAATTTAACCACCAGAAAAAACGAAAATATTATGTTAGCACTTAACCAACATACGAAGTTTTAAACCGGAAATTGCTGATATTATCATATTAAGCCCGGTTTATACCGGGCTTTTTTATTTGTTCTTTTTTGTAATTACGAAAAAGATCAAACAGAACTCTGGAAGACAGAAAAATCCGGAACCTACTAATTATTTATTAAAAAAATCTTAGACAAGATTTTCTTGTAATGCTATTGTATTGCAAAAAAAAATCGCTGCTATGCGGCTTGGGAAAAGACTGTCTATACCCTAAAAAAAAGATCATGGGAAAGAATCTCATAAAGGGAAAACATCTTCGAAAAGTTGATTTCCCGAATGAAGTTGCTAAAAGTTTAGCAATAAATATATTAACAAAACATTATAAACATAATACAACAGAAGAAAAATTAGAAATATTAAAAAACATTTTACTGGCTCCGGAAGAATTCCTGAATCACGTAAATCTTAGTTCATTGGCCAATGCAATTCTAGGTAAACCAAAAGTAAAAACGGATTACCAGGTTCATATGCTTAAACATGCTGGTGATTTCAACATTTATGGGGAAAGACTTATATCCGGAAATGCAAAGGAACAAATGGTAGCTGCAATGAAATTACCAATTTCAGTCAAAGGAGCTTTAATGCCCGATGCGCATCATGGATATGGTTTGCCCATAGGCGGTGTACTTGCAACTGATAATGCTGTAATTCCATATGGAGTTGGATTGGACATCGGTTGCAGAATGGCTTTGAGTATATATTCATTGCCTGAAGATTATATTCAGAAGAAAGAATATGATCTGCAAAAAGCTCTGAGACGCTATACGCATTTCGGAACTGATGGAGCATTAGACTTCGATGTCAATCATGAAATATTAGAAAGAGAAGAGTTTTTATTAACACCTCTTTTAAAAAGACTTCATGGTAAAGCCTGGTTTCAATTAGGCTCTTCCGGTACGGGAAATCATTTTGTTGAATTTGGAAATGTAGTTCTGCATTCTGATAACAATCTTAATCTCCCTGAAGGAAATTACATCGGACTACTATCGCATAGCGGTTCGCGTGGAATGGGTGCTGCTATTGCGGCAACATATACAAAGCTTGCGCTTCAGAAATGTAAATTGCCAAAAGGATTTCAGCAACTGGCTTGGTTGAGTCTTGACGATGAAGCAGGGCAGGAGTATTGGATGTCAATGAATCTTGCCGGTGATTATGCAAAAGCCTGCCATGATGTTATTCATAAAAATCTGGAAAGAGTTCTTGGTTTGAATCCGGTTCTGAAAGTTGAGAACCATCACAACTTTGCATGGAAAGAAATTCATGATGGACGCGAATTGATAGTTCACAGAAAAGGTGCAACACCTGCAGCGAAAAATCAACTGGGGATAATTCCGGGAAGTATGACGAGCAAAGGGTATATAGTAAGTGGACTTGGACTTGACGGTTCATTGAATTCTGCTGCGCATGGCGCAGGGAGAAAAATGTCGAGAACGGAAGCGCGGGAAACAATTATGAAGTCAGTAATGAATGCAAACCTGGCTGAAAATAAAACGATGTTAATCGGTGGAAGTGTTGAAGAATCATCTCTTGCATACAAAGACATCGAAACTGTAATGAAGAACCAGACAGGGCTTATTAAAATTGAAGGATCATTCACACCAAAAATTGTCAGAATGAATAAAAGTTAAAATTAAAATGGAAGCTAAAATAATATATCAAAAAATAATTGCAAAAAAGGAGTTGCTATCAAAGATCAATGTTCAGCTCAAGTCTGAATTCATTGGACTTGAGCGGATCATTGATGAAGTATTGGATCTGCTTATGCCTTGGTTTCTGTTTCCGGATGCTCAGTTAAGACCTACTATAATAAATATGTGGGGATTAACCGGCACAGGGAAAACCGCACTTGTAAACAGGATCGTTGAATTGCTGGATCACAAAAAGCTCTATGTCCAGATGGACATGGGAGAATTTGAATCAGATTCTGCGAGTTGGATAAAGACCATGTTCACAGATGATCTTGAATTTTTTCATCAGCAAAACGGAATAATTTGTTTCGATGAATTTCAGTTTGCACGATCTGTTAGCAGCGAAGGTAAGGAATTAGGAAAGGATAAACTTAGAGTAATCTGGGAAATGCTTGATAGTGGTAAGATCAATTATATACCGTATCAGAATTCATATTATCTGATCAGAGCAGAACTTTGTTTAATGAATCTGCAAAAGTGTGGAGATAAAGGAGTGCTGATTGAGAATGGCATAGTCGTTGAAAAGGAAAAAGAATTTCTGGAAACCTTTAGTGAATATTATTTTGAGAATAATACACGTAGTGGTCATGCTGTAGACAAATCTTATTTTCATTCTGAAGATTTTATTGACGGTTTATATTTCCTTTTTAAGGATGAATCAGTTTCACGAATCAAGTTAAAGGAACGAATTGAAAAGTGTGATCTCTTCGGATTGGTCAGAGTTATAGTAGAAGGGACTAACCAGCGAAATGCAGTAAAACAAATTGATCTTTCTAAATCAATAATTTTCGTACTGGGGAATCTGGATGAAGCATATTATATGAGTAATAGTCTCAACCCGGATATAAGTGCCGATGAATTATATGAATCTACTTGTAAGATCAATATTGCACATATTAAGAATGCGCTGAAAAAAAGATTCAGAAATGAGCAGATTGCACGACTAGGGAATAATCACATTATCTACCGGTCTTTTACAAAGCAGAATTTCAGAGATCTCATTTCGCAGAAATTGTCGGGCTTAAATGAATATGTCAAAAATAAATTTGACCTCAATATTAATTTTAGCAATAGCGTTATTGATGTAATTTATGGTGAAGGGGTTTTTCCCGCACAAGGCACACGTCCGGTCTTTACAACGATAAAAAATCTTATCGAAGGGAATATCAGTAAAGTTGTTTTGCATATTATCACAAATCAGATACCTGCAAAAGCTGTTGACTGGTCTTGTGAAAATGAGAGATTCGTTTTTAAATTCATAGATAGTGAAGGAAGTGTAATATCAATTCATAAAGAAAAAATACTATTGAAAATTGGAGAACTTCGTAAATCGGATAACAGGAATGTTCAGGCACATACTGCTGTTCATGAATCAGGCCATGCGATATTAGCTGCGTTAACTTTAAAAATAATTCCCTCTTTAGTTGTTTCAAAAACAGCTTCAGCTACGAGTGAAGGATTTTGTATAGTAAATATGCCGGAAGGACCGATGACTCTTGAAGTAATGAAAAAGGAAATAATTATCGGCTTAGGAGGATACGTAGCGGAAAAATTAATATTTGGTGAGGAGAATACATGTTCCGGAGTTTCTCAGGATATAGAGCGCGTAAGCGAACTGGCTAACCGTGCAATTAAAGAATATGCAATGGGCGATGATCCGATATTTATTCGCTTCGCTTCAACGAAGGATGATCTCGCAATCTTACATCAGCATACACATACTGAAGAAGTTCTGAAGCTTGTAAGAGAATGTGAGAAAATCGCAACGGATATTTTAGAACGTAATAAATTATTGTTACTTAAAATGTCGCAGTTTCTGACTGACAATTCCCGAATGGAAGAAAATCAGATTCTTGATATCGTTTGTGAATTTGCAGCTGAAGAATGGGTCAGTAACAGTGCTTTCGTAAAAAAGGATAGTTACTTCCGGTTTGAGGATATGATTACATCGCAGATTGAAGAACATATGAAGAAAAAAATGTATTAACGCTACCTCATTTCGTTACGGCCTGAGAACTGAAATATTTAGAAGCGAATTATTTTCCATAATACTTTGGTCAGTAGATTCAACTACATAATCACCATTCAAATCAAATGAGTTGTAACCTGACGTAAAGAGAACGAGTCGTTGTTCGATTGATGCAAGGTCATTGAGGTTGATATTTCCATTCTGATCAGTATCGCCACTGTATAGTGCAAAGTTGCCGTCGTTCAAATTTGATAAATTTCCGCCAAATGCTTTTGTTGCTAAGTCAGTAAATGAATAAGAGAGGGAAATTGAATTGAATAATATTGGAAGGTTACTCCAGGTTTCCATCGAATGTCTATGCTTTATCACCACATAATAACTTTTTCCAAAAGTACTTGCAGGAAAAGTTATACTAACGTTTCCATTGATATCGACAATTTTTTTCATTGAAGATTCCAGTGTCTTTCCTGCATCATTTTTCCGCAATTCAATAGTGATGGTGTCGCAATTCAATGGAAAATTAATACTATCGAGTACCGGCCGCATTTTTCCTCCGCCTCTATAAAACCCCTGGATGAATACTTTCAGATTCAAAACAACAGGATTTGTATTTGTACAACTTCCGGGAGAAGTAAATGGATTAAACCATCTTAAACAATCTTGTTTATAGGCCGTAGGTTCCACACTTTCAACATCACGACAAAGCCATACGCTTACGTTAGTGCTGTCATTACATTTTGGTGTTATCGCAAATCCTTCGACGTTTTTGTTAGTGTCAAGAGGTGTTGCAAGAAAGTACTCACTCTTAACGTTGAACTTCCTGTTCCCGCCGGTTACTGATGTTGTAATCAGATCTGTTGCTTCTATTGAATTTGGCCCTGCATTGTGAAGGATATACAATAATCCTGTAGTCCTTTCAAATGCCAGATCACAACTTTCATTATTGTTTGTTTTGTATTTTCCTACAAATGCAAAATCATTACTGACATTTGGATTGATGTCGAAGACCCAGATTTCGCCTAGCCTTTGATGTGCTACAAATATTAATCCACCCATTCCTTTTACTGATGCAGTATATGCTAATCCTGTTGCCTGGCTGATAAATCCAATTGCCAATAAGAAACTATCCGGAACAAAGGCAATTCCCTCCGGCCCGACATTTCCGGTGTTGGTCATTGTTGATGGTGCAGCAGTAATGTTCCAGGATTTTGATAGCGTTACACCCGTCGGAGAAAAATTTGCGTTGTGCGTGTATTTCCGGATTTGGTAGTTGTCTTCATCGATAGTATAGAACTCATTTGCACTTAAGTTCACTTGAGTTATTCCTTCCGGGCCTCCTGCGTATGTAATGTTTGCAATCTGCGAGAAAGTATTATTCGCAATATTTAATTGAAGTACACGTAATTTTCCATCTCCATGCGAAACGTATAATCTGTTTGTTGTGCTATTCAAAAACAAACTGCTTAATTCTGTTAGTCCACTGGTACTCATTACCGAAGTTAAATTTGCAGCTGCAGACCAGCTTTCTGACGGCCATGCAGATTGAGCACTTAATTCCATTGAACAATAAAGGTTAGCGTATATAAATATTGAAAGTATCAGAGTTCTTATTTGAAAAACTCCAGTGAAAGTTAAATTCATTTTAATTTTTTAATAATTAAAAGCTATAATTTTATTAATTCCTTAATTGTTGGATTCGATTTTACCTTCAGTAGTTGCCAGTGAACTTCCTGATATAACAGTTGGTCCGGGAAAATGTAAGCCTGCATTCATACCGAAAAACCAGTTGTCGGTTGAATGTTGTGCAATGATTGAATTGCTTAGAAAAACACAGGAAATTATAAGTAGTATTATTTCATGCGGTTTTTTTTAAATTCTAAGATAGGAAATATAAAGTATCCGCAGCAAAAACCCATTAAAACCCAATAAACTTGCATATTACAGCCCCTTTCTCTATTTTTAACATTCACGCTAAAAAAGCGTGTTACTGCCAATACCTGTAATTTACCGTGTACACGAAATCCACCACTTTCAAACCGGCTTTGCTCGGATTGATTTACTTTCTGTTTATCCAGAATTTATTTGCAGCTCCGGTTGCAGATTTTTCTATTTCTAATTCTTTTCCGTGCACGAATCAAAGTGTTGTTTTTACAAATGCTTCTTCTGGAACAATAACAACTTATTCATGGAACTTTGGTGCAGGAGCTTCACCAACTACATCTTCTTCATCAACATCAGTAAATGTGTTGTTTTCGTCCGCAGGAGATTATAATGTTACACTTACAGTTTCAGGGCCTGATGGAACTCATTCTGCTACCAAACTTGTAAAAGTTTCAACAGTAGCTCCGGTTCTTTCCGGATCAGTTTCCGGATCATCAAGTGTTTGTTTAAATGCAACTAGTCTGGCATATTCTATAACACCTGTTTCTTCTGCCGGTTCTTATAACTGGACAGTGCCTGCCGGAGGATCTGTAACTTCAGGACAAGGCACATCATCAATCGTTGCATCGTTTGGAACTACTCCGGGAAATGTCTGTGTTACCGCAACGAATGGTTGTGGTACAGGAAATCAAATTTGTAAATCTGTTGATATTGCAAAAGAGCAGGTTGTTTTTATGAATTACAATTTGTTGAATTATCCGGCTCAGTCTACTATCACTTCGGATACATCAACAAGAAATCCTTATTTCCGGACTATCGTTCAATATGCAAATCCTGATATACTAGTAGCTCAGGAAGTCACGGGTCAAAATGGTGTAGATTTTTTTCTGAATAATGTTCTGAACTCTACAGGAAATAATTATTCTGCAGGAATCTTCATCAATGGCTTCGATACAGACAATGCAATATTTTTTAAGACATCGAAATTTACTTTTGTTTCAAATACACCAATAGAAACTGATCTCAGAGATATTTCTGAATTTAAATTAGTCCACATTTTATCAGGTGATACTTTCCGAATTTATTCTGTGCATTTAAAAGCAAGTAATACTGCTCCTGACGAAGCTCAGCGTGCTCAGGAAGTAGATACATTACGTAAGTATACAAATGCATTACCTTCAGGAAGTAATTTTATTGTATGTGGTGATTTCAATTTCTACAGATCAAGCGAAAGCGCTTACCAGAAATTACTTGCAGTTACTCCCGGGGTTGATGGTCACTTTATTGACCCTATCGTTATGTCCGGGACATGGAACAATGTAAGTTTTGCGCCCTATCACACTCAATCGCCCAGAGTAAGAGCTTTTGGTGGTGGATCTACCGGCGGACTAAATGACCGGTTTGACCTGGTACTTTTTTCAAATGCTTTAATGCAGTCGGGAGGAGTTTCTTATGTTGCCGGTTCTACGTTTCCTCTCGGAAACGATGGCAATCATTACAATGATTCTATCAATCAACTTCCCAACACTGCTGTTCCTGTTAATATTGCAAATGCTCTTCATTATGCTGCCGATCATTTACCGCTTATCTGTCAACTGGAATTTCAAAATTCATCTTGCCCTATTGCAGATCTTGGAGTCAGTGGTCTTGCATCGCCTTCAATTAATATCTGTACATCGGGAGCACAAACTATTCAGGTTAATGTGAAAAATTATGGTACGAGTAGTATCAATTTTGCATTCAATAATCTGCAGATTACCGGACAAGTTGTTCACCCTTCATCATCTGTTCAAAGTTTGTCTGCGATAATAAGTTCCGGTACATTGAATCCCGGAGCAACAATGATGATTCCTCTTACAGGCATCGTCAACATGTCTGCTTCCGGAAATTATTTATTTTCTGCTTCAACTAATTTCTCAGGTGACACAATTAGCACAAACAATGCGATGCCTTCAACAACAGTTGCTGTTTATCCAAATACAAGTGCATCTATCACTGCCGGTGGACCAACTTCATTTTGTCCGGGCGGGAATGTTGTCCTTAGTTGTAATCAAACATCTGGTGTAACTTACCAATGGAAAAAGAATGGAACAGATATTGTCAATGCTACTTCTGTAAACTATACTGCTAATCAAACCGGAAATTATCAAGTACAAGTGCAATCTTCAAATTCAATCACTACAAATTATCCGGCTGCAACGTTTTCAAATGTAAATTCATATACAATACCTAATAACAGTTGTACCGGTGCTTCAAGTACTATTGCAATAGCTGGCTATATCGGCAATGTTGCCTCTTCCGGAATTTCTGTTAAAATAAATCTTAATCACACAGCAGTTGGAGATCTCGTTGTTTTTCTGCAATCGAATTCAGGTGAAGTTCTTGGACTAAGCAATCGGACCGGCAATTCATCCAATACGGGTGATAATTTTGTCAATACAATTTTTTCTGATGGAGGTTCCGGGCAATTGCCAACAACGGGTGCCCCTTACAGTAGTACATATAAACCATGGACTTCAGTTTTTACATCATGTATCACAAGCACTAAAACAACTTTCGCTGCATTGAATAGTGGGACATTAAATCCTAATGGGAATTGGCGACTTTGGGTCTATGACAGAGCTTCAGGAAATTCAGGTGGAACAATTGTAAATTGGTCGATTTCCTTTCCTTCTTATTCAGTTAATAGTATTTTGATTTGCGATCCCGTTTTGTCTGCCCCAATTAATGTAACAGTCAATCCAATACCAATAATTAGTTTTACTCCTGCAGTTCCTGTGATTTGTTCAAATACAGGAACGAATATTACTGCATCCGGTGCTAACAGCTATTTTTGGTCTCCTGCATCGGGATTAAATTTGACTTCAGGAGCGACTGTTTTTGCTAATCCTGCAAATTCAACTATTTATACTGTAACAGGAACAAGTTCGAGTGGCTGTGTTGGGACTTCAACAATTTCGGTGAATTTGTTTACGCAACCTGTTGTTACTTTCAGCCCGTTGAATCCTGTTTGTGTTACAACAGATCCGTTTACTCTTACCGGCGGATCGCCTTCAGGCGGGAATTATTCCGGACCTGGTGTTGCATCAGGAATTTTTGATCCGGGAACAGCTGGATTAGGTACTCATACAATTTCTTACCTGTATACAGATGGGAATGGCTGTAGCGTAAGTGCATCACAAACTATTTCAGTTACAGGATTTCCTGTTGCAACTGTTAGTCCTGCTGGTCCAATTACATTATGTCAATCATCAACAATTAATCTTTCAACGATCGCCGGTTATTCTTACTTATGGTCGAATGGTGCAACAACTCAATCGATCAGTGTTAGTACAAGCGGAAGCTATTCAGTTGTTGTTTCTGATAACAGTGGTTGCTCAGCGACATCATCAGATGTTGTTGTTTCTACAAGTACATTGGGATTTGAATATCAGATATTTTCTGAATCAATGGGCAGTGTAGGAGGGACAACATCAATGACTGCTCATGAATCTGCGAATGGATTCGATAATGATTTGCTTACAATGTCGGGAAGTGGTGATGTAAGGAACACAACTCCTTCAGCGGGATATTCCGGTGCTTCAGGAACAGGAAATATATTTATAACTAATACAGCAGGAAGAAATTTTATTATTTCCGGAATAAATACCTCAGGAATGACAGGACTTCAAATGTCTTTTGGAATATTTAAATCCACAACAGCAGGGACGGGCTCAGATTTGCTTGTTCAATATAGTGTCGATGGTATAAATTACACAACTCTTTCTTATGCACTTCTTCCTACTGGAAGCGGAACTGCAACGTGGGCTCTAAGAACAGTAACTGGATTACCCGCCTCATCTAATTTATCAATTCAATTTATTCACACAGGAGTAACTTCTGCCCAGTACAGAATTGATGATGTAATATTAATTTCACAAGATCCGACTCCGGGCATTACAGTTACCGGAAATAATAACTTGTGTCAGGGTAGTTCAGTGTTACTTACATCTGATATTGGTGCAAGTTATGTATGGAGTTCAGGACAAACAACACAGTCAATTACCGTAAATACACCGGACAATTATTTTTGTGCTATCACTTCATCGAATGGTTGTACAGCTTTGTCTGATACAATTTCTATTACATCTAATCCTGAAATATTTAATTTGTCCGGTGGTGGAAATTACTGTACAGGAAATTCTGCGCCGGCAATTTTGCTTTCAGGAAGTCAGTTAAATGTTAATTACCAATTACAATTGAATGCCGGAAATACCGGAACACCAATATCAGGAACAGGCTCGACATTAGATTTTGGCTCACAACATCTTTCAGGAAATTATTCTGTAGTGGCAACTTACATTCCAACATCATGTACTGCTACGATGAATGGTATGGTTTCAGTAACAGAAAATTTATTACCCAATGAATTTTCAATTACCGGAAATTCCAGCTATTGTTCGGGTAGTACGGGAACTTTACTTGGCTTATCAGGTTCAGAATCCAATTGTAGTTATCAATTAAAAAGAAATGGTAATTCAATCGGTATACCGGTTTCCGGAAATGGAAATCCGATTTCATTCGGATATCAGAATATACCAGGTGTCTATTCAGTTGTATCAACGAATGGAATCACATCATGTAGTTTATCATTAAATTCTACGTTGACGGTTAATGAAGATATTTCTCCAATACAATATGGAGTTGCAGGTGGTGGAGGAATTTGTCCCGGTGCAGGCGGATTAAATATTACTCTTTCAAATTCTCAGACCGGAGTAAATTATGAGTTGTTTGATTTTAACGGAAGCACAGGCATTAATTTTCCTGGAACAGGTTCTTCGATTTCCTTCGGGAGTTTTGCTGCTACGGGAAATTATTACATTATCGCAAATGATTTGAGCACTTCATGTTTGAGTATTATGTCTGATACAATTTTGATTTCTCAATTACCCGTACCAACAATTTTTAGTGTAACAGGTGGCGGAAGTTTCTGCTCTGTTCCGGATGCCGGAGTTGCAGTTGGGCTGAACAATTCTGAAACCGGAGTAGATTATTCTTTGTTCAATAATTCTGTTTATGCTGGAACAACTGTGTCAGGAACCGGAACAGGATTAAGTTTCGGTAACAGAAATTTGGCAGGACTTTATACTGTCATAGCTACTAAGACGACTTCCGGTTGTACATCCACTATGAATACGTTTGCCGAAGTAGTACGAAATACTGCAAGTTTTTGGTATGCCGATACGGATAATGATGGTTACGGAAATCCTGCAATCTATATTCAGGATTGTGAACAACCATCTGGATATATCAGTAACAATACTGATTGCAATGATGGAAATGATCTGATCAATCCGGATGCATTGGAAGTATGTGGAAATAGTTTAGATGACAATTGCAATGGGTTTATTGATGAAGATTGCAATATAAATCTTAATCTGACGATTTTTATACAGGGATATTATCAAGGTTTGTCGGTAATGAATTCTCCTCTGAATTCACCGGTAATTTCTGATACAATTGTAATCGAACTTGCATCTTCTGTTTTTCCTTATTCAATTCAGTTTATTGATACAACATTTATTTCGGTAGAGGGTGAAGTTGTATCTGAATTTCCAAATTCAATTTTGAATTCCCAGTATTACATTGTTGTTGAACACAGAAATTCACTTCAAACATGGAGCGCATCGCCTGTTTTATTTGATCAGACGCCGATAAGTTATGATTTCACAGACGCAGCAAATAAAGCGTTTGGAAATAATTTGTGTAGCAACGGTGATGGAACTTTTTCAATTTTCAGCGGCGATCTTAATAAAAACGGACAGATCAATAACGAAGATCTGTTGATAATGGAAAATGCCTTTGTTGATTTTGTTGAAAATTATCACTTGTACGATATATCAGGTGATAATAACATTGAGTCGTACGATTACAGTTTGCTCGAAAACAATGCCTTCAATTCAATACTGTTGAGTAAGCCTTGAAGAAAATGTCAATCATAGAGATTCTATTTCGTGAATTCTTTAAATGCCATTTTGCATTTTATATTCATCAAAAGCGATCTTAGAAATATCACCTAAAATTGTACTTAGTTGTGTCAAAGAATTTCCTTTAGTCATTACTCCAATAAGATATGGGGTTTTGTTAAAAAAGACAATTCCAAATTCGTGTAACTGGGCCTTGCTGCCAAAGATCCGTTCTCCAAATTTATGAGACATTTTTACATTTGGATCAATACCTTTTTTCAGTCCATTATTATACGTACTGTAGGTCATCATTTTCAAAGCATACTCTGAGTATTCAGGACGAGTATAAGTAGAGCTATAAAGTACTCTGAAGAATTTGCAGAAGTCGTTAACAGAGATGTAATATTCTGTAACAGGATTTGGAATAGGAATGTTCAGGTCTTTAAAGATACCGTTGAAAATATTTACATTCATTTGTTCACCTAAAAGAATAGTAGCATCATTATCGGAATGTACCATCATTGCAGTCAATAAACCTTCGATAGTATAGTGAACACCTTCTTTAAGCTGAAAATCTTTTATGTTCTGATTGATCGCCTGTGAAAAATGTTTTGAAAAATATACTTTTTTGTTTAAGATATTCGGATTCGATTCCGCCATTTTCATAAACGTGATCAGATAAGCAACCTTGATCATGCTTGCAGGATTATAAGTTTGGTTAGGATTTATTGAAAACCAGGCACCATTATCGAGTTTACGGAAATAAACAGAGATCTCGTCTGCTTTTTGTTCTGATCGTGCAGCATTAACATAGGTTTCGATCTTATCGTGAATATTTCTTAGAGATGCACTTTCCTCTGAGATGTCTGTAAGAATTAGTGGATGGGTCAATTCATAATCTTTTAACCGGACCTGTTCCATGGATGCGGGACAATTCACCACTTGATGTATTTCTGATGATTCGGAGGAAGTTTTTTTGCCGGATAAAATATATTTTCCGCTTGCAAAGGCGCCGCATGCTAACAAAATGACAATGTATAGCGGCAAGTTTAATTTAAATAATTTCATGATTTTATCGAACACAATTTAGGGCTAGTGTTTTATTTAACTAAGAAGTCCGTGCTATTTTCAGAACGGGACTGCAAGTTTAATACATATATATAGGTATTCCATGAATATTAGGCGAACTGAGGCTTTTCCACCGCATATCCTGCTTTAATTTTGGTAACTCTTTTCTGACTATCGTCATAAAGTAACGTAAGTAGCTGAAAATCAATATTTAGGAATTTACTACAGATTAATAAGATATAACATTTTAAAGTGAATGATTGTTTCGTGGTTAACAAAACCAATGCAATTATATATTAGGAATAACCTGAGTAATACAACTGACATTAAGTTTGGTTTGAATGCAGCTGACGGAATTTTTTTTGTTTGTAATAGTTGTTGATCATCACATTTCAGATTTCATCTTCATTTAAAGACCAACTTTAAAAAATTATTAAATAAAAATTTCTTCTTCAATTCATGTTAAGAATTCAAAAACATTCTATGCCTTAGATGATTTTTAAAATACATTTCAAATTTTTTGAATCCTTATCTGTTTAAGTCATGTTTAAATGAGAATGATAAATTGGTTTATCTACAATCATTGCCTGATAACTTTTTATCGTTCATCACATTGCCTCCTAATTTAGTATCGTTCTTTGTAACATAATAATTGAATTTTAACCTTGCTGTTCGGGAAGTTGACATCCTCTTTAACACTTCTTTCTGAACCAGCTAAACATATACAAACATGAAAAAACTAATTTTTGCAATTGCAACAATGTTAGTTATCGCCGGATGCGATAACAGACAAGCTGAAATCGATTCAGCAAAACGTACGAGCGATTCTCTTTCTTCTGTGATCAGCGAAAGAGACAATTCTATCAATGAATTCCTTTCTGCCTTCAATGAAATTGAAAGCAATCTTGATTCTGTAGCACACAAACAAGATGCTATCAGTGTCAACGTTGAGAAGCAAGGCGAGATGAAATCAACTTCACGTGAGCGGATCAATCAGAATATTGCTGCTATCAATGACTTGATGGATCAAAACCGCAAGAAAATTGCTGAGTTGAACCGTAAAGTAAAAGCATCAGGCGGAAAGGTTAAGGAATTTGAAAAAATGATCAAGTTACTTAATGATCAGATTGCTCAGAAAGATCTGGAATTAGTTGCATTGAATGAAAAACTTGCAAACTTAAATACGCAGGTTGCACAACTTCAGACTTCTGTTGATACATTGACGAATACTTCAATGGCTCAGAGAAAAACTATTGATGATCAAACAACAGCTCTTCATACTGCTTATTATGTAGTAGGAAAACAAAAAGATCTTCAGGAAGCAAAAGTGATCAACCGTACAGGTGGTTTTATTGGAATTGGAAAATCTCCAAAACTTGCACCGAATGTTGACAACAGTAAATTCAACAAAATCGATTATGTTGTTACAAACAACATTCCTATCGATAGTAAAACAGCTAAGATCGTTACATCACATCCGGCTGATTCTTATACGTTGAATACAGAAAATAAAAAAGTAGTTAGTCTTCAAATCACTAACCCTGAAAAATTCTGGAGTGCTTCGAAATATCTTGTAGTAGTTAAGAACTAATTTTTTTTAGAGCAGAAGGGGGGGGTTTTTTTTGGGGGGGTGTGGGGGGGGGCCTTCCCGGGCCCCCCTTTTTTTTTTTCTCCCCCCTGCCCCCTCACCCTTTTTTCTTGTATTTTTGTTGAACTTTTTTTTTTGCTCAAAATAACTAAAACTATCTTTGATTAAGATAGATGTGTCACATGGATTACTATAGATTATTCTTGACAACTCGATTATTAATTATTCATTAGTTAACAACAACCCCGACAACCAACACATCATCCACCTGTTCATACTTTCCTTTCCATGTGTTGAAATAATTTAATAAAGTATCGTGTTGATTTATCATGGGTGTTTGACTGATTCCACGGATCAATTCCCGGAATTTTTTTGTCATGATCTTTTTGCCTTCTATCCCACCAAACTGATCTGCATAGCCATCAGTATATAGATAAAGTCGATCTCCTTTTTCCAGAATTACTTTTTGTGATTTAAAAGTTCTGTTCTCATCTGCGTTGAATCCGCCAATAGGTAATTTATCGGGTTTTATCAGCTCTGTTGTATCGTTTCTTTCAATATGCAGTGGACGATTTGCGCCTGCAAATTGCAATGTCATTTCTGCCCTGTCGATAACACACATTGCAATGTCCATTCCCCCGTGTGAAGAAGTTTGTTTCTGACGAAGTGCTTCTACAATTCCTTCATTAAGTTCATTGAGGATCTTTGCAGGATCAGTAAACTTGTTTTGCAGTATGATCTGTTTTAGTAAAGCCGTTCCTACCATACTCATAAAAGCACCGGCAACTCCATGTCCGGTACAATCGGCAACTGCAAGATAGATCCTGTCATTAAATTCTTCAAGGAAATAAAAATCGCCACTCACAATATCCTTGGGCATATACAAAACAAAACCATCAGTGAAAATTTTATCGATCGAATCTGCATGCGGCATTATTGCAGATTGAATATTCTTGGCATAATGCAGGCTGTCCAGTATCTCCTGATTTTGTTGTGAAATGGATAAATGTTTTCTTTCCAGATCCCATTTCTGAACCATTACATTGTACGATCGGTCACTAAGTTTGTCAGAGATCTTTTTATTCTCAGCTGCATATTTTTTGGTGATATATCTGTATAGAAAAAAACCGGTGATGAGTAAGATTATATTTCCGGATAGAAGCAGCCATCCCGCCATATCGCTGAATAAATTCTGATTCCGGATCTGCCCTGACAGGATAGTTATATAAAGCAACATACAGACTTTATGAAAGTGAATGGTTCACAAAAGTAGCATTTTCATCAAGTTGGGCAAATTTGCAGGTCTTTGCCGCGGTTCTGCTGATTAAATTCGGAATTATTTGTAATATTGGGAACCAATTCAATCCGGAACCACTCCTTTATGCTGTCTAATTTTGTGAATGTACACTTGAGTAAAATGAGCGCCGCAAAAGTGCTCTATACTTTCCAAGGTGTCATTGATGAGAGTATTACCGGTAAAATTTCTGAATTGATGGATAAGCATTTTGAAGAAATGAATATCCCAACCGAAAGAAGGAAAAAATTTTTCCTGATCATGGTTGAATGTGTTCAGAATGTTTTTCATCATCAGCTGAAGCCGGAGCATGAAGGACAACCATTTGAATCAGGCATCATTGTTTCCAATGATGATAATTCAAATTACAGAATTGTTTCCGGAAATTATATTGTGAATGATTCGATCAAAGCGTTGGGTGAAAAAATCGAAAGGATGAATGCTATGACACCTGAACAACTTCGTACCTATTACCAGGAATCACTCTCTGTCGCTGAACTTTCCGAAAAAGGAGGTGCCGGTCTGGGAATTCTGGACATGGCACGAAAATCGAAAATGCCATTGGAATATGAATTTGTTCCTATCGACGAACATTACTCATTCTTTATTTTAGCTATCTCAATACCATAAATATTACTACCAGATGAATAATTTAATCATAGAAGAAAGTATAAAGACACCATCGGTTTCTTTTGCTGCTACAACAGGAATTCTTGAATTGAAAGGTAAGTCTATACCGGAAAACTCTCTGGAATTTTACCGCCCTGTTTTTGAATGGATAGATAATTATGGTCAGTCGCCAAATTCTTCAACGGAATTAAAAGTAAGATTGGAATATTTTAATACCAGCTCTTCGAAATGTTTGCTGGATGTTTTTCGCAGACTTGAAACAATCAATCTCAGTGGCAAGAGCAGCGTGAAAGTAAGCTGGTTTTATGATGTCGACGATGAAGATATGATGGAAGCAGGCGAAGATTATAGTGCACTGGTGAAAATTCCGTTTGAAATGATGAAGGCTTAGTCGTTCAATTGCTATGTGTAATTTTAACACTAAGATCACTGAGTTTTCAGCACAAGAACACAAGTGATAATTTAAAATGAGTGTGTGCTCTTGTGATAAATTTTAGTGAACTTAGTGTTATATTTTTTATTTCCGTTTTGAAAACAATTCAATCACTTTCCTGAATATATCAAACTGCAAAGTAATATAAAGCGTAAGAGACATAAGCCAGATCACCAGCATGTTTATGTACAAGGTGTTTGTCTTATTTCCGAAAACAATTTTTGAATATGAGAACATTGGTGCCTTTGAAAAACTTTCATTTGGATTTTCATGGAACACCGGTTCAAAACGCTGAATTATCTTTTCGTCTGTAATAACTAACCTTTCAACCTGGTTGCTGTTTCTAACCATCTCTTCAAGACTTTCATTTTCATATCTGTTTTTCATCCAAAGAAATCCTGCTTCACCGTCTTTTCCTGACGTCATCCCTTCAATCTTTCTTTCTTTTGCCTCATTTGCTTTATTGAATTTTTCAATGTAAAACTCTCTTAACTCATCCATCGTACTTCGAAGTAAAGTGATAGTACCCGGGTTTACATTTTCATAGGTCAATTGAGAAACGAGTACAGCCTTTTTTGAATTTAACAAAGCGGGCTCCGAACTAAGCTCAGTTTTCAAAATTGTAATAGGAACATTAATAGAATCTTTACTTGCTTTGTTCAGCATCATTCTTTCAAGCCGGTCTGTCTTTTCACGCATTGCTGCAACCCACCAGTCTTTCTTAAAAGTAGCCTGACTCATAGTAGCTTCTTCTGAATAGAATTGTTTTTCAAACGGGTTATTGGCAAACTGTTCAACAGTGAGTGCTTCATAGGACCATCGTGAAGTCATAACATTTCCAATCAATGGCACTCCTTCATTACAATTTATCAGAGGATGTAATTTGTCGTATCTGACGATGACTCCACTCAATAATATTTGTGGGATCAACAGGAACGGAATCAATATGTAAACGGTAACAGCCGAATCAAGTGCTGCTGAAATATTCAACCCAAGTAAATTTGCAAAACAACTTGTAGTGAATAAGATCATCCAATACGTCATGTTCATATCATGAATTCCCATCAATGCATTTCCGATCAATACAAAGCATAAAGTTTGAATTGCTGAAATTATAAACAGCAAACTAACCTTACTGAGAAAATAACTTGTTTTACTTAAATGCAGAAACTTCTCTCTTTGTCTGATCTTCCTGTCGCGGATAATCTCTTCTGCACTCACAGAAAGTCCCATGAACAAAGAAACAATTACACAGATGAAAAGGTAAGCCGGTAAATTTGGATTTGAGATCAGTTCGTAGTCAGATGCTGAAGAATACCGCAGTATAAATCCAAGAACCAGTGCCAGAACCGGTGCTTCAAGTAAATTGATCAGCATGTATTGTTTGTTGCTGAGTTTAGAAAGCAGATCGCGTGTAAAGAAGATCTTCCACTGAGAGAATGGTCCGGCTTTTTTATTTCTTTTTACAGATAATTCCAGTTTGCTGTCTTCAACATTTGCTGTCTCTATATTTTTGTAAAGTTCATTCCATTCTTTAGGAGTTATTTTTCTGTTGTTTGTTGACTTACCGAATTCATCGACTTCATGTAGTTCAATTATATTGAATAATTGCTCGGGATTTATATTTCCACAGACAGAGCATTCACTTTGTTCGGCATCGGTAAGATGAACCTGACGTTTAAAATAGATCAGAGCATCTGCCGGATTGCCGAAGTATACCGGGTATCCGCCCGTATCGAGCATGTATAGCTGATCGAATAAACGAAAGATATCTGAAGATGGCTGATGGATAACAACAAAGATCAACTTGCCACTCAAAGCAAGTTGTTTCAATAAATCCATTACGTTTTCTGCATCTCTCGATGACAAACCGGATGTCGGTTCATCAACAAATAATATCGATGGCTCACGTACAAGTTCCAGTCCTATATTCAGCCGCTTTCTTTGTCCACCACTAATTGTTTTGTTCAATACACTTCCAACCTTCAGATCCTTTATTTCCATCAATCCTAAAGAATCTAAAACGTCAAGTACTTTGGTTTGAATGGCATCATCACTTAATTCACCAAAGCAAAGTTTAGTATTGTAAAATAAATTCTGAAAGACACTTAACTCTTCGATCAGCAGATCATCCTGAGGAATATTTCCTATTAGTCCTTCAGCGATATTTCCTTCATAAATATTTTTTCCGTTGATGAGAACTTGTCCTGATGATGGTTTCATACTTCCATTCAGAACATTGAGCAATGTAGATTTTCCGGCACCGCTGCCACCCATAATACCGGTCAGATTTCCGGAGTTGACAGTAAAATTTATGTTGTGAAGCCCTTTTTTCCCATTGCTGAAAACATAATCAATATTTCTTGCTGAAAACTGAAAGGTATCAGACTCATTCGACGAAAGAAATGGCCGGATAATGTCTCTGTAATAAATAGGCTTTAAACGTGAACAACGGATAACAGCACCCTGTGTAATTACTGCTGCTCTGCTATTGTCAATCGGTTGGCCATTGGCAATAAATGAGTCTTGTCCACGGTATGACAAGAAAAATATTCCAGCATTTTTCAAATAGAGGAAGATCATTATTCCATCTAAATCATCATGCAATAATTGATGTGCATTCTGAATGTCGATGTTCTCGCGCGCAGTTACTATCAGTACATTTTGTGAATCAAAATCTTTTAGAATAGATTTTGAAGTTGCAAGCGATTGACAAAGGGAATATTCTTCACTGCTGATGTTAAAAACATTTGCAACCGTTTCTAAAAATTCTTTTTCCGGTTCTGTAATTTCCAGTTCCGAAGATTGCATAAATTCTGCAAGACGTAAAAAAACGATGTACTTCTGACGAGTATTTAATTCTTTGTTGATCTCAGTACAGATTCGTAATGCCCGCACGGAACTGAATGCAATTTTTTTTCTTGTTCGTGTGATATCATCGCTACTGCCTGAATACTTTTCCATGTATTCATCAAACAGACGCAGATACTCATCGACACGCTGTAAGCTTACCTGCTGTCTTAAAAATCCTTCAACAACAGATCGGCTTTGTAATGTTAATCGTTCCAGGGCGGCTCCAATAGCAAAAAGTTGCATCAGAGCCTGGAGTATTTTTTCACTCATAGGTAGTCAAATATAATAAAAGCTTTCTGTATAAGTCAAAAATCACAATTCAAAAGTAAAAAAGAACGATACATTAAAAAGGGAAGTGACAATCTCAAAATATAAAGCAAAAAAAAAGAGGAATGCTGCCATTCCTCTTCACATATTTTGACTTTTGACTTATTTAATCATATCCGCCCGTACTGCACCCATTGCTGCGCTCATTTTGGCAAGATTTTCTTTTGTAAGTTGTTTTGGTTCTTTTACTTCATCAAAAACAACTTTGACTCCTTTTAATTGTTCAAGTAATTGTGCTGAACTTGGATAGTTTTTCAAATCAGAGAATAAACTGATAAGATTATCCAGATAAAGTTTTTGGTTATAGACACGTTCAAAAAGATCTGCATTTGAAGGACCATATTCCATGTTTTTTAATAATTCTATACTAAGATATTGCACCTCAACAATACTTCCGGCTAGGACATGCGATGCAACTTCAAGACGGCGATTACTTCTCAGATAAGAATCTGTTTCGGTATAAGCGCGGTCAATGATCTTTACTAAAGAATCTCTGTTGTCAGAGTTCTCCCGGAAGCTGGATGTAAATTTGTCAAAGGTTTCCTGAACACCTAATTTCTCTGCCATTTTCTTTGTAGTAGAATAGTAATCCAGCAAATCCTGATTTTGTCCATAGAAAGCAGTATAAGCCATATCAATTCCATAGATACCATAGTTTACTGCTTTTTTTGTATGCAGTAGTATAATTAGCAGCTTTAGAAGATGAGTTCAGAAGATCTCTGTTGAAAGGAACATTGTTTTCATAGATAGCATTGATCATTTCCATCGGTGACGGTAGATTTGCTATAGTATAAAAGAATTTAAATTCAAGTTTCTCTCTTGCTTTTTGTTTTGCAGTATCAACAACTGTTGTTGTATCTGCAAATTCATCAGTAGTTTGCTCAGGCTTGTTATTACTGCATGAACTTGCCGTAATTGCGATCAAACCAAAAGCGAGCGAGCGTGTTAAGAACCTTTTCATATAATTAAGTTTGATGCAAAAATAGAAATCATTGGGTAATTTCAAAGGAAAAACTCTATTCCTCTCTTATTATCGTTTTCAGTCTCAAGTATATTGGTTGGAAAAATTTTCAGTTTCAGGTTTACAGGTTTGAGGTTTCAGGTTGGCAAAACCTGAAACCTCAAACCTGTAACCTGCAAACCTTTCCCAAGAAGATCGACTACTTTGCAACTACTTGACCTATACCACTTTGCGATGTCGGTTTTTCGTCCTAAATTGCTAATCTTTGCAATCCAACCAACAAGTTTCGTTCAAACCTGAATTTATGTCCCGAAATAATCCAAAGCCGGAAGTTAAGAAGCCAAATAAGCAGTCGGGCAAACAACTTTTTATTGCATCGGGATTGTTTGTGGTTATGATCCTGACATACTTTGTCTATCAAGGTGTCACAAAATTTGATTCAACAAATTGGGATGATAAAGCCTATATCAAAGAAGCACCCTTGGTTCGTGACATAAATTTTGAAAAAGTAAAAGAGATCTTTACAAGCAAGTTTATGCTGAGTTATAACCCCGTAGTGTTACTCACATTTGCTTTTGATTTTGAAATGGCAAAATTAAAACCGGGGTGGAGTCATGGAGTGAATTTATTTTTTCATTTGTCAAATGTCTTGCTTCTTTTCTTTTGTCTGCGACAATTACGGTTCAAGGATGTTTCAGCATTGATCATAACTTTTCTTTTTGCCATACATCCATTAGCAACAGAAGCTGTAGTCTGGATAGCGGGAAGAAAAGATGTTGTCTATTTGTTTTTCTTTTTGTTGTCATGGCTCTCGTACCTCAGATATTATCACACTGAAAAGAAACTCTATTTGATTGCGAGTATTTTATTTTGTGCTATTTCGTTATTGTCAAAAGTACAGGCGATTACATTGCCATTTGTACTGATCATTTCCGATCTGATGCTTGATAAGAAATTTGAAGTAAAGCGACTGATTAATAAAATTCCTTTTTTAGTATTGGCATTCTTAATCGGATTATTCGCTATTTCAGGAGAAGGTGAACTCATTGCGGATAAATTTTCTGTTCCGCTTTCGTTCTTAGACAAGGTGCTTTACTCAATAATTGCATTTGGTTTGTATGTGGTAAAAATTCTGCTTCCATTCGATCAGATTGCAATTCACCGCTTTCCTGAAAGTGGAAGTTCAGATTATATCATTGGATTAATTACAGGAATAATTACCTTAGCACTTGCAATTGGTAGCATCTTTTTAGCTTACAAAAAGAATCCGCGTTTTGCAGGAAGTCTTTTGTTTTTTATGATTTGCATTTTCCCTGTTCTGCACATTGTAGCAGTCAATTCAGCTTTGATCTACGAACGATTTACATATCTTGCATGTGTAGGAATTTTCATGGCCATATTTTCATTACTGGAAAATAAACCTGCCCTTGAAAAAAAGTTCTCTTTTGTTTTAGTTGCTATAGGAATAATGTTTACAGGACTTACCTATGCAAGAATTCCGGTATGGAAAAACAGTCTTTCTCTCTGGAACGATATCATTGAAAAGGATCCGGAGGTCCCTACCTCTTATATGAATCGTGGTCAATATTACGAAGCCATTGGAGAAATGGATAAAGCGTTTTCAGATTTCTCAGAGGTCATAAAACTTGCTCCGCATCGTCCTGATGGTTACCATAATCGTGCAGTTATCTACTATCAGAAAAATGATATTGCAAATGCACTTCTTGACAATGAAAAAGCAATTCTCAATGATCCTGAAAATTCTGATGCACTTGTTAATCGCGGAGATCTGTATTTTAATTTAAATAAAAATGATTCCGCAATTCTGTTTTATAAAAAAGCAATAGCAGTTCATCCGAATCATGCGAAAGCATATTATGATTGTGGGTCTGCTTATTTCAAAATGGCAGATTATAATAATGCAGTTGCCAATTATAAAAAAGCAATTGAAATAATTCCTGATTTCCATGATGCATTTGTATATATGGCGCTTTCTTATGCAAGTCTGGATTCAATTCAACAGGCAAAATTAGCACTCAATGAAGCAGATAAACTAATCTCAAATTCTGCCGGAAGAACTTTGGTCAGCACTCAACTGGTCAAACTAGGCAATGTTGCTTTTGCAAAAAATCAAGTTGAGGAGTCCGCACGTTTGTATACAACTGCTATTGAAATTAATCCTTCCAATGCGGAGGCATATTATAACCTGGGCGGAATTTATTTCTTCAGAAAAAATGTTCAGTTAGCCCGGGAGAACTGGCAGAAAGCACTTGACCTGAAACCTGATTATTCTGATGCCAAAGTCTGGCTTCAGAGAATAGGTGGAGCGAAGTAGACCTTGCTTGTTATCCTAATGAGGACAAAATTACCTACATTTGCACTATGCATCGTCCAAGTTTTGATGAGATCTACATGGAGCTGGCCCAGAATCTGGCCCATAAATCACATTGCGTAAAAATAAAAGTCGGATCTGTTCTGACAAAAGATACCAGAATCGTTTCATTAGGATATAATGGTCCCCCTGCAGGAACTCACAATTGTGATGAAGAATGGCCGGATGTTGGGTGTCCACGCGATAGTAAAGGAAGCTGTTCACTGGCATTGCATGCCGAACAAAATGCAATTCTTTATGCTTCAAAAAATGGCGTTCCGATTGAAGGGTGCACGATCTATGTTACACTTTCACCATGTTTACCTTGTGCGAGAATCATTTTTACTATGGGGATCAAGAAAGTGATCTATCTCAATAGCTATGCTGAATATAAGGGTATTGGCATAGATGAAGGCGTGGAATTTTTGAAACAATTCGGTGTTCAGGTGGAAAGATATCAGAAGAAAGAACAACTTTCTGTAAATCTATAATCATACTGCGTTTTAAGGCTAAAATCAACCTGTTTTGGGATGTTATAGTGATGTTAAATCAGCTATTTTCAAAACATTTTCGAAAAAAATCAGTTTAAGTATATTGATGCCGATTGAATTCGGCTAATAAAATCATATAACGAAGTGAACAAATTAAAAATCTGGTTACCACTCATCTTCGGTGGACTCATTGCAGTAGGTATTTATGTTGGATTGAGATTGAATCAATCTACAAAAAATGAAAATTCGTTTTTTTCATTCAGAACAGGGCAATTCAATAAACTGAATGATGTTATCAATTATATAAATCAGGAATATGTCGATACCGTAAATCAGAAAAAACTGGTTGAAAGTACTATTGAAGAAATGCTCCATAAGCTGGATCCGCATTCAGCATATATTCCTGCAGACGAACTTCAATCAACGAATGAACCATTGGAAGGTAATTTCGATGGAATTGGAGTTGAGTTCCATATTCAGGAAGATACGATCATGGTAGTTACAGCAGTTTCCGGCGGACCTTCTGATGCATTGGGCATTCAACCCGGTGACAGGATCATTAAGGTCGATGGGAAAAATGTTGCGAACATAAAAATTACTAATCAAATGGTCATGCAAAATCTTCGCGGACCAAGTGGAACAAAAGTGAAAGTGACTGTTTACAGAAAAGGAAAACAGATCGACTATGCAATCACTCGTGGAAAAATTCCTATCTATAGCGTCGATGTATCATATATGTTAAGTCCTGAAACAGGATATATAAAAGTCAGTCACTTTGGCGACAAGACTTATGAAGAATACATCGATGGTTTTGTGAAGCTGAAAGAAATGGGAATGAAAAATCTTGTTCTTGATCTTCGTGGTAATCCGGGTGGTTATTTAAAAACTGCAATTCAGTTAGCTGATGAATTTTTACCCGAAGAAAAACTGATCGTCTATACACAAGGTCGTTCGCGTCCGAAAGAATCATATGCTGCCACAAAAAATGGTTTCTTTGAAAGCGGTGCCTTAGTCGTATTGATCGATGAAGGAAGTGCATCAGCAAGCGAGATCGTTTCAGGTGCTTTGCAGGATTGGGATCGCGCAACAATTGTCGGTCGTCGTTCATTCGGTAAAGGACTGGTTCAGGAACAAAGTGAATTTCCGGATGGTTCTGCAATCAGACTTACTATTGCAAGATATTATACTCCAACCGGACGAAGTATTCAGAAACCTTATGACGGAACATATGATGATTACGAAAATGAACTCGCTGTCCGTTTAAAGCATGGAGAACTTTTGAGTTCAGATAGTATTCGTTTCAGTGATTCATTGAAGTTCACTACACCCGGTGGAAGAGTTGTTTATGGAGGAGGTGGAATTATGCCGGATATTTTTGTATCGCTTGATACAAGTGGTGTATCACAGTATTATTCTGATGTGTCTTCAAAAGGCCTTATAACTGAATTCGTTTACAAATACGTAGATAACAACCGAAGTACTTTAAATAAATTTAAAACCTTTGATGAATTCAATTCAGGATTCAGGATCAATGAATCTATCTTTAATGATTTTGTTTCTTTCGCAGAGAAAAGTGGTGTAAAACCTAATGCTGAAGGAATGAAAATTTCAGATGAGATCATGCGGACACAAATGAAAGCATTGATTGCACGACAAGTGTGGAAGAATGATGGTTTTTATCCTGTGATCCAATCACTCGATAACACTTTGAAAAAAGCGCTTGAGCTGATCGATAAAAAACAAGTTGCAATTAAAGGCAGTTAAGTGCGGAATTATTTTTCCAGAGTCGTTGTAATTCTTTTTTCTCAACTAATATTTGTTGGGAATATAAGCAGTGCTCAGGAAAGAATTAAATTATCCGAACCGAATGATTATATAATTTCAGGAGCAAGCATATCACTTTTTTTCGGAGGTAATTATTTTTACCGTAACAAAACTCCACTCACAGAAACTGAAATCAATTCGCTTTCAATTTCGAACATCAATTCATTTGACAGAAGAGCAACTGCAAATTATTCGCATTCGGCTGAAAAGGCTTCTGATGTTATGCTGGTTTCGTCAATTGCATTGCCTGCTATTTTATTAGCAGATAAAGAAATCAGGAAAGATTTTGGGAGTGTGTCAATTGTATACATACAAACTACTTTTCTGGCAGGTGCTGAGATCCAGTTTGTAAAAGGACTGCTTGATCGCGCGCGGCCTTTTGTTTACAATCCATCAGCACCAATGAGTGAAAAAAGAAAAGCAGATGCAAATGCATCTTTTTTTTCAGGACATACTGCAATGACAGCTTCTGCTGCTGCTTTCACGGCTACAGTTTACAGTATTTATTACCCTGATAGCAAAGCATTGCCTTATTTATATATTTCAGCAGCAGCTATTCCGATTACTACCGGTTATCTCCGCTACAAAGCGGGTAAACATTTTCCGACAGATATTGCTGCGGGATTAATTGTGGGAATTGCAAATGGGTTTTTAATGGCTTCTTTGCATAAGAATTAGTTTAGTTGTTAACGCTTAAAAATTAAACGCAAGTTCACTAAGCTTTTGTCACAAGAACACGTATGTCCTTTTAAGGTCCATTTTCGCTAAAAACTTAGTGGTCTTAGTGTTAAAATTTTTATTGTCCTAACAGAATTGAACACTATTTACCCATATCTTTGTTAAAATTTTAAACACATACAAATGGCATTTGAACTTCCAAAACTCCCTTACGCATACAATGCGTTAGAGCCACATATCGATGCACGTACGATGGAGATCCATCACAGCAAACATCATCAGGCTTACGTTACAAATTTAAATGGTGCTATTGCAGGATCTGATGCAGAGAAATTAAGCATCGAAGATATTTGTAAAACCATTTCAAAATATCCAATGCCTGTCAGAAATAATGGCGGTGGACATTACAATCACTCATTGTTCTGGACAGTGATGAAACAAAACGGTGGCGGAAATCCTACCGGTGCCATCGCAGCAGCAATTGATTCTGCCTTCGGTTCATTCGATGAATTCAAAACAAAATTCAATACAGCCGGTGCTACTCGTTTCGGAAGTGGTTGGGCATGGTTGATCGTTGGTGCTGATAAAAAACTTGCAGTTACTTCAACACCAAATCAGGATAATCCTTTAATGGATATTGCAGAGGTAAAAGGAACTCCGGTTCTTGGATGCGATGTATGGGAACATGCATACTATCTGAATTATCAGAATCGTCGTCCTGACTACATGTCGGCATGGTGGAATGTGATCAATTGGGATGAAGTAAATCGCAGATTTGCTGAAGCATCTAAATGATCCGATTGAAAGATTATTACAAGCCCTACATTGTGGGGCTTTTTTTATGGATACTATTCACATAATTTAACAAATTCTTAAGAGAATTCAGGTGTGATTGGGGTGATACATGGTTTCCATACTATCATTATTTTCATATCATTGCACTATGAAAAAGATACTTACTCTATCGCTATTGATCATAGCAGGTTTTGGTTGTAATTCAAAGAAGACTGAAACAAGCGGAGATCAGAATCAGCAATTCGATCAATTCAAAAATGGTTTCGTTGAAAGAATGTGGGAAATTTATCCGGGTTGGGCCAGTAGTCAGGGATATCACAATTTCGATAATGTTTTATTTGTTCCTGATGCTGCATATGATGCAAAACAACTTGCTTTTGCAAATGCAAATCTCGATTCACTGAAATCATTCGATCTGAAAAATTTGTCTGATAACAACAAGACAGATCTTTATATGATAGAGAATCAGTTGAAATCAATTGTCTGGTCAATCAATGAAATGAAATCCGGCGAATGGAATCCCGCAGGATATAATGTTTCCGGCGAATTCGCGGAAATGATCAATAACAATTATGATTCACTTGATGATCGTCTGCATAATCTTGGAATGAAACTCGTAAATGTTCCGGCATATTACGAAGCGGCAAAGAAAAATATCAAGAACCCAACTGTTGAACATACACAACTTGCTATTGAACAAAATCTCGGTGGAATTTCTGTTTTCGAGAATGATCTTGTGAATGCTTTAAAAGAATCGAAACTTCCGGTAGGTGAAAAAACAGAAATTTCTACACGCTCGAAACTTGCTGTTGATGCTATCAAATCATATGTAGAATTTCTGAAATCATTAAAAAATGATAGCCCGAGAAGTTTCCGGTTAGGAAATGATCTGTACAAGAAAAAATTCGAATTCGATATTCAGTCAGGTTATACTGCCGATGAAGTTTTGGCAAAAGCTATTGCTCACAAAACTGAATTGCACCAGAAAATGGCTGA
Organism: Bacteroidota bacterium; assembly: GCA_016711505.1. Taxonomy (NCBI): domain Bacteria; kingdom Pseudomonadati; phylum Bacteroidota; species Bacteroidota bacterium. The sequence continues at coordinate 110,626 of JADJSV010000009.1, read as the reverse complement.
GATCTCAGTAAAACTCTGGCCAAAATATTTCGCAGGACAAGACATGCCGAAAGACAGTCTGCAAATGATCCGTCAGATGATCGACAAACTGTCTTTGATTCATGTACAACCGGATTCGTTTCAGTCTGCAATTGAAAAACAAATTCCGATTCTTGTTGATTTCATCAAAGAAAAGAATCTTATTTACATCGATCCATCAAAGCCTCTTGTCGTAAGAAAAGAACCTGATTATATGGCTGGAGTAGCAGGAGCATCAATCTCAGCTCCCGGTCCTTATGATAAAACAGGAAACACGTATTACAACGTTGGAAGTTTATCAGGTTGGGATAAAGACCGCGCAGAAAGTTATTTGCGTGAATACAATCAGTACATTTTGCAGATCCTGAATATCCACGAAGCAATTCCCGGGCATTATACACAGCTGGTTTATGCAAATCAATCGCCAAGCCTTATCAAATCTTTGTTAGGTGCAAGTTCTATGATCGAAGGTTGGGCAGTTTACACGGAGAGAATGATGCTTGAAGAAGGTTATGGAAACAACGAACCTGAAATGTGGCTGATGTACTACAAATGGAATTTAAGAAGTACTTGTAATTTCATTTTAGATAATTCCGTTCACACGAAAAATATGTCTAAGGAAGATGCTCTGAATCTATTGATGAATGAAGCATTCCAGCAAAAAACAGAAGCAGAAAACAAATGGCGTCGTGTTTCATTGACACAGGTTCAACTTTGTTGCTACTTTACTGGCTACACAGAGATCTACGATTTCCGTGAAGAAATGAAAAAGAAACAAGGTGACCAGTTCAAATTGAAAGACTGGCATGAGAAATTTTTAAGTTATGGCAGCGCTCCTGTGAAATATATCAGACAGTTGATGCTGGAAGAAAAGAAATAGTTGAAAGGCTTCACGAGAGTGAGGCCTTTTTTGCTATATTGAAGGTTGTTTAATGTTTAAAGTTTAATGTTGCCATGTCCCAACGTTAATCTTTAAATCTTAAACAACTTTTAAGTTTCGTTACTTTTTATCGCTCAGAAGCAACCTTTTAGCAAAGTTTTCGTTTTCTATTATCAATTCTTACAGTCGTACAATTTCAAATCACCGATAGCGTTCCCTAATCGAACTGCTTGATCAGATGAAAGTAATTAAGGTCTTATTAAAAGTCATCGCAATTGCTGTCATCGGATTTTTCGCTTTGGCAGCCACGATCAGCATGTTTTACAGTAAGGAGATCAAACAACTGATCATCGGTGAACTGAACAAACATCTGGCTACTGAGATAAAAGTGAAGGAGTTTAATTTTTCTGTCATCCGCCATTTTCCTTTTGCTTCTATTGACATGGATGATGTTCTGATCTATGATGTAACTGATTCAAAGAAAAAAGATACACTCATTTATGCCAACCGCCTTGCTCTGCTTTTTAACATTACAGGTATTTTTAATAAGGACGTTACGGTAAGGAAAATCATTTTTGATAAAGGTAACCTGAATATCAGAATTGATACAGCCGGAAAAGGGAATTATAAATTCTGGAAAACAACTGATGATACAACAAGTGGCGGAGTGATCGATCTTCAAAGAATTATTCTTAAGGATGTCGCTATTTCTTATTTCGATGAAAAAAATCATCAGGACTACAACGCTTTTACAAAGAATGCTCAATTGTCGGGAAGATTTTCAAGTGATGAATTTACACTGACTACTTCGGCAAGTTTATTTGTAAATCAACTCTTGGTAAAGAATATAAATTACATCAATCAGAAAGATGTAGAAGTCTCAAGTAATCTGAAAGTAAATACAAAAACGGATGTTTATACTTTTGAAAAAAGTTTTGTCCAGATTGCCGATGTAAAATTTGATTTGAATGGAAATATAAAAGCTCCACCGCATTCTGTATTTGTTGACCTTGATGTAAAGTCCAATGAAGCTGATCTGGCATCTTTCATTTCATTACTACCACCTGCATATTCAGCAAGGCTGAAAACATTCAAAAGCAAAGGTCGTTTCGTTTTTCATTCTACGATCAAAGGTGAGGCAACAGGGGAGAAGACTCCTGATGTAAAAGTAGATTTTTCCATTGCTGACGGAAAGCTTTCTCCTGAAAATAATCCGATCGAATTAACAGCAATAAATTTTTCAGGTACTTACCGGAATTCATCATCTACCGGAAAAGTTTTTTAAATATTCCCGCATTGTCTGCAAGTTTAAGTGGTCATAAGATCAAAGCTGAGTTACGAATTGATGATCTTGAAAATGCTTTTCTCACCATTCATGCATCAACTCAACTGGATCTGGCACAGGTAAAACCATTTATCAATGCAGATACATTGGAGCAACTTTCTGGAAATCTTGCAATGAATGTTTATTACAGTGGAAAGTTAAGTCAGTTGCAAAATGTTTCCAAAGATAAACTGTATGAAGTAAAAGCTTCGGGTAATGTCGATATCAGTCATGTTAATTTCAAACTTAAAAACAATCCGCTTGCATTCATTAACATGAGTGGAAATTTTGTTTTGAAGAATGAAGACGTTGCAATAGAAAATTTGTCAGGAAAAATTTCCTCTACCGATTTTAAACTTGATGGTGTTTTCAAGAATTTTATTCCTTTCATCCTCATCAAGGAGCAATCCGGCGATTTTATTGCTGATGTTGTTTCCAACAACCTCGCTATGGACGAATTCCTGGTGAACAAAGCAACAACAACTTCTCCCGATGATACTTCATACATTATGAAATTCAATCCCAGACTTACCTGTGATCTGAATGTATCGATCGGTAATTTGCAATTCAGAAAGTTTCAGGCTTCAGCCGTCCGTGGGCATATTCACATGGAACGTCAGGTGATCAGCAGCCGTGCATTGAAATTTAAAGCAATGGATGGTGAAATTCAGATGGAAGCAACGATCAATGCATCCCGTCGCGACAGTATTCAGATGAATTGCGATGCAAAATTTGTGAGCCTCGACATAACACGACTGTTCAATGAACTTGAAAATTTTGACCAGACAACTTTGACAGAGAAAAATGTGAAAGGTGTGTTGAGTGCTGATGTACAATTCTCAAGTATGTGGTCAAAAGATCTTACGATCAATCCTGCCCGGGTTATTTCTACCTGTGATATTAAAATTGAAAATGGTGAGCTGAATAATTTCACTCCGATTCAGGCATTGGCAAAATATATAAAGGTGCCCGATCTGAACAGAATTAAATTTTCGACACTGACGAATAAAATAGCAATCAAGGACCGTAAAATTTTTATTCCGAATATGGAAATCAAATCAAGCGCCATCAATATTTCCGGAAATGGAACTCATAGTTTCGATAATATTGTTGACTACCATATTCAGTTATTATTGTCAGATGTTCTTGGGAAAAAGATGCGATCTAACACAACAGAATTCGGAGAAATTGAAGATGATGGGTTAGGCAGAACCATGCTGATGTTATCCATGAAAGGTCCGGTTGACAATCCGAAGTTTGCCTACGACCGGAAAGCTGCCGGACAAAAGATCAAAACAGAGATCAGTAAAGAGAGTCAGAACCTGAAATCGATGTTAAAGGAAGAGTTTGGATTATTTAAAAAAGACACTGTAAAGACCTCAAAACCAAAAAAGAAGGATGAAATGCAGATAGATTGGAGTTCAGATGGAGAATGATTTTTCTATTCTAAGAATTTCCCGCATCTTTGCGCAATCGGATCAGGAGAATGCTTTAGGTAAGTGCCTGGAGATTATTCAAATACCAAGTTTTACGTGAATATTTATACTCAAAAACAACGTTGGAAATTATTGCTGCTCCTGGCAGCCTTAATGATCGGCACCGCTTCCCTTTGGTATACCAATCGTTTGGTCAATAAACTTGCAATTGAAGAACGCAAGAAGATCGAACTATGGGCAGAAGCAACTCGCCGTCTTGCGGATGTGAGCGAGTTGAATACCGATATTAATTTTTTATCGAATGTGATCAGTAACAACAATACAATTCCTGTTATCTGGGCCGACGATAAATTTAATCCCATCTCTTCCCGGAACCTTGATTCGTTGCAATCGCTGAGCGAAGAATATCTGAGAAAGCAGATCGTTGAAATGCGCGCTGTGCACGATCCGATTGAAATCCATATCGGCACTATCAAACAATACATTCTTTATCGTGATTCAGAATTGCTGATTCGTTTACGCTATTATCCATATTTTCAATTAGCCGTTATCGCACTCTTCTTACTCGTTTCTTATCTGGCATTCAGTAATTCCAGAAAGGCAGAACAGAATCAGGTTTGGGTTGGTATGGCTAAGGAAACGGCGCATCAATTAGGAACACCGCTTTCATCATTGGTTGCATGGCTGGAATTTTTGCGACTCAAAGGAATGAGCAGCGACTATACCAATGAAATTGAGAAAGACATTAACCGGTTACAAACGATCACTGAACGTTTTTCAAAGATCGGATCTGCTCCATCACTCACGAAGGTGAATATTCATGAAGTCCTGAAACATTCTGTTGAATACATAAAAACAAGAAGTTCTGATAAGGTAATATTCGATCTTAAGACTCCGGCAACGGAAGTATGGGCTCCATTGAATGTGCCTTTGTTCGAGTGGGTAATTGAAAATATTCTGAAGAATGCAATTGATGCAATGAGCGGAAATGGAAAGATTGATGTGAACATCACAAATCAGCATCAGTTTGTTTACATAGATATTTGTGATACGGGAAAAGGAATTCCGAAATCATCATACAAAACAATTTTTAAACCGGGATTCACTACAAAAAGCAGAGGCTGGGGTCTTGGACTTTCTTTAAGTAAAAGAATCATCGAAGAATATCACGATGGACAAATTTTCGTGAAGAATTCAGAGATGAATAAAGGAACGACTTTCAGGATCGTATTGAAGAAATGATTTCGGATGTCGGAATGCAGGTTTCGGATTGGTGTGAGTTGCTCACGCCACACACTCAAACTACACACTAGATTTTGTCCGGCATTTATTTACATATCCCTTTCTGCAAAAAAGCATGTCATTACTGTGATTTCCATTTTTCGACTTCGCGTGATTTGATGAATGATATGGTTCAATCCATTGTCCGGGAAATTACTCTTCGAAAAAATTATTTAGCAGGAGAAAGAGTCGAAACAATTTATTTTGGGGGCGGAACTCCGTCGTTGCTGAATAGAGATCAACTTCAACTTTTGTTAAATACAATAAATGAAAATTTTGAAGTAGATGCAGATGCAGAGATCACCTTAGAATCAAATCCCGATGACCTTACGATTGAATTACTACAGATGTTGAAATCGTCAGGTGTCAATCGCTTGAGCATAGGAATACAATCATTCAGGGAAAAAGATCTGTTGTTGATGAATCGTGCACATAATGCTGTTCAAGCCTTGCAATGTGTTAGCGATGCGAAGGCAGCGGGATTTGAAAACATTACAATTGATCTGATGTACGGTTTGCCCGAACTTTCGTCTGAGGATTGGTCAGAAAATATGAAGATCGCTTTTGGTTTGGGTGTGGATCATTTGTCGTGTTACTCGCTGACAGTTGAGCCAAGAACTGCATTGGCATCGATGATCAAACAAAACAAAGTTAAGGATATTGATGATGGTGCTGCTGCTTTGCATTTTGAAATGCTGATGAAAGCTGCCGCTGAAAACGATTTTGAACATTATGAGATCAGCAACTTTGCACGCAATGGAAAATATTCACGTCACAATACTTCTTATTGGAAGAGAGAAAAGTATTTAGGTGTCGGACCATCGGCACATTCATATAATGGCGATAGCCGTCAGTGGAATGTTTCGAATAATCCGGTATACATCCGTTCACTTGCTGAAAATAAAATTCCTGCGGAAAGTGAAGAGCTTTCTTTGAAGGATAAATTCAATGAATACATCTTAACTTCTATGCGAACCAGATGGGGTGTAAATTTGGATTTCGTTAAAGAAGAATTTGGTGATCATCTAAGTTCAGAATTATTAATCAGACTGGAATCTCAAATAAGTGCCGGACTTGTGCTCAACCATGGAAATGTATTTACTCTAAGTGAAAAAGGAAAATATTTTGCAGATAGAGTTTCTTCGGATCTGTTTATTTAGTGATTATAATTCTCTCTCTTTTTTTAATTTCGTTTTTTGATCTGATGATCAGAAAGTAAATGCCTGATGTCAGTTGTGATGTATCAAATATTTTTTCTTTTGAAGTTGTATAGAACGGAGTATACACTTGCATTCCTATTGCAGAATATAATTCCGTCTCACATTCAGCTTCAGAGAAATTTCTTATGATAAGTTTTTCTTTTGCCGGATTCGGAAAAACATCAAAATCTTTTGCTGCATCATAGTGAATTGACTTAGGGGGAAATACTGAAGTTTTGCCGTCAAAGTCAGTTTGCTTAAGCCTGTAATAGGAAGTGCCACTTAAAGGAAATAGATCAGTGATAGAGTAGTTCAAATATTGTGTTGAGTTCCCATTTCCATCAGTCTTTTCTATTTCTATCCAATTTATTACATCGTTGGATCTTTCAATTGTAAAGTAATCGTTATTTATTTCAGAAGCTGTTGTCCATGAAATCCGAATAGCATTATTTTCTCCGACAACATCAAATTTCACTAATTCAACAGGCAGTGAACCGCCGGGATCATTGACACCAAATCCGAAACCGTTTACTCCTGAACTACTGCCTCCAAGGTTGAAATGGCAATTCGGAAAATACGCAGGACAACATCCCGAATTTAAATTACCGGAATATGCCGCACCATATCCATCACTTTCCACTTGAACATCAACTTCTGTAATAGAAGGACTGTTTGAAATTGGTATAAGAGTAAAACAAAATTCATAACTCAAACAAGTATTTGGTGAACCATCAAAATCACCTCGACCTGTAGAAGCTGCATCATAAAATATATATTTGATAAAATTTCCTGTTCCTGATTTTACCCAGTAACCTGTATTGTATGTTCCTGCAATACTGTCCGGCGCTTGAATGTTGATATAGCCGGTACCAAATGAGAACTCAAATTTTCGTACACCTTCGTCACCGGTTGTATTTTTTAGAATTGTATTAATGCAAAATGAACCGGCTACATTTAGTGGCGCTAAAGTCATAGGGTCAGTCTGAAAAACAGAATTGAACTTTACCTGATAGAATGGTTTAGCAGGATGAAATACAGGAACCAAACATCCTGATTGATCTGGCAACCAGTCTCCTTGTGTATCAGGATGGCTAACAACTGTCGAACTTGTATCGGCTCCGATACCTATGTCAAAGGTAACTGTAGTAGCTGCATCCAACCAGAGAAAGTATGTTGTCGAATTGCTTACACTAAAAGTGTATGAATTTGTTCCTGTATTGAAAGGAAAACCCGGTCCGGTAATACTAGTACAACTATCTTTTACAAGTCGTGACCGAATCAGCCCTGTTGCATTAGCAATTGATATAAAAATTTTTATCGTTGTAAGCGGAACAGTGATTTTATAAACCAGATCTTCTCCGGTATAATTGATTCCTGCCGGTGCATCATCGCCCATACCTGCATTTGTTTGATTCAATAATAATGTATCCGGACAAACTGATACTGGAAGTGGATTTGAGCAATTCGCCTGCGAGAAGATTTCGTTTACAACCACCAAAGATAAAAGTGAAATAAAAAGTACGGTTTTCATAGTACGTAGATTAATTGGGAGAACTACATCACTAATAATATAAATTGAAAGTAGATTTTATCTTAAAACCAAAAACATAATTGTGACCAAATGAAAAATTGGAATAGTGAACAGACGATTAATGGTTGCGAAAAATAAATGATAGGTCGTCAATATTGAAAAAATGGAAAACCCTTATTTAAAAAAAGCCCGGAGATCAATTGTCGCCGGGCTTTTTTATTATTTCTAATTACGATTCTCTAATTACGAATCTCAATTTACCAATTACAAACAAAAACTATTCAAATGCATTGAAGCCCGTAACATCCATACCCGTAATCAACAAGTGAATATCATGCGTTCCTTCATAGGTAATTACTGATTCAAGATTCATCATGTGACGCATGATCGGATATTCGCCTGTGATTCCCATTCCACCGTGAATCTGTCTTGCTTCTCTTGCGATCTGCAATGCCATGTTCACGTTATTTCTTTTTGCCATTGAGATCTGCGCAGGAGTAGCACGATTCTCATTTTTCAAAACACCTAATCTCCAGGTAAGCAATTGTGCTTTTGTAATTTCAGTGATCATCTCGGCAAGTTTTTTCTGAGTCAACTGGAATCCACCTATTGGTCTTCCGAATTGAATTCTTTCCTGCGAATATCTCAAAGCTGAATCATAACAATCCAAAGCCGCACCAATTGCTCCCCATGAAATTCCGTAACGTGCAGAATTTAAACAACCCAATGGACCTTTCAAGCCTTTTACATTCGGTAAAATATTTTCTTTCGGAATAATAACGTTGTCGAATACAAGTTCGCCTGTTGCACTTGCGCGCAATGACCATTTGCCATGTGTTTCAGGTGTAGTAAATCCTTTCATACCACGTTCAACGATCATTCCGCGAACAATTCCTTGCTCATCTTTTGCCCAGACAACTGCAATGTCTGCGAATGGCGCATTACTGATCCACATCTTTGCGCCATTCAATACAAAATGATCGCCTTTTTCTTTGATGTTACTGATCATACCATTCGGATTCGAACCGTGATCAGGTTCTGTCAATCCAAAGCATCCCATCATTTCACCTGATGCAAGTTTTGGTAAATATTTTTTGCGTTGCTCTTCACTACCATAAGTGTAGATCGGATACATCACCAATGAACTTTGAACAGATGCAGTAGAACGCAAACCTGAATCGCCACGCTCCAATTCCTGCATGATGATACCGTAAGCGATCTGATCCATTCCACCACCGCCATATTCTGCAGGAATGTATGGACCGAATGCACCGATCTCAGCCAGACCTTTGATCCACTGTTTTGGAAATTCTGCTTTCTGACATGCTTCTTCAACGATCGGTGAAACTTCTTTCTTCACCCAATCGCGTACACTTGTTTGAACTAACCGATGTTCGTCAGTAAGAAGTTCATCCATAAAATAGTAATCGTGGTACTGGTATCTGTCTTTTGACATTTTTTTCTTTTTCTTTTTTTTCTTCAAACTCTATGCGACCATTGACCTGACCTTGACCTTTCTGACCTCTGACCTCTGACCTCTGACCTCTGACCTTTGACCTTTGACCTTTGACCTTCAAAAGGCATCGCAAATTTAGCAGAATTTCACGAACATCTCTTCCCGAATTCTCCTAAATTAGCCCAATGATGTGGTTCAAAAATCTGCTTTTCTCAAATTCGGTTTCAGGCAGAATTTTCCTCTTAATGTTGGTTTTAACTCAAATTTGGAAGGGTATTTATCCGGCGATGACTGATGTTCGCAGTGATTTCCCTAATTACTATGTTTCATCTAAATTGTTACTCGAGGGCAAGGATTTATCAGGTCTTTATTCCAACAAAACCTTTAATGATCTGATTCACAGCTATGGAATAGATCAGGAAGGAAAGTTTGCTCCGTTTCCGCCGCCAACTGCTTTTATTATGTTGCCGGTTGCCGGTTTTCAGCCGATCACTGCAAAGAGAATCTGGACTTGCATCAATATACTCTTATTGTATGGAGTGATTGTCCTTTTCTCGAAGATCTCTAAACTCAATTTGCAGCAAAGTGCATCAATTGTTTTGTTGTCAGGTATTGCTTTATATAACAATTTCTACCTTGGACAAGTTTACCTTTTGGTGCTTTTAATGTGGATGTTTGCCTGGATTCAGGCTGAAAAAAGATCCGGTTGGTCGGGACTTTTACTGGCTTTCGGAATAGCCATAAAATATTTTCCTATAGTAACATTGCCGGCATATTTGATCAGAAAAAATTTCAAAGTAATCGTTGCAACCGTAATCTCGTTGGTTGGAATTGTAATACTTTCAATTATCATTATCGGCATAAAATCGTGTAATGATTTTATAAATTCCGTTTTGTTTGATCATTTGAATGGAAAGCTCGAAGGACAAAACCCGTATGCTTTTGCATTTCAATCCTGGAATTCACTTGCGTTGAATTTGTTTTTGAAGGAGGAAATCATCAATCCAAATCCTGTTTTTGATTGGCCAAATGGAATGTTAATTTTTAAAGCTGTTGTGTTCCTCGCATTAATTTCAACTCTGATTTATACTTTATACAAATTACGAAATCATTCCGACCTACCTTCATATTCAATTGTATTCCTCTCATTATTCGCTTTGGCATTTTCTCCTGCATCGGCGAGCTATCATTTATTGTTGGTGTTATTTCCGATTGCACTTTTAATAGGATTGCAAAAACAGAATGAGCGTTTCATAGCGTTTCTCATTTGTTCGCTTTTTGTATTTGGGTTCAGTGGGATTGTGTTTGATTTTGTCAATTCGAAGATCTCATTTCTGCCGTTTCAGTTTTATCGGTTGATTTTAATGAATTTTTTTTTTGTCGTAATTTCAATAAAATTGGCAGGGTGAGGTTAGCTCACCGAATAAACTTTTGGCAATTGAAAAGTTATAATCTAAAAGTAATTAAATTGTACATTTATGAATCTACTTTTGAAACTCTATTGACATATAGCCCCTTGGTGGTGAAAGCACAACCGGTTGCGAGTGGATTTTCAGGCGAAACCTTTGTCACCCCGTAATGTCACCTCGTGGCCTGATTTCCGTCACTTTCTCATACTTGTTGAAAATCTAATTTTAGTTCACTAAACCAATAGTGCTAAAACCTGATTTATGAAGCAAATTTTAATTTTAGGTGCCGGAACCGCAGGGACGATGATGGCAAACCATCTTCGCCACGAATTGAAAAAACCGGATTGGGAAATTAAAATTATTGATGAACGTATTGAACATCATTATCAGCCAGGATATCTTTTTCTTCCTTTCGATATTTATGAACCTGAAGACATCATCAAAACCATTGAGGAATTTATTCCGAAAGGTGTTCAATTGATAAAAGGAAAGATCGATAAGATCGTTCCCGGCGAAAATAAGGTTCAGATGGCCGATGGTGGAAATCACAGTTATGATATTCTCATAGTTGCCACAGGTGCTAAAACTGCTCCGGAAGAAACGGAAGGTATGCTCGGCAACGAATGGTATAAAAGCATTTTCGATTTTTATACTTATGAAGGTTCGCTTGCACTCAGAAATAAATTACGTGAATGGCAGGGCGGTAAAATGCTTGTCCACATCGTTGAAATGCCGATAAAGTGTCCGGTTGCTCCTTTGGAATTTGCGTTTCTTGCTGACTCATATTTCCAGCATAAAAATATCCGCGAAAAAGTGGAGATCACTTTTGTAACTCCTCTCAGTGGTGCATTTACAAAACCAAAAGCTACTGAAGCATTGGATCACCTTCTGAAAGATAAAGGCATTCATATTGAAAGTGATTTTGCAGTTGAAAAAATCGATCAGGAAAACAAGAAACTGATCGACTACGGTGGAAGAGAACTTGACTTCGATCTTCTTGTAACTGTTCCAACAAACAAAGGTGATGAAATGATCGGTCGCTCCGGATTAGGCGATGATCTCAATTACATTCCAACTAACAAAGGTTCATTGCAAAGTTTAGCATACAAGAATATTTTCGTAATCGGTGATGCTTCAAATATTCCTGCTTCTAAAGCCGGTTCTGTTGCTCACTTTGAAGCGGAGATCTTAACTGAAAATATAAAGCGATTTATAAATGATGAACCTCTGAAAGAAGAATTCGATGGACATGCAAATTGTTTCATCGAAACCGGGCACGGTAAAGCGTTGCTGATTGATTTCAACTACAGTCATGAACCGGTAGAGGGAACATTCCCATTCCCCGGAGTCGGGCCATTGAGATTATTAAAAGAAAGCAGAATGAACCACATGGGTAAACTCGCTTTCCGCTGGATCTATTGGAATATGTTGCTAAAAGGAACTCATATACCTTTCGTTTCTGCAACAATGCAGGAAGCAGGTAAAGAATTTTAATAATTAAAATATAAAATATGGAAAAGATAATAGCAGGAAAAAATATCGCAGTTAATGCAGAAGGATATTTAACGGATTTTAGTCAATGGGATAAAAACGTCGCTATAGAAATTGCAAAAGAAAATAACATCGAATTGACAGATCGTCATTGGGAAGTTATTAATTATCTGCAAGCAGAACATAAAAATCAGGTTGCATTGTCAATCCGTAAGATCGGAAAAAGCAATGTTGTCGACATTAAAGAATTTTATGCTTTGTTTCCTCAAGGACCGTTGAAAACATCAACGAAGATCGCAGGTATTCCTAAACCTGCAAGTTGTCTGTAATAGCAGGATATCATTTAAAAAAATCCGTATGTCAATGCCGGAAATTCAAAAGCATTGTCAGGAGTTTTAATATTAAAATGTATGAACGAATTTAATGGCGAAATAAGAAAGATGATGATCATCTTATCAAAAGCAACATTGGAAAATGTATATGCTTGCTTTGTATTGGCGAATGGTGCCAGAATGGAAGGAATTGAAGCGGAAATATTCTGTACATGCGTCGGACTTGAAGCAATCCACAAGAAAAAACTTGAGCATCTGCATGTTGCAACTGTTGGTAATCCTGCTATGCATATGCCGACAATGCTTGGAGGTCTGCCGGGAATGGAAGCACTTGCAACCTCAATGATGAAAAAGGAAATGGAAAAAATTGATATGCCTGATGTGCATGAATTCCTAGACATCCTTGTTGCTTCCGGGGTAAAACTATGGGCGTGCAAACTAGCTATGGATATGTTCCACTACAAAAAGGAAGACCTTTACGATGATGTTAATGATGTGATCACTGTCGGCGACTTTTATAAGCAAGGTAGCGGAATAGGAACACATATGCTTTTCATCTGAGATTAAGTATTATCTTTTAACACAAGCTCACCCCAAAAAATTACTAAATACAGCACAAGATCAAGGATTATTAATTAACCCGTTGTTCGAAATTATTGCCTCGACTTCGCCGGGGACCGTCATATAAGTAGTGTGAATTTTTTGCGAAGAAAATTTAACTAGCAAAGGGGGGGGAAAACAACCAAACCCAAAATTTTTGGGCCAAATTTAATGATTTTCTTCGCAAAAATTCACATATCTGCCCAAAACCCACGGTCCCTGAGCGAAGTCGAAGGGAACGTTTTAATTTAGAACTACGGGTTTAGTATTATCACTCGTGTTCTTGTGCAAAAACTTAGTATTTCAATTTACTTTATTTCCTGTTTTTTTAAAATGTCCACTAGAAGTACACCTGCTTCAGGTAAATAAAACGACTTTAGTTACCTAAAAAACCAATATCTTTCGCCTGTGAAAAAAGTCCTTTTATTCAACCCCAGAGCTGCCAATTCAAAACCACGGATACCGAATTCGGTTTTGTCGGTGGCTGCTACGTTAAATGGACTTTATGAATGGGTAATCGTTGACGGTAATCTGGAAGTTGATCCATGGACGAAAATTGAAAAATACCTGGCTTCAGGAGAGTTCTTTGTCTTTGCATCAACTGTAATGCCCGGACCACAACTTAAGCAGGCAATTCCTTTTTCTAAAAAAGTCAGAGAGTCTTTTCCAAAAGTCAGAATTATCTGGGGCGGATATTTTCCTTCGAACCATTCTAAAGTGGTTTTGAATTCCGGTTTTGTCGACTTTGTTGTGAATGGTCCCGGTGAAAAAGTCTTTCCGGCTCTGCTCAAAGAACTCGAGACGGGAACACGGAATTTTTCTGCTTTACCAAATCTGATTTTTAAAAATGAAGCCGATGAATTAATTACAACAAAAAAAGATGAGATCTACGATCAGGATCTTTTGCCTTCGTTTCCTTATGCACAGTTGAATGGATTTTATGATATGCGTAGGTATCTTGGAAAGACTTGTCTTGGTACAAAAACAATTGCATATCATTCCAGTTTTGGTTGTCCTTTTACCTGCAGCTTCTGCGCAGTTGTTCCTATATACAATGCGCGCTGGAAAGGAAAATCAGCAGAGAAAATTTATAAAGATATTCTCTATCTGAAAAATACTTTTGGTGGAAATGCAATTGAATTTCACGACAACAATTTTTTTGTTTCAGAAAAAAGAACGGTAGAGTTTTCAAACCTCATCAAAAAAGAAAACATGATCTGGTGGGGCGAAGGCCGCATCGATACAATAAATAAATATTCAGATAAATCACTGGCAATCATGCGCGAGTCAGGTTGTAAGATGATTTTCTTCGGAGCAGAAACAGGGAATGATGATATCCTGAAACGGATGGACAAAGGCGGAACTCAGAGCGCTGCTCAGATCCGCTCCTTCGCTGCACGAATGAAAAAGTTTGATATCATTCCGGAATATTCTTTTGTACTCGGTATGCCCGGTGAAACGGAAGAAGAATCGTGGAAACAGATCAAGCGAGACGTTGAGTTTATAAGAGAGATCAAAGAGATCAATCCGGATACGGAAATTATCATTTATGTATATTCACCTGTGCCTGTCGAAGGAAGTGAGTTGTATGAAAAAAGTGCGGGCATCGGGATTTCATTATCCGGAGAAACTGGAAGACTGGATCTCACCGGCATGGGAAAAATTCGATCTTCGCAAAAATCGGCTGACACCTTGGTTAACTTCTGAGATGATCGATTATATCCGGAAGTTTGAAACAGTTTTGAACGGTTATTTTCCGACTTATTCTTACATCCGATTAAACGATACTAAGATAAAAATCCTGAAAAGATCTCTGCATTCAGGTACAAAAACAAGGTTACTCATTCCCATATGAGATCAAAGCCATCCAGAAATTATGGAAGTATCGCCAACCGGAAATTGAAGGCTTTTAATTGAAAAATTATGCGAATTAAAGCAATAACTCCCTCTATTTTCTGTTTCAGTCAACTGTTTTTCCCGCTCAGCTACAATTACTTTCGTAGATGTTCGTATAATTCAATCTTTCAATTATCATTCAAATGAAAGAAGTAAAAACAATGGAACAGATTCTGAAGCGGAAGGCAGTTAAGAGACCGGTGCGATTTCTTGAAAAAGGATTTTGAATTTTATTTATAAACCATTTGTAGAGTGGTACACATCAAGAGAATCTAATTACAAATATCAGGATGTAGCTTTGAAAATTAAACCCGGAGTTTTTCATCCAAGGTTCTTCAGTAGCACAAGTTTTATGCTTGAATTTCTGGAATTCATGAATTTTTCTAAAAAGAAAGTAATAGAAATAGGTTCGGGCTCAGGGCTCATTTCAATAGTAGCCGCAAAAGAAGGCGCGAATGTTACTGCAGTTGACATTTGTCCATTAGCTATTGAAAATACAAAACTGAATGTTTCACTGAATTCAGAACGAATAAATGATTATCCGGGAAGTGTTGAGGTGTTTGAGTCAGACCTTTTTGGAAATGTAAAGACTGGAGTTTTTGATATACTTATTGTTAACCCGCCATTTTATCCTGGTGTTGCCAGAAAACCTTCCGATCATGCATGGTATGCCGGAAAGGATTTCGAATATTTTCAGAAGTTGTTTGTGCAATGTAAAGAGCATATGGATTCTTCCTCTGAAATGTATATGGTCTTATCGGAAGATTGTAATTTCACTAAGATATTCGGATTAGCTAAAGAAAACTCGCTTACAATAAAGGCAGTTTCTGTCAAACAATTCCTTACTGAAAACCTGTACATTTTTAAAATAACAGTTTAGAGAAAATTAGTATCTTTAAACTTCCTTTCTCCCAGATGAATCCCTCTCCCGCAAGTTCTTATCGGACAAGTACTGAACTCAATGTTGAAATGTCAGCAGCAGTTATTCGTGTACTTCTCTATTTTGATATCTTCAATCATCCGCTTTCAATAAATGAGATCAAAGATCTTATTCAAATAGAAGTGAAGGATGAAAATGAAGTCGCGGAAGTGCTTTTGGAATTAGTTGATCAGCAGAAAATTTATTTTCACGAAGGATATTATTCTGTTTCCTCTTCTGTATTCAATATGCATAGGAGAATTGCTGGGGAAAAGTATGCAAAGACAATGGTTGACCGGATGAAAAAATTCAGCAGCCTGATCGCATCGTTTCCATTTGTAAAAGCAGTGACGATCAGCGGATCACTTTCGAAAAACTTTATGGATGAAAATTCAGATATCGATTATTTTATAATCACTTCACGGAACAGACTCTGGTTGACAAGAACATTTTTAGTTTTATACAAAAAACTCTTTCTTTTAAATTCGAAAAAGAATTTTTGTGTGAATTACTTTGTTTCAGAAGATCAGCTAGCTATTCCTGACAGGAATATTTTTACTGCAACAGAAGTTAGTTATCTCATTCCTGTATACAATTATTCAGAATATTTGAATTTCATGAAGGAAAATAAATGGAGTAAAACATTTTATCCGAATTTTCCACTGAGAAGTGAATACTACTTAATCGATGAAAAATTCCCCGGGATAAAATCATTCCTTGAAAAAATATTTTCGGGATCATTAGGTGAAGCAATTGACAATTATTTTTTCAAATTTACCTTAAAGCACTGGAAGAAAAAATTCAAGGATTTTGATGCATCAACTTTTGATCTTCGGATGCGGACAAAAAAGAACGTCTCCAAACATCATCCGAATGGGTTTCAGGAAAAAATTCTCAGGGAGCTCGATATTAAATTCAGCAACTTTGAAAAACAGCATGATATAGTTTTGAGACATGAAAAAAGTTCTGTTTACGCATAGTTATTTCCTTCGTTTTGATCCGAAACAATGGAAAATGCAACAACCATATCCACCGCTCGGAACACTTTCTGCCGCTGCTTTTCTTAAAAGTAAAAACTATTCAGTATCACTCTTCGATTCAATGTTTGCTCATTCTGCTGAAGAGATCATTCCATTTTTGGCAAAAGATCAGCCTGACTATCTTGTGATCTATGATGATGGGTTTAATTATCTCACAAAAATGTGCCTTACTAATATGCGTGAAGCTGCATTTGAAATGATTCAATTTGCAAAAGCCCGAAATATTAAAGTCATTGTAAGCAGTAGTGATTCAACTGATCATGCAGAAAAATATTTATCTGCCGGAGCTGATTTTATAATTTATGGTGAAGGAGAAGAAACACTCGGTGAACTGATAGATCATCTTTCCGGTTCTGATCTTTCTCCGGAATTTATTGCCGGACTTCAATATAAAAATGAGAAAGGAATTTTTAAAACTGCTAAAAGAAATGTTTTAAAAAATATTGATGATCTGCCAACTCCTGCCTGGGATTTGATAAACATGAGTAAGTACAAGGAACGATGGAATGCTGGTTCAGGATATTTTTCACTCAACCTTAGTACAACTCGAGGTTGTCCTTTTCATTGCAACTGGTGTGCAAAACCAATTTATGGAAACAGATATAATGTGCACAGTCCACAGAGAATTGTCGAACAAATAAAATTCTTACAGTCGACATATGGTGCGCGTCATTTCTGGATGACCGACGACATTTTTGGATTAAAGCCCGGATGGATAAAAGAATTTGCTGATCTTATTGAAGCATCACAATTGAAAATCAGATTTAAGATCCAGTCACGTGCAGATCTGCTTACGAATGACAATACAATTTCTGATCTTGCACGTGCAGGATGTGAAATTGTATGGATGGGTGCAGAAAGCGGTTCACAGAAAATTCTTGATGCAATGGATAAAGGAATTACGGTTAAGCAGATCCGTGAAGCTACAACTGGACTGAAGAATGCCGGAGTGAAGGCTGCGTTCTTTTTGCAATTTGGATATCCTGGAGAAAATAAGGATGATGTTAATCTCACGTTGAAGATGGTGTCAGAATTAAAACCGGATGATATTGGAGTGTCAGTTTCCTATCCGCTTCCCGGAACAGTTTTTTATGAAAGTGTAAAAGATAAATTGGGTGATAAGTCCAATTGGGAAGATTCTGATGAACTTGCTTTGATGTTTAATAAAGATCTTCCAAAAAATTACTATAAAATTCTTCAACGGTATGTTCACAGAATGTTCAGAATGCAACAAGGAAAATTGTCCCTTTCGCAAATGGTGAACTCGCCTTCTACCATTTCCGGATCTAAAGTAAGAAGTAGTGTGCTTTTGCCTTTACATGCTATTTATAAATTGGTTAATGGTTTTAAACTTGGTTTAATGGACAAGAAAAGACCAATATGATTCAGGAAGGTCCGGCAAGAGCGTTTACAAAACAAAGTCCGTCGTTCGATAAGATCGAAGATGAGAATTTGATTTTGCAGTACATGCGAAAAAGGATTCATGATCACTGTCTTCGCTACTTTCCTGCTAATGCAAAAATTCTGGAATTGAATTGTGGAACAGGTATCGATGCTGTCTTTTTTTCGAACTATGGAATGAAAACGCTGGCAACAGATGTCGCTCCCGGAATGATCCATGCTTTGAATGTAAAGATCAAGGATCTGAATCTTGAAAATTCTATTTCTACACAATTATGTTCTTATACCGAACTCCCGCAATTTTCAGAAGGACCTTTTGATGTAGTATTTTCAGATTTCGGAGGTTTAAATTGCGTTTCTGACCTGCAACCCGTTGTGGATGGAATTAAAAGGAATCTAATGAGCGGAGGAATAGTTACGTTGGTAATTATGCCAAAAGTTTGTCCATGGGAAATTTTACTCGCATTAAAAGGAAATTTTAAAGTAGCTTTTCGCCGGTTTAAAAAGACGGAGCACAAAGTCATCTTGAGGGTGAATTTTTCAAAACATTTTACTTCTCTCAAACGTATATACAAAAGGTTTTTGGTGAAGAATTTTCAATGGTGAAGCTTGAAGGACTATGTTCTTTGGTTCCGCCACCTTATTTTGAATTTTTTCCAAAAAGACTGAATGCCACCTTCAAATTCCTGACAAAGGTTGAAAATGCAGTGAGGTTTACCTACCCTTTTGATCGGGTAGCTGATCACTTCATTATTACCCTTCGCAGGAAATGAGATTGATTATTTTTTGTTTCTTTGTATCGCCTAAACCAAAATACTATTTGTGGGGAGAAAAACCAAAATAGAAGAAGATCAATTAATACAGCTACTTGTCAACAGGGATAAACGCGGCATTGAAATTCTGTATGATAATTATTCTTCTGCTTTATATGGTGTAATTCACAGAATAGTCCAGAACGATGAAATTGCCGAAGACGTTTTACAGGAAACCTTTCTTAAGATCTGGAATAACTTCACACAATACGATTCTGCAAAAGGTCGTTTATTTACCTGGATGGTCAACGTTTGCCGGAATCTTTCCATCGACAAAGTACGTTCAAAAGAATTCGTAAATCAAAACAAAAACCAATCTATTGATAATGCCGTATCTATTTCAGATCACAAACCCTCGTTTGATCCTGATCTGATAGGTGTTCGCGATATTGTTAAGAAATTGGAACCTGAATATAAACAGATCATCGATTTACTCTTCTTCGAAGGGTATTCACAGTCAGAAGCTGCGGAAAAATTAAATATACCGCTCGGAACGGTCAAGACCCGGTCTCGGGCTGCCATACAACGGTTAAGAAATTATTTTGATTCAAGTAAGTAATGGATATTAAAGAATACATAAACTCAGGAGTAGTTGAGATGTACGCAATGCATGCCCTTAGTCCGCAGGAAAAAACGGAATTCGAGCAGAAGTTGCTATTGTATCCGGAACTGAAAAAAGAATTGCAAAAAGTTCAGGAGTCACTTGACGATTACGCAGAATCGCATGCAGTCAATCCTCGTCCTGAACTTCGGGCTAAGATTCTTGAATCGATAGAAACAACAAGTTCGAAGAAACCAAAAGCGAAAGTTGTTCCGATAAGGGAAAATAATTCTCTTACTTACAAATACATGATAGCCGCTTGTCTGGCTGCACTTGTTGTCAGCACTTTCGCTTCATGGTTCTTTTATTCACGATGGAATGAAGCAGAAGACAGATATTCATCTTTGCTGAACGATAAAAATCAGTTAGCGCAAAATTATAATCTCGTTAAAAATGAGTACGACAGAAATGTCAACGACCTTATCGTAATGCGTGATCAGCAGGCAAGAGTAATTCAGCTTTTTTCTACTGACACAGCAAAAAATTATGAAGCCCGTATTTACTGGAATAAAAATACGCAACAAGCTTATATCGATATCCTTGATCTGCCGGTTCCTGATGAAGGCAAGCAATACCAACTTTGGGCACTCGTCGGAGGCAAGCCTGTTGATGCGGGAGTTTTTGAATTAGTTTCCGGTATTCAAAAAGTAAAAGACATTCCCGAAGCCGACGCCTGGGCCGTTACTCTTGAACCCAAAGGTGGAAGTGTGAGTCCTACTTTGGAAAAGATGTATTTGCTGGGGAAGAATAGTTGATATTTTTTGCATTTATAATTTCATAACTCCACTCTTAATAGTCGTATTATTTTCTGCGTTAAATCTGCGGGATCTGCGAGATCTGCGGGAAAAAATTTCTGTGTGTTTTTTCTCCCACAGATTTAGCGAGGAGATCTTCTGCGCTAAATCTGCGAGTTCCGCGAGATCTGCGGGAAAAAATTTCTGTGTGTTTTTTCTCCCGCACGATCGGAAAATTTCTGTGTGTTTTTTCTCCCGCAGATCCCGCAGATCCCGCAGATTTAGCGCAGAGAACTACTAATAAAATTATTTATATAGATTAAATTTTTTTTGATGGAAATGTTTTTCGCTCTACAAAAAACCTTGCCATAGCATTCTATGCTACTTTACTTTCCCAAATAATCGTTTTTTCACTTGTGCTAAGTAATTTTTTCTGAACAAGGCCTTCGTATCACGAATCTCGAATTACGAATTTCGAAAAAGATAAATCCACATCAATATTTCCTCCGTAGGTTCTAAAAAAGGTAATGGCCATTACTTAAAATTTATCCAACTATCCAAAATTCTATTTTAAAATGACAAAGACTACAAAGACCAAATTCTCCTTAGCGGGAATTGCTCTGCTCCTCGTGGGTGGTGCATTATTCCTGGCTAATCAGCCCGCATCGGAGCTGACAGCGTCGAGCCACAGAGAAGCTCCGCTAATTAGTAACGACCCTGTTGCTGATAATACCGATCTGTATGCATTCAGAGATCCGGAGGATTCCAACAAAGTAACGCTGATCGCTGCTTATGTTCCGGCTGAATTACCGCAAGGTGGACCAAACTATTTCTCCTTCGGAGAAAATGTCCGCTATGAAATCCACGTAAAGAATGATGCATCAACTTCGGGAGATGATATCACTTATCGTTTTACGTTCTCTAAAGTGAATGAAGATCCTACAACATTCTTCAATATCCGTTTAGGACAACAAAATCTGAAGACATCTTATATTGCTGAAAAGAGTATCAATGGCGGAGCTTTCACTACTATCATTAATAATGGTGTAGTTCCACCAAATAATATCGGACCACGTTCGATCTCTTCTGCAGTGGGATTAAATGCTCCGGATTATGAGACATTGTTTGAGGATGCTATCAACACAGCTTCTACGGGTGAAAAAATTTATTGCGGACCGGCTGATGATCCTTTCTTTGTGGATCTTGGTGGTATTTTTGACCTTGGACAAACACGTAATGGTGGTACAGGAGTTGACGCACCTAAAGATGGTTTGAAATGTAAAAACGTTCACGTCATTGCAATCAAAGTTGATATTGAAGATCTTCAGAAAGATGGTAAAGATGTTTCTCAGGCAACAACTATCCTTGATTCTGATTTCGTGATCGGAGTCTGGGCGTCTGCAAGTCGTCCTGCTTTGCGTACTCTTAACGGTGATGGTACAGAAACGCACACCGGTGCCTGGGTACAGGTTTCACGTTTAGGTATGCCATTGACAAATGAAGCAGTGATTCCAATTGGAATGAAAGATTACTGGAATTCATTAACACC
Source organism: Bacteroidota bacterium (assembly GCA_016711505.1). Taxonomy (NCBI): domain Bacteria; kingdom Pseudomonadati; phylum Bacteroidota; species Bacteroidota bacterium. The sequence continues at coordinate 88,717 of JADJSV010000009.1, read as the reverse complement.
ATATCAGGATTCAACTTACTTCGATGAATATTTTACAAATCCTGAATTAGGATTGTATATGGATGATAGTTTATTTGGTGGCGCCGTACCTGCACTTTCATCACTACGAATTCAACGTGCTTCACCAACAATTTTAGGAAATGTTGATTTTGGAAATACGAAAGATGGTCTGTATGTATTGTATGGTAATCCGGCAACAAACGGAACTGCACTTGATACAGCGATCTTCGGAAAATATTTGCTTCGTCAGGGACAACCTCGTTCTGTGGATTTACTTCCAATATTCTATACCGGAGTTCCTAACCTTGCACCTTATCAACTGGCAACAGGAAAAACACCTGGTAACCCGCTTTCTGCAGGTAAACCTTTTATCAATAACTTCCTTCCAACATTCGGCGACATGCTTCGTCTGAATATGGCAGTTCCCGTTACTGCAAGAAATTCTCCTGACTTCTCTTCACTTGGAATTATTCAGGCTGCTGTTCTTGGTTTAACGGATACACGTTTCAATCAGAATACAAATATTGAAGTAATACCAAATATGGATGGCTTCCCGAATGGTCGTCGTTTAGAAGATGATGTTACTCGTATTGAACTTCAGGCAGTATCCGGTGCAGCACTTGCAGCAATTGGTCTATGGTATGATGATTATACAATTGGTGGAAATCCTTTAACTCCGGATCTTCTGGGAGTATTAGGATATTCAACAGGTATTGAAACCAACGATACAACATTCCGCACGACTTTCCCATTCGTTCAACTTCCATGGAGTGGTTACGGATTGTGTACAGGTGGTTATGTTGTTACTTCAATCAACCCAAATCCGGGAGTAAATGTTGGAGCTCCGCAATTGTTGATGGAAGCATATCCTAATCCTACATCTGATGTAGTAAATATCCGCTACCGTGTTACAGCAAAAACTAAAGTGACTATCAAGATCTACGATACAAACGGAAAGATCGTCGCTATTCCTGTAAATAACGAATCGCGTGATGCCGATACTTATGAATTGAAATGGTCATCATTGTCTGCAGGTGTATATTATGCCGTATTGCAAAACAATGGTTCAACTGTTCAATCATTAAAAGTGACTATTGCAAAATAGTGGTTGTTTTTAGCAAATAAGAGGGGATGGTTTTGTTTCCCATTACCTCTCCTCTTTTTATTTACTTCCTTACACTTACACTTACACTAAAATATTACTTCACTAATAGTCCCTGCCTTCTTTCACATCAAATTACAACCCATGAAAAAAAACATCACTTACATAATCCTCTTTTCACTGTTTGCATTTTTTACATTCGCAATCATTAAATTCAGAAAAGAAGATTCTCTTGAGTTGGGATTAAAACTTCGTCAAGGTGAATCAGCTTCTTCGGCTGAGTGGTTGAATAGTAAAAATGCTATTGAGTCTTTGATAGAAGTAGTACGTAAAAATCCTGGTAACAACGAAGCAAAGGTTAAACTTGCTTTTGCATACATTCAGGAATCACGTGCTTCAGGAAATCATGCATACTATGATGCAAAAGCAGCAGACCTTTTGAATAGTGTTCTGAAAAATGATACTGCAAACTATGAAGCCTTAATCGGTAAAGCAACTGTTTTATTATCGCAACATCATTTTGATGAAGCAATACCTGTTGCTCTGTCTGCCCAGAAAGTAAATCCTTACAGCGCTGCCGTATATGGAATTCTTACCGATGCTTTTGTTGAAAATGGCGACTATGAAAAAGCTATTACAATGGCTGATAAGATGGCATCACTTCGTCCGGATATACGGTCATACTCCCGCATATCTTATCTGAGAGAAATTCATGGCGACTATCCCGGAGCGATTGAAGCAATGGAATTAGCTGTCAGCGCGGGTTATCCCGGAATGGAGCAAACTGAATGGTGCAGGATGCAGCTTGGACATATTTACGAGCAAACAGGAAATCTCAAAATGGCAGAGGAACTCTATAGTGAAGCAATTTATTTTCGTCCGGCTTTTGCTCAGGCTTACGCTGCATTAGCAAGGATTGATAAGACAAAGAAAAATTATCCTGAAGCAATTTCCAATATCAGCAAAGCTCTTTCTATGAATGAAGATTTTGCTTTTCAGCAGGAATTAACAGAAGTATATCGAATCAGTAATCAGCCGGACTTAGCTGCTGCATCAGCGCAAAAAGTAATTGTTCTCCTTGCGGGAATGGAAGGCGATGAAAGCGAAGAAGCACACGGTCATTATGCAGATAAAGAACTTGCAATAGCTTATCTTGATGCTTACGATTATAACAGTGCCCTGAAACATGCATTAATAGAATATAACCGCAGACCCGATAATATCGATGTTGAACAAACGCTTGCGTGGGTCTACTACAAATTGGGTAATTACAATAAAGCCAATGAATATATTTCTCAGGCAATGCGAACCAAATCCAAAAATCCGGTACTCTTATTTCAAGCCGGTCTTATAAAAAAGAAAGCCGGTCATTCTTCAACCGGAAAACAGTTGATAGAACAAGCTATGCAGATAAATCCAAATATTTCACAGTTGTTGCAATGGGAAATGAAGCCAATGCTTGCTACTAAGTAATTGTATGAAAGATAAAGCTGCGAAGGTTAAAGTTGCGAAGGATACAGCTGCGAAGGATACAGCTGCGAAGGATTTATAATCCTTCGCTTAAGAGCTGTGGATTTTTAATCCACATAATGATATGAAAAAACCACTACTGTTTTCTCTGATTTTCCTCCTCACCTCTCAGCTTGCTGAAGCGCATTCAATGGCATATGATTTTTCGTCTATGTCAAAAGGTGATTTGTTCTGGGAGTATCTGAAACTTGGATTTCAACATATACTTCCACTTGGATTGGATCACATATTATTTGTTCTTGGAATATTTTTATTTAAACCTAAGATTAAAATAGTATTACTACAGGTTACCTGTTTTACTGTCGCGCACAGCATTACGCTTGCAATGGCCATGAATGGATTCATTGCACCTCCTTCAAACATTATTGAACCACTGATTGCTTTGTCAATTGTATTCATCGGAATTGAAAATGTTTTGTTTAAGGAATTTAAATGGTGGCGCCTGATTATTGTTTTCTTATTCGGATTGATTCACGGCTGCGGATTTGCAGGAGTGCTTTCAGAAATCGGCTTGCCTGAAAAGGATTTTATTTCAGCTCTTGTGTCGTTTAACATTGGCGTTGAAGCCGGGCAGACTGCTGTCATCCTCCTTGCTGTAATGATTTTTCAGACACGTTTTGCAGATCGTCCTTGGTATCGAAACCGTGTTACTATTCCGGTTTCACTTTGTATTTCACTGATAGCAGTTTATTGGACTGTTGAAAGAGTTTTTAGTTGAAAAATCTTACTGAAAGCCAGTAGACTATACAATTATGAGCTGCAACATTTACTGTTTAATTTAAAAGAAAATCCAATAGTGCTTTACTGAATTTATCAAATGACTCTATGTGCGGCAAATGTCCTGCACCTTCGATAATTTCAAGTTCGCAATCAGGGATGATGCGCTGAGTTTTTTCTGCCAGTTCGGTGTAATTTCCCATTGTTTTTTGTACTTCCTGTGAAACCTGATCTTTACCTAATGCTGTCTTGTCAAGACTTCCCACGATCAGTAATGTGGAGGCTTTTATATTTTGTAATTCATAGACTACAGGTTGAATCATGATCATATCTGTTGTGAGTGCATTGTTTTTTGCAATAACCGGATAATCATTTTGCATTGTCTGTTCAACCATAAAATTTAACCATTGATCATATTCAGGTTTCCATTCACCGTGATAATAATTTTCCTGCTGATACTTTTTAAGCGACTCAAAATTTTGTTTTATTTCTTTTTTATATAATTCGTCAATCGATTGATAGGGTACTTTTAATTTGTAATCTTCAAGTCCGATTGGATCAACCAGAATCAGTTGACTTACAAATTCAGGATACATTAATGTAAACCTTGTCGCAAGCATTCCACCCATAGAATGCCCTAGAACAATTGCTGACTGAATCTTTAAGCTATCAAGCAAAATTTTCGTGTTCAATGACAATTGCTGAAAGGAATATTGAAAATTTTCCGGCTTTGAGGATTTTCCAAAACCGATCTGGTCAGGAATCACTACGGTGAAACCATTCTCTGAGAGTAGTTCAGCTGTTGTTTTCCAATATGCACCATTGAAATTTTTTCCATGAAGAAGTACAACCGTTTTGCCATTTGGTTTTGTTGGTTTAACTAACATATACGCCATCCTATATGTATTCTGCTGCGCTTTTAGTGCCAGGTAATTTACAGGAAATGGATAATCAGATTTTATTTGAGCATTAACCTTTATAGTTGTCAGGAGAAAAGCAAGAATCAGTAAGCCACGAATATATTTGCCGGATATCATAAAGAGAGTTTTAAGTTCGGATGTAAATATTATGCCATTTACTTCTCTGCGGTTTTTCTGCGTATTCTGCGCAGCTCTGCGGGAGAAAAATCTGGTTGAATATTTCCCGCAGAGTTGCGCAGAATACGCAGAAAAACCGCAGAGTATCTGAAGAATTGTTATATTTGAATTTCATATGAAAAGGTTTCTAGCCCTGTTTTTCGTTTGCGCTTTAATCTCCTGTTCAAAAGACAAGTTGGTCAATAGCATTGTTCGACCGGCGAACTGCGACAGCCTTCGCTTCACTTTTAATGAGCATATCAAACCAATTCTGAATGCAAATTGCAATTTCACAGAATGTCATGCACCGGGAGGAAGAGGAGCATATGATTATTCTCAATATGCAACTGTTGTAAGCAGGGTACGAACAGGAACTATAGAATACAGAATTGAATTACCACTTTCTGATCCGCAACATATGCCCGAGAAATTTTATCTCAGTGCGTGCGATTATTTTCAAATAAAAACATGGATTCAACAAGGGTATCCCGAAAAATGATGATAAAAAATCTACTGTTTTCCTTACTTGCTATCTGCCTATCTTTTTCTGTAAATGCGCAGGATATGTTTACTGTCAGCAAAGGTGAAGTAACATTTTTTTCTGATGCTCCGATAGAAGATATCACTGCTGAAAATAAGCAGCCGGGAAGCATGATCAATTTGCTTACCCGTGAGATCGCCGTAATTATTCCTGTCCGCAATTTTATTTTTGAAAAAGAATTGATGAAGGAACATTTCAATGAAAAATATTTGGAATCGGATAAGTTTCCTATGGCTTCATTCAAAGGAATAATCAATGAAGAAGTTGATCTTACAAAGGATGGCGAATTTCCGGCTACAGCTAAAGGGAAACTTACTATTCACGGAGTAGAGCAGGAGCTAACTCTTGTCGGAAGAATAAAACGAAGCGGAACTTCTATCACAATAATTTCCGATTTTAAAGTTGCATTGAAAGATCATAAGATCACTGTCCCGAAATTATTATTCGAAAACATCGCTGAAATTATTGAAGTTCATGTTTCACTTGAATATAAACCATATCAGAAAACAAGTACAGGTAAATGAAAAAAATAATTGCATTTATATTGATTGTCCTTTTTCCTTCTGCATTTCTCTTTGCCCAGGATGATCTGCTCAAAATGTTACAGGATGAATCAAAACCAAAGCGCGAACCTGTACTCGCAATGTTCAAGACAAATAAGCTCATCAATATTCACACAAATGAAACTGTGCGCAAAAGAAATCTTGATGTTCGGATAAGTCATTTGTTCGGAAACATGGGAAAGGAAAGTGGAGGGGGAGTTCATAACCTGTACGGTATTGATCAGTCTGCTGATATCCGTATCGGATTTCATTATGGGATCACAGATCATCTGATGGTAGGAGTAGCACGTGCAAAAAGAAACGAAGATCTTGAGGGTTTAGTGAAGTATAGAATTCTTGATCAGACAACAGACAATGCAATTCCGGTTTCTGTTTCAGCTTTTGCAAACATAGCTTACTCTGTAAAAGAGTCTGCAGATTTCAAAAATGATAATTACAGATTTGTTTATTGCTCACAGTTAATTCTTGCCAGAAAGTTTTCATCACGGCTTTCTGTTGTTGTCATTCCAACATTCACACACAGAAACTTTGTCGGTGCCGATGATGATAACAATACCTTGAGTCTTTCCGGTGGTTTCCGTTTTAAATTCACTCCAAGCGCATCTATCATATTTGATTATTCAAAAACTCTCGGAAGAGATAATCTTGTCATCCCTCGTTTCGATGTTATCGGTGCCGGAGTAGAAATTGAAACAGGCGGACACGTTTTTACATTAATGTTCAGCAACGCATCCGGAATTCTGGAAAACGATTATCTGGTGAACACTTTCGATTCATGGGGTAAAGGCGGATACAAACTGAGTTTTAACATTTCTCGGATGTTTAAACTTGGGAAGGATACGGAAGCAGTCAAGTAAATTCTATCTGCGCTAAAGCTGCGACTTCTGTGCAGCTCTTCAAGGAGCAAATCATTAAAAATTTCCCGCAGAGTTGCGCAGAATACGCAGAAAAACCGCAGAAATTCCTACGGAATTAATTGAAAATATTATTAGACTTTAATGAAGTTAGATTTTAAATCTTAAAAAATCATACAACATTTAATCTCGAAGAGATCTCTGCGGATTTTCTGCGTATTCTGCGCAACTCTGCGGGAAATAATCATTTATAAATTTCCTGCAGATTTTCATAAAAAACCGTAAAGTAGCAACATTTCCCACCCCAATCCGTTACACCTTGTCGCATGTCTGTCGATTCGCTCAATTCAATTTCCAATACTTTAAGTGATACTGTCACGGTTCAGGCTTCGCGTGTATTGCTGACAGATACTTCCGGAATAGCATCAGTCAATGTTGACAGTGCCCTGCACACTTACTGGAAAACAGATTCAGTAATTTATTTCAATGATACGTTACCGGTAGCAAGCAAATACACTGATATATACAAAGGACATTTGCTTCACCCCACAGGTGCAGAACCCATTGCCCGGTCTCACGTTTCTCCTATATGGTTTTTCCTATCATATTGGTTGTACTTGCAGTTTTCGCAGCACTTAGAATTTTTTACAATAAATATTTCTCGCAAATGCTGGTTGCATTCGTTAATAATAATCTTACCAATCAGATTGTACGCGACGAAAACATACTTGTTCAAAGAGCATCTGTCTATCTGAGTATTGTTTTTAATCTGATTGCTGCACTTTTTCTTTATCTCATCAGTGTTTATTACGGCTGGGAAATCGGGGGAATCGGAATTGGCTTCAGCAGGTTCTTATTTTTTGCAGTTATCGTTTCTGCAGCATACACCCTGAAATTCCTGATACTTAAAATTAGTGGCTGGCTCTTTAACCTTGACCGGGAAATGGCCACCTATATCTTCAATACATTTCTGATAAACAACATCTTAGGTATTGCTCTACTGCCATTTGTCTGCCTGATCGCCTATAATCAAATGATTTCAGCCTCCTGGCTCATCCTTATTGCAGTGATTCTGGCCGGGACAGCCTTTGCCTATAGGATGTTTCGCGGTGTGTTGGTTGGACTGAGTATGCCTTCTTTCTCTCTGCTCTATTTATTTTTATATCTTTGCACCCTTGAAATCGCGCCCTTGTTGATTTTGATCCGGATCATCGTTTCATAATCAACTGTGCACCCCGATATCTTATAACGAAACGGAAATCCCATTTATGAGTAGTTTGAAAGTTAAAAGTATCCTGGTTACACAGCCAAAGCCTGAAACAGATAAGTCGCCCTATTTTGATTTATCAAAGAAATTTAGCGTAAAAATCGACTTTCGACCGTTCATTCATGTTGAACCGATCCCTGCTGCTAATTTCAGAAAAGATAAGGTTGCTATCCCTGAGCATTCTGCTGTAATTCTGACCAGTCGTAATGCAGCTGATAATTTTTTCCGGATCTGTAATGAAATGCGAATCGTTGTTCCTGAAACAATGAAGTATTTCTGCATCTCAGAATCTACTGCCTATTACTTGCAGAAATTTGTTGTCTATAGAAAAAGAAAAATTTTCTTTGGAAAACAAACGATCAACGACTTAATGGATCTCATTAAAAAGCATAAGAAAGAAAAATTCTTAGTGCCCTGTACTGATATTCACAAGCAAGAGATTTTCGAAACTCTCGACTCGCATTCTATCGATTATACTAAAGCTGTCATCTATAAAACAGTAGCAAGCGATCTTTCCGATCTTGCAGAAGTAAATTACGATGTTCTGGTTTTCTTCAGTCCATCCGGAATAACTTCCCTTTTCAAAAATTTCCCTAAATTCAAACAGAATAACACGCGTATTGCTGCTTTTGGCCCAACTACTGCACAAGCAGTAACTGACGCCGGATTGCGACTTGATATTCAGGCGCCTGTTCCCGCTGCTCCATCTATGACGATGGCTTTGGAACAATACATCAAGAAAAATAACAAGTAATTTCCTCATGAACGCCGCTTTGCCCCGCCGTCATACTTTCAGGAAAGCGGAGCGGCTCAACGGTCGCAAAGCTATAGAGGAACTTGTGGCTTCAGGTAAAAATATTGTCATTGCTCCTTTCAGATTAATGTGGTTGCCAATTGTTTTACCGACAGACTTTCCCGCACAGATTGCTTTCAGTGTCCCTAAAAGAAATTTTAAAAAAGCTGTTGATAGAAACCGCATGAAAAGACTCATGCGCGAATCATATCGTAAAAATAAATCAGATATTTATACGTTGTTAGCTGAACGGAATTTGCAATGTGCTTTACTCCTTAATTACTCCGGTAAAACGCAGATCAGTTTCTTTGAGGCCGACATCAAAATAAAACAAATATTACAACGCTTTGCTAAAGATCTTCAATCGCATTCTTAGTAAATTGTTTCTCGGTCTCATCCGCTTTTACCAGCTGGCGCTTTCGCCATTGCTTCGTCCAAGCTGTCGATTCGAACCTTCCTGTTCTGTCTATGGTACTCAGGCAATAAAAAAATACGGTCCTTGGAAAGGTGGATATCTGGCGATCAAAAGAATTCTAAGGTGCCATCCGTGGGGCGGACATGGATATGATCCGTTGCCATAGGTAATGCAAGGTAGAGACTAGTGATAATGAGGGTCAAAGGTCAGAGGTCAAAGGTCACACTGGTTGGATAGGTAGCGAGAATCTGCGCCTTATCCGCGAATTTATCCGCGGAATCTGCGGGAAATTTTACTTCTGAGTAAGTAATACTTTTGATTGGAAATTAAATTAAAAAAATCTGCGGCAAATCTGCGAGTTCTGCGAGATCTGCGGGAAATAAAAAATCTGCAGCTATTTGTCGCTTCAGCGAGATCTGCAGGAAAGAAAAACGTTAAATGAAAAAATTCCTCAAAACCCAAAAGCTGAAAATAGTAATTGTCCTTACTGCTATCGCTTCCATAACTTCATATTCCTTCGTCGATAATTATTTTGAGGTTTCGAAAAACCTCGACATATTTTCTTCACTCTATCGTGAAGTAAATATGTACTACGTCGATTCGGTTGATCCGGGAAAAATAATGAAGAAAGGAATCGATGAAATGCTTTCAAGCCTTGATCCTTATACCAACTACATTCCGGAATCAAACATTGAAGACTATCGCTTCATGACGACCGGACAGTATGGTGGAATTGGTGCTGTAATACGACCGAAAGGTGATTATGTAATTGTAAGTGATCCGTATGAAGGTTTTCCTGCCGACAAAGCCGGACTTCGTGCCGGAGATGTCATTCTTGAAATTGATGGGAAGACAACAAAAAATAAAAAAACAGATGAGATCAGTCGTGCATTAAAAGGCTCACCAAAGACTGAAGTGAAATTACTAATTAAACGCGAAGGTGAAGAGAAGCCTTTCGAAAAAATTCTCATGCGTGAAGAGATCAAAGTTAAACCGGTTCCGTATTATGGAATGCTTGATAATAAGATCGGATATATTAAACTGAACAGCTTCACAGAAAATTGCGCTAAAGATGTTGCCGAAGCATTGAAAGAATTGAAATTGAAAAATAATTTGTCAGGTTTGGTTTTAGATCTGCGTGGAAATCCCGGCGGACTATTACACGAAGCTGTGAACACTTCAAATATTTTCATTCCCCGCGGACAGGAAATTGTAAGTACAAAAGGCAGATACAAAGATGCTGATCGCCCTTACAAAGCCGTCAATGAAGCAATCGATACTGAATTACCTTTAGCTGTTCTTGTAAATAGTGGTTCTGCATCTGCATCTGAAATCGTTTCCGGTTCACTTCAGGATCTTGACAGAGCAGTTGTGATCGGTCAGCGTACTTTTGGAAAAGGTCTCGTTCAGACCACTCGTCCGCTTTCATATAATTCGCAATTGAAAATTACAACTTCGAAGTATTATATTCCGAGTGGACGATGTATTCAGGCCCTTGATTATACTCACAGAAACGAAGATGGCAGTGTAGGAAAAATTCCTGATTCACTGGTAAGTGAATTTAAAACTAAAGCAGGCAGAAAAGTTTATGACGGCGGAGGAATAAAACCTGATTATACTACGACGTTGAAAAAAATGAACCCTATCTGCAATAGTCTCGTAAGCAAAAGTATCATCTTCGATTATGCATCACGTTACAGAACATTGCATGCCACTATTCCTGCAGGCGATTTCGTTTTGTCTAATGCAGACTGGACGGATTTCCTGAGCTATATTTCTGACAAAGAATATGACTACATCACAAAAAGTGAAAAATCACTTGAAGATTTCAAAAAGAATGCGGAGGATGAATTATATTTATCTACTCTGAAAACAGATATTGAAACTCTTCAGTCCAAACTGAAACACAACAAACAGGAAGACATCGAAAAAAATAAAACAGATATCGTTTCATTGCTCGAAGATGAGATCGCTTCACGCTATGGTTATCAGCAAGGACGCATCAAAGAATCTCTGACTCACGATATGGAAGTGAAAAAAGCCATCGAAGTACTGAACGATAAAATCACCTACACAGGAATTTTGTCCGGAGCGATCAATGCGAATGCGGGCGAGAAGGATGACAGTAAGTAGTCTGTTGAAAAGGTCAAAGGTCAGAGGTCAGAGGTCACACTTGCACGATTATCCGGCAAAAATCTGCTCCTTTTCTGCGGGAAATAAAAACAAAACACAAGTACACAAGAAGACCATGGAATTATAACTCAAAATACTCTGCGCTAAATCTGCGAGATCCGCGAGATCTGCGGGAGAAAAATTTAAACATCAAAACAAAATTCTGCGGAAATTCTGCGCAACTCTGCGGGAAATAAAAAACAAGAACAAAATGGGTCTAGCTATTTGGACAGAAGAAGACCAAAGAATTCATAACTCAAAAAAAATCTGCGCTAAATCTGCGAGCTCCGCGAGATCTGCGGGAGAAAATTTTAACCATTAAAACAAAATCTTACGGAAATTCTGCGCAACTCCGCGCAAATCTGCGGGAAATAAATAAGCATTATTCAGCATTTGACCCCACTTCTAAAATACAAAACTAATTACCTCTACCTAACCGGTCTCACCCTCCTGGTCACCGGATTACCCGTTTCATTATTTCTCACAAGCCTTTCTCAATTCTTTTTAGTCGGTTCGTTTTTTTTAGAAGGCAATATCAAAGAACGCTGGAAGCGTTTCACTTCAAATAAAGTCGCAGTAGTTTTTGTCGGCATCTGGCTCTTGCATCTGGTTGGAATCCTATGGACAACTGATCTTGCAGCCGGAATGAAAGACCTCCGCATCAAATTGCCTTTATTACTTCTTCCCATAATAATTTCCGGAACTGAAAAACTTACCGAAAAACAATTCCGCTATATCATGGGCGCATTTGTTTTTGCTGTCTTCGCAGGAACGATTTCTGCCATTGCTGTATTGACCGGAATAATTCACAGAGACATCTACGACATCAGGGATATTTTTATTTACAAAATTTCGCATATCCGGTTTGCATTGTTCACTTGTGTTGCAATCTGCACACTTGTGTTTTATATTGGTTACAGAAAAGAACTGACACCGGTTGCAAAATTTATTGCCTTGTTACTTGCCATCTGGTTCGCTGCTTTTTTAGTAATTGTTGAATCTCTGACGGGATTGATCGTGCTGGTTATTCTAACGGTTAGTGTACTTATTTATCATCTGCTTATCTCGGGTAATAAGGTTAAAAAAGTACTTTCATTTGTGTTGATCGTTGCTATTCCATTAACAATTACAGTTTATGTAACAGGACTGATCCATGATTTTTATAATAAGAAACAAGAAGTAATCAACGTCAACGATAAAACAGCGCAAGGAAATCCATACGACTTTTATCTCGATGACAATAATTTTGAGAATGGCTATCAGGTAAATATTTATCTCTGTATACCTGAATTAAAAAAAGCATGGAATGAAAGAAGTAAGATCCATTTAGATTCACTTGACCATAAAAAGCAACCCATCAAGGCAACTCTTGTGCGCTTTTTAACAAGTAAAGGAATGCGGAAGGATTCTGCAGCTGTTTATTCTCTGACAAAAATGAAATCCAATCGATAGAAGCCGGAGTACCGAATGTCAATTTTCAGAAAATGTCGGATCTGCGTTCAAGAGTAAATCAGGTGATCTGGGAGATTGATAATTTGCTGAAAGGCGGTGATCCGAGTGGACATTCAGTCGCTCAACGACTTGAATTCTGGCGTGCTGCTGTCGGTGTAATTAAAACATCGCCGTTGTTTGGTGTAGGAACCGGTGATCTGAAACCGGAGTTTGAAAATCAGTATGAACGAATGAATACACGGTTGGATGAAGCACACAGATTGAATTCACATAATCAGTATTTGTCAATTGCTGCAGCATTTGGTATTCCCGGACTGCTGTATTTTTTGTTTGCACTTTTATATCCATTAAGAAGAGCCCGGCAGTTGCCTGCAATTTTTATTTTGTTTCTGATCATCTGTCTGGTTTCTATGCTGACAGAAGATACGTTAGAGACTCAACCGGGAGCAACATTTGTCGGTTTATTTTTTATTCTCTTTTACAATCAACGCCGCGAAGGAGACACTGAAAAATCGCTACATTAGCCGCAGATATGACTCCTGTTTCTGTAGTGATCATTACTTTCAATGAAGAGCACAATATTGCACGTTGTCTGGATTCCGTAAAAGGAATTGCAGATGAAATTGTAATTGTAGATTCCTTCAGCAAAGACAAAACAAAAGAGATCTGTCTGAGTTACGGCGCAAAATTCATCGAAAATAAATTCGAAGGACATATTCAGCAGAAAAATTTTGCCATTACACAAGCGAAGTATCCACACATTCTTTCACTCGATGCCGATGAAGCCCTCGATGAAAAACTCCGCAATTCAATTTCAGAAGTGAAAAAGAATTTTGTTCACGATGGATATTATATGAATCGTCTCACCAACTACTGCGGCAAATGGGTTCATCACAGTGGCTGGTATCCCGATACCAAATTACGTTTGTGGGACAGCAGAAAAGGGCAGTGGGCCGGAGTCAATCCGCACGGCAAATACGAACTGACAACCGGAGATTCCAACACAGGAAAACTTCAAGGCGATATTTTACATTACAGTTACTACACAGTAGAAGAGCACTACAAACAAGCCGAATACTTCGCTGATATAGCAGCGAAATCTTTTTTCAAGATGGGAAAGAAAGCCTCCTTCTTCAAACTTCTCATCAATCCCATTGCAAAATTTCTCCATCACTACATCGTCCACTTCGGATTTTTAGATGGTCGTGCCGGATTTACGATTGCAAAAATTTCTGCATGGTCGACTTATCTGAAGTACAGGAAATTGAGGGAGCTTTCGCGGTAGGTTTTTAAACACAAGAACACAAGTGTACAAGAGCAAAAGGAGCAATCGGTAATTGGCAAGAAGTTAAGCTGCAATACTTCATGACTTTCTTCTACACAAACATTTGCGTGATTCTGCCAGGAAAACTGTTGAGCCATTGCCTGTGAACAAATTACTTTCGTGTTTTCCCGGACGAAGTCTGTGTAGGAAGTTTTGAAACAACAATTTTTAATTTCAAGACTTCGTCCTGCCACTTTTATATTTGGATAAATGATTTGAAAAGTGTGAGGTTGCTACTGAACTAACATTTTATGTAGTCGCCAGTCAGTTCGCTATTGTTGGGGTGTAGTTTGCAGACTACACCCCAACAATAGCGAACGTACAATACACTTCGTGATAATTTTAAAAACCTAAACTGTCAGAAACTCCCCAGACTGCCGACCCTGAAAGGGTCGCACATTTGTAGAAAGCACAAAGCCCCGACGAACCCGACCTCGGAGAGGTCGCATATTTGTAGAAAGCACAAAGCCCCGACGAACCCGACCTCGAAGAGGTCGCATATTTGTAGAAAGTACAAAGCCCCGACGAACCCGACCTCGGAGAGGTCGCATATTTGTAGAAAGCACAAAGCCCTGACCGACCCGACCTCGGAGAGGTCGCACATGATAACGTAATATTTTTCATCAGAGAAGAAAAAATTGTAGCACAATTTCAAAATACATTTGCTCAAAGTTTTTTATTTATTTTTATTGCCTAAATCAATTTCTGCCTCCATGTTCCGGATATTCCTGCTTATTATATTTGTTTTAAATTCTGAATTTTCATCCGGTCAGTTTAATGATTCAATTCACAATGTCCTGAACGTAGCTGCAACAGGCAATATTAATACAACAAACGACGGAACCAACTATCTGTTCAATCATGGAATAAAATATGGACTTCGCAGAAGTGATATTTCTCTGAACTCTAACAGCTCCTGGATATATGGCGAAAGTCAGTCGAAGAAAATTAATAATGATTATTCAAGTTCGTTGGATTTTAATCTGTACAAGACTTTCAAGCATTTTTTTTACTGGGGACTGGCAAACTATATTAAAAGCTATTCACTGGCTATTAATGATCAGGAACAAGGTGGTTTTGGAATTGCTTATAATATTTTCGACAAAGAAAGCTTCAGGATCAATATCAGCACCGGTGTCATCTATGAACACAGCAATATAATTCCAAGTGAAGGTCTGAAAGAAGAATATGAAACTTTCCGAAGTTCTTCACGTCTTCATATCCGGTGGAAATACAAAAATTTACTCACTGTCAATGGCATGGGTTTCTATCAACCGTCATTAAATTATGGCAATGATTATATAATAAAAAATACACTCAATCTTTCTTGTAAACTTTTCAGGTCTCTTAACTTTTCTACAGATTTCAACTACAATTTAATAAGCCGGACAAAGCGTGAAACTTTATTGCTTACCTACGGATTGAACATTGAAAAATATTTTTGAAATCTTTTTTTAAGTAGACAGGTTATGAGTTGCCGGAAATCTTCCAAACTCCCGACCTCGGAGAGGTCGCATATTTACAGAAAGCACAAAGCCCCGACGGACCCGACCTCAGAGAGGTCACATATTTGTACAAAGCACAAAGCCCCGATGGACCCGACCTCGAAGAGGTCGCATATTTGTAAAAGGCACAAAGCCCCGATAGACCCGACCTCAGAGAGGTCGCATATTTGCAGAAAGCACAAAGCCCCGACGGACCCGACCTCAGAGAGGTCGCATATTTGTACAAAGCACAAAGCCCCGACCGACCCGACCCCCGAGGAATGACCCGACCTCGGAGAGGTCGCACATGAGAATGTAATATTTTTCTCAAAGATACCGCAAAGGGTATAAAAACAAGGAAAGAATTAAAAAGAGATTTTTTTTGATTTGAAAAGAAAATATATCGACATTAAATTTTTCCAAGATCAATTCCAATTATAAATATATACAGTACTCTCCCTGTTAAAAAATTCCCCCACAACTTCTCCCCAAAACCCATAAACATCCCAATCATTCTCCTTTCTTTGCCAAACGAAAATGACTCAGGAACAATCCGCATTCATCCAACTACTAAAATCCGGCGATCGTAAAGCGATTGCCCGGGCAATTACTGTGGTGGAGAATGAACTTCCTGGATGGGAAACTATTCTTCAAGGATTATCACCTGCAAAAATTCCTGTTGTTGGAATTACCGGTCCGCCGGGTGCGGGGAAAAGTACACTCATCAATTCTTTGTTGCGTGAGTTGACGCAGATGGGAAAAAACGTTGCCATTGTTGCTGTCGATCCGACTTCGCCATTCAACTATGGATCATTGTTAGGAGATCGTTTGCGGATGGCGGAACATTTCAACAACAACAACGTATTCATTCGCTCATTGGCTACACGAGGTTCGCTCGGTGGTTTGTCTGAAAAGATAATTGAAATAACAGATGTACTGCGCTCTTCAAATTTCGATATGGTCATCGTCGAAACAGTTGGCGTCGGACAATCGGAAGTGGAGATCGCAGGACTGGCTGATACAACTGTCGTTGTCGTTGTGCCGGAATCGGGCGATGAAGTACAAGGACTGAAATCCGGCATAATGGAGATCGCCGATATCTTTGTTGTCAATAAAGCCGACCGTCAAGGTGCCGATACTTTAGTTAATAGTCTGAAGCAACTCATGCATCATTCTATGACGGAAGGTTGGACCATTCCCGTTCTGAAAACAATTGCTTCGCAATCCGATGGTGTTCACGAACTCATCGAACAGATTGAAAAGCATTTTAAATCAGAAGGTTACAATGAAAAAAAGATCTTTCTCCTAACAGAAAAGGTCATGCATCTGATCAGGAGAAACCGAATGAAAGATGTTAACAAAGAACAAATCAAAGAACAAATAACTAAAGCAGCCCAAAAAACTGATTTTAACCTGTATTTGTTTACTAATCAATTAATGCAGAACCACTAAAGAGATGCTGTTGGATTTCCAAAATAATTGTAAATTGACTCGCTTTTTAAACCGTATGGATTTCCAATTACTCTCCGGTAAAATCTACCGACTCCTACTTATTACGCTGATTTCATTGATTTCATCAGTGAACTCTCATGCGCAGGTTCCCGTGTTCTTTGAAGATTTCGGTACGAATTCGACCGGTGTCTGCGATGCAGGTAGTATTGCAAGTTCTTATGGTACTTGGACGATTACTGATATTGGAATCCAAGGAAATTTTGCAAATCAATGGTATGTAAGTTCTACAGAGCCAGGTAGACCGATTGGATCTTGTAATCGTGTTGGCTGCATGTCTTCTCCTTCTGAAACAAACCGAACATTACATATTGGAAATGCTGCAGGTTCTGAACTATCAAATCAAGCTCCGGTAAATTGTCCTCTTGGTGATTGTGGTGCAATTTATGATCCAGGCGGAGTTGATTCAACTGAATCAACTAGAAGAAGAGTTGAATCTCCCGTTATTAATTGTACAGGCGCTGCAGACCTTTATGTTTCTTTCAGCTACATACTTGATAATCTTATAGCAGCATCTGCAACTCTACAATATAATAGTGGTTCAGGATGGGTTCCAATTGGTACAGGAATTCCTCCAAGTTCTGTTTGCAATAGTGATTCGTTAACATGGGGAGTTTATACAGTTGCTCTACCTCCTTCAGCAGCAAATAATCCAACAGTTCAAATCGGATTTGAATGGTCGAATGATGGTTATGGTGTTGGAGAAGCACTTTATTCTATAGCTATTGATAGCATTGCTGTTTATAGCGCTACACAATTGATTGCAGATTTTACTGCATCTGATACAGTTGTGTGTGCAGGTGACACTGTAAATTTTTATGCTGACACAACTACTATAGCTGCTTCTTATAGCTGGACTTTCTTAGGCGGAACTCCCGGAGCTTCTTCGTTACAAAATCCTACAAACATTGTTTTTGCTAATCCAGGAACTTATTCTGTAATATTAGTAGTTAGTGGACCTTCAGGTGCAGATACTATGACGAAGGCTAATTACATTCTTGTAAATGCTTGTACTCCCCCAAATCCGGATTTCGTTGCAAGCGATTCATTGATCTGCGAAAGAGAATGTATCACATTCACTGACCTTTCTACAGGTGGCGCAACAACATGGGCGTGGTCATTCCCCGGCGGAGTGCCTGCAACAAGTACATTGCCTAATCCAAGTGTATGTTATAGTGCACCTGGCTCGTATGATGTAACACTTACCGCAGGTAATCAATACGGAACGGCATCGTTCACCAAGACCGCATATATAAGAGCAGACACGTGCCCGCTTCCCGAAGCTGATTTCATCGCTCCGGTACAAATGGCTTGTTCAAATACACCATTCTCTTTCCAGGGACAAATAATAGCCGGCGGTCCTTTCACTTCATGGTCATGGTCGTTCCCGGGTGCTGTACCTGATACTTCTTCACTGCAAAATCCTTCGGGCATATTATATCTTGCCGATGGATTATATGATGTTCAATTGATCGTCACGAATCAATACGGATCTGATACAATCATAAAATATTCTTTCATAAGAATTGAAAGTGTTCCAACTGCATTCGTAGGACCTGATACTGCTATGTATTGGGGAAGTTCATACCAGCTGAATGCCGGCGGTGGTGTTTCGTATTCATGGTCACCTGCACTCGGATTAGACAGCGCAACTTCACCAAATCCTATTGCCTCTCCTCTTGAAACTACCGTTTACGTAGTTACAATTTCTGATGGCTTCGGATGCTTTACAACCCGTCAGGTTGTAGTCACAATATTGCATAATAACGATTTCTTTGTCCCTACTGCATTCTCGCCTAACGGTGATGGCCGTAATGATTATCTTTTCCTTCGCGGAAATAATCTTTATGGTATCCGCTTTACGATCTATGACAGATGGGGTGAAAAAGTATTTGAAACAACTAATCAATCTGTTGGTTGGGATGGTACTTATAAAGGCAAAGATCTTAATCCGGGCGTCTTTACATATGTATTCACTATCAACTTCGATGATGAATCCTCAGTTAGTAAGACGGGAAGTGTAACTTTAATTCGATAAGCAAGTAATAAATTTTTCAATGCGAAAAATTTTACCAATTAAGAAAATAACTCTTGTGCTGATTGCTTTTGCAATGCAGGTTGCAACTACTTTGCATGCACAGGATGTCCATTTCTCTCAGTTTTATAATGCTCCTTTAGTTGTTAATCCTGCCCTCACTGGTGTGTTCGACGGGAAATTCAGACTTAGCAATATTTACAGAAGTCAATGGTCAGGTCTGGGAAATGGTTATAAGACCATCCATGTTTCTGCTGATGCACCAATTGGAAAAGGTACGCTGGGAAGTAATTTCTTTGGTATTGGTTTATTGGTAAATCAGGATAAAGCCGGTGAAGCAGGATATCAATCAACTTTGTTCCAGGGTTCATTGTCTTATACTCAGGGTTTAACTGATCAAGGTGATCAGTTTTTCACGATCGGCTTTCAAACCGGACTCAATCAGCAGTCACTCGATCTTACTAAAGCTACATGGGATGAACAATGGAATGGTGATAGCTATGATCCACTCACATTAACAGGAGAAAGCATTCAGCTGCAAACATTCTCATATCTCGATTTCAACGCCGGTGTGAACTATTACTATGTTCCTGATGGTTCGAATTTCTTCAACATCGGTGCTTCAATGGCACATATCGGTAGTCCGAATGTGAGTTTCTTTTTAAAGCAAGATGCTCCTCTCAATAGAAAGATAACTATTCATTCAAGTGGCGAGATCAGTCTCGATAAAGAACAATACATGTGGATCTTGCCAAAAGCAATCTTCATGTCTCAGGGTCCTCAAAAAGAATTAATGTTCGGTGGTTTGTTCAAGAATAAAATTCAATTCAAATCACGCTATACAAATTATCAGAAAGAAGCCTATTTCTATCTCGGCGGATTCTATCGTTGGAATGATGCAGTGAATGTGGTTGCCCGCTTCGAATACAATTCCGTCGGACTAGGCTTGAGTTATGATTCTAATGTTTCTTCACTTTCAAATTCTGCAGCTTCAACAAGCGCAATTGAAATCAACTTTACTTATGTTAGTCTGATCAAACTTGGTCAGCGTGCAAGGCATTATAATAGGATGCCGAAGTTCTTCTAGTATCAAAAAATTTTAACACTAAGATCACTAAGTTTTTAGCACTAAGAGCACAAGTTGAACTCTCTTCACTTGTGTTCTTAGTGCTAAAAACTTAGTGAACTTAGTGTTTTAAAAAATTACTTGTAACGGCTTTTCAATATAAAACCTTTTTGCAAGACCCCTAATTCCGCAATCCGCAATCCGCATTCCAAAACTATTCATGAAAATAAACCCTTTTCACCCTCTGCGAAACATTCACTAGTATCTCATACGGTATCGTTCCCGTAGCCTTTGCCATTTCAGTAACCGGATAATCAGTTCCAAATACAATCACTTCATCACCTTCTTTCGCAGGAATATCGGTTATATCAAGCATACACATATCCATACAAACATTTCCAACGATCGGTGCAAGTTTTCCATTCACCAACATTTTCCCGACACCATTACTTAAACGTCGATTGATCCCATCAGCATAACCAATTGCAACTGTTGCAATGATGGTATCGCGTTTTAATTTTCCTTTGCGCGAATAACCTATCGTTTCATTGGAAGCAACATTTTTTATCTGCGAAATAGTTGTCTTTAAAGTAGCCGCTTGCTCCAAATGATTTTGTTCATTCGGTGTAGCAGCAAATCCATACATGCCAATTCCTAATCGCACCATTTCAAACTGCGCTTCACTAAAGCGGAGGATACCCGATGAATTCAGAATATGCCGCATGATCGGATAATTAAAATTCTTCATAATGTCATCGCTCATCTTTTTAAAACGATCGACCTGAAGTTTTGTAAATCCATCGTGTTCGGCTTCATCACTACCAGCAAGATGACTGAAAATAGATTGAATGTGTAAATGCTTATTGTTATTCAGACGAACAACTAATTCGTTGATCTCTCTTTCTTCAAACCCTAACCGATGCATTCCTGTATCCAGTTTCAAATGAATCTTGAAAGGTTCGCCAACATGCTTCTTTAAAACTTCTGAAAGCTGATTGAGCTGACGGAAATTATAGATCTCCGGCTCAAGACGATATTTCATCATCATTTCAAAATTCATCACTTCAGGATTCATCACCATGATAGGAAGTGTGATCCCTGTTTTTCTCAGATCAACTCCTTCGTCTGAATAGGCTACAGCGAGATAATCAACATGATGGAATTGTAAAATATTCGCTACCTCAAAACTACCGCTGCCATACGATGTGGCTTTAACCATCGCCATGATCTTTGTCTGTGGCTTCAGCCTTGAACGATAATAATTCAAATTGTGAATGATAGAATTCAGATTGATCTCCAGAACAGTTTCATGCGCTTTTTGCTGAAGCACTTTTGAAATTTTTTCAAATCCGAAAAGTCGTGCGCCTTTCAATAAAATTGTTTCATCACGGAAATCGCCGGGACTGAAATCGCGGAGGAAATCGTCGGTCGAACGGAAAAACTTTTTCGCCATGGAAAATATTTTTCCTGACGCGAAATAGCCGGCCCAATGCCAATTAACGAATGAATTCCCTTTGCCTGTAATAAGTCGGCAACTTCTTTGTATAAATTCTCTTCATTCTTTCCGCTTTGTAAAATGTCGGATAGAATTAATGTTTTTGTATCGTGTTGCTTCTGCTGATTGAGAAAATCCAATGCAATCGTCAATGAACCAATGTCAGAGTTGTAGCTGTCATTGATCACAGAACAATTATTGATTCCTGTCTTCATTTCCAGACGCATTGCAACCGGACTCAGCATGTGCATGCGTTCCATGATCACTTCCTGATCAAATCCCATCACCAGCATTAACGACCAGCAATGAATTGCATTTTCTATTGATGCATCATCAGTAAACGGAATAGTAATATTGATGAATTCGTTTTTATAGACGGCCTGAATCTCAGTATCGTCATTACTTTTTGTTACACGACCAACTTGCAAGTCTGCGCGCGATTTCCTTGAACAGGTAAAAATCTGAATGTCTTTTTCTCTGAAAGGAAATGTTGCAATACTTTCATGAATGGTCGTATAATCTTTATTGTAGATCAGAGTTTTTACTCCGGAAAAAAGTTCCAGCTTCTCATGAACTTTTTCTGCTTCACTTTTGAAATTTTCATCGTGGGCAGAACCGATATTTGTAAAAATTCCAATCGTCGGATGAATGATCGCTTCCAGTTTTTTCATCTCACCGGGCATAGAAATTCCGGCTTCGAAAATTCCGAGCTGATGTTCTTCCTGCATTTCCCAGACTGATAGCGGTACTCCAATCTGTGAGTTATACGACTTTGGACTTCTGACAATATTCAGATCAGCACGAAGCAATTGAGTAAAGCCATTCTTTAACGATGGTCTTTCCATTACTTCCTGTGATGCCAATTACATTATATGAAAAATTCAGACGATGATGAGCAGTCAACTGCTGCATTGCTTTCAATGCTTCATCAACTACAACAAAATTTGCTTTCAGGTCTTTGAATTCGTCAGTGAATTCACTGACGATAAAATTGCGGACACCTTGATTGAAAAGATCGGCTATGAATTTATGTCCATCGTGTCGCTCACCTTTTATTGCAAAAAATAATGCACTCTCTGCAACAAGAACTCTGCGACTGTCGGTAAGTAGATTTCGGATTTCAGATTGCCCAGGACAGTTCAGGATCAACTGTCCGCCTGTAACCACTGCAATCTGATTGATGCTATAAGTGGTTTCGCTCATTAATGATTCTCTTTTCTTTCCTGATTAAAACAATGACGGCAAAGTGGTACATAACTTTCCTGCTCTCCTAATAATATTCTTGATTTTCCGGCAACAGTCCGATGCGAATAATTTGCCAGCTCTCCACACTTCATGCAGATAGCATGAACCTTCGTCACATACTCAGCAATAGAAAGCAGAGTAGGGATAGGGACCAAATGGCTTTCCAAGGAAATCCATATCAAGTCCGGCAATAATTACACGAATACCTCTGTTTGCTAAAACCTGACAAACACCCGGTAATTCTTCATCAAAAAACTGCGCCTCGTCGATGCCAATTACATCGACATCGTTGGCCAATAATAAGATCGCTGCTGAATCTACAGGTGTGGAGTGAATGGAATTTGAATCATGAGAAACGACATTTACTTCGTCGTACCGGGTATCAATTCTCGGTTTATAGATCTCCACCTTCTGTTTGGCAATTTTTGCACGTTTCAGCCGACGGATCAATTCCTCCGTTTTCCCCGAAAACATTGATCCACAAACCACTTCAATATGACCTTTTCGGACTTCACGGGCGTATAGGGATTCGAGGAACATACAAGGTTTTTAGGAGCCGTAAACGTACGAAATTAAGGTCAAAGGTCAAGGGTCAAAGGTCAATACTGCTCGTCTTTCATAAAGTGCTAATTTTAATTAAGTAATAATTTTTTTGTATAAATTAATTCAAACTTTGAATTGAAACGATTGACCCTTGGCCTTTGACCCTTGACCTTTTACCCTACCGTGCCTCCGAAATATGTTACCAAAACCACAACATCCTACAGAATATTCCGTTAGAATTCCCATGCAAAGCCCTATTCTTCATCAACAATTGATTCTTTCGACTGAAAGACTCAGAGACCTCCATCGTTCCATGCAAGCACATTCTTCGGCAATTCCTGCTGCTGAAATGGATGTTTTTTTAGCTGAAATTCGTAAAGTTTATGAATTAGCACTTCAACTTAATTATCAGAATGCACTTCAGCTACTTAATGAAATGCAGGTTTCCAATTTAGCGGAAATGAAAATGAATTTCCCTGCGAATCCGGCTCCGGCAAATGTGATTCCTAATTCTCCTGTTGCAAATCATACTTCTGAAATCATTCCTGAAATTCCTTCAGTGAAAGAAAATATTCCTGTTGCAGCAACGAATGTTCCCTCAACTCCTGAACCGATCCGGAAAGAAGAGATCAGTGAAGCGCCTGTTGAAGTTCCGGAAAACAAATGGTCATATTTCAATGGATAAATTAATGGCTGATATTTCTAAATCAGAAAACGCAGCTGAGATCAATCACCTGAAAAAATCAAATTCGGATCTGCATGAGATGTTCGCTTCTTCGCCTTCTATAGCACATAAATTCGAAGACCATGAAACACTGGCCGACCGGATTGCAATGAATCAAAGTTCACATAGTGTTTCTGATCACTTGCATAAAGTTCCTGTTAAAGATCTGAAAGCAGCGATCGGACTCAATGAAAAATTTCAATTCATCAACCAGCTTTTTAATGGTGATTCTCAGAAATACAATTCTTCAGTTGAACACCTGAATACATGCGGCTCTTCGAATAAAGCTCAGGAATTCATGAAAACAATTTCGCTTGATTATAACTGGGAAAAACAACCTTCTGTTGCTTCTCTGTTCATGGATATAGTGGAAAGACGTTATCTTGGATAATGGAAAAAACAGGGCTCTACCTGGTTCCAACTCCTGTAGGTAATTTAGAAGATATTACGCTGCGGGCAATCCGGATCTTAAAAGAAGCCGATACTATTTTAGCGGAAGATACGCGCGTGAGTGGAAATCTCATGCGACATCTTGGAATCGATAAACGTTTGCAGTCATACCACATGCACAACGAACATAAGATCGTTGCTGATATTGTGAACCGTATTGCTGCCGGTGAAACAATTGCTTTAGTTACTGATGCCGGAACTCCCGGAATTTCAGATCCCGGTTTTTTATTGGTAAGAGAATGCATTCGCAATGGTATCAAAGTGGAAACACTGCCCGGACCGACTGCTTTTGTTCCTGCTTTGGTAAATTCCGGTTTGCCTGCAGACAGATTTACGTTCGAAGGATTTTACCTCAGAAAAAGGCCGTGACACGACTGGAGAAATTACGGGAAGAAGAACGGACAATGATTTTCTATGAATCACCTTATCGACTTGTTAAAGCATTGGATCAATTCATAACAATATTTGGTCCCGAAAGAAGAGCAGGAGTTTCAAGGAAATTTCTAAAATGTTTGAAGAAAATTATCACGGTTCTTTATTGCAATGCAAAGAACATTTCGCTGCAAAAACAGTGAAAGGTGAAATAGTAATCGTTGTTGCCGGAAAGAATTTTAAGCATGATGTGGATGCGGATACAGCAGATGATGAGGATAATGAATGATGAAAGTTTCATGATAATTTAAGAGTGAAAACTTAATTTTTTGCCCTTTAAATAATGATTTCACCAATCGTTTGGAGTTATACACCACATCTTGTATGTTTCTTTTTAATGTTAACTTAATTTTAAGGGTGCATTTTAGTTATCTTGCACCCCAGTATGATAGACGTGGAAATTCGTGAGAAAAGATGGGCATTGAAACCTGACGGGAAACCGGAACAGGTCAGTGCGCTCGCTTCGCAACTGAACATTAACAAGACTCTTGCTAATCTTCTGGTTCGTCGCGGGATCACCACATTTGATCAGGCCCGACTTTTCTTTCGGCCTTCGGTAACGGATCTGCATGATCCTTTTTTAATGACCGATATGGACAAGGCTGTTATTCGTTTAGAAGAAGCCATTGCAAGAAATGAGAAAATTTTAGTCTATGGTGATTATGATGTTGACGGAACAACTGCCGTTGCATTTGGTTTACTCTTTCATCAAAAGCTTTTATGAAAATGTAGATTTCTATCTGCCCGATCGTTACAAAGAAGGTTATGGCGTTTCAACTGCCGGAATTGAATACGCAGCGTTGAATGATTTCAAATTGATCATTGCACTTGATTGCGGGATCAAATCAATCGATAAAGTACATGCTGCAAAATTAATGGGTGTCGATTTTATTATCTGCGATCACCATCGTCCGGGCGATACATTGCCGGATGCTGTTGCAGTACTGGATCCAAAACGTGCTGATGATACTTATCCGTTCGACGAACTTTCAGGATGCGGAATCGGGTTCAAGTTTATTTCAGGATATGCGCAGAAACATAAAATTCCTTTTAAAGAAATTGAACAATATCTTGATCTGGTAGCAATCAGTACTGCTGCCGATATCGTTCCGCTTGTAGGAGAAAATCGTGTGCTGGTTCATTTCGGATTAAAGCAATTGAACTACAAACCACGCTTGGGAATAAAAGCCATTCTTGAAATGGAAAAAGTTCCTGTGTTTGTAGATGTCACGGAAGATGACCGCAGAGTGCCACATTATAATCTTACTGTGAATGATCTTGTATTCATCATAGGACCGCGGATCAATGCAGCCGGAAGAATTCACGATGCACGTCATGCTGTTGAATTGCTCATCTCTGAAAATGCTGCAATAGCAATTACCAATTCTCTTCGTATAAAAGAACATAATGAAGAACGCAAAAACCTGGATGTGAAAATTACACAGGAAGCTTTTTCATTTATTCAGACAGATCCTGAATTTTCCAGACGTCGCTCTACAGTTTTATTCAATGCAAACTGGCATAAAGGTGTGATCGGAATTGTTGCTTCCCGGTTGACAGAAAAATATTATCGCCCTACTATCATTCTCACAGAATCAAATGGTATGGCAACGGGTTCTGCCCGATCTGTAAAAGATTTCGATATATATAATGCAATTGAAAGTTGCAGTGATCTGCTTGAACAATTCGGTGGACATATGTATGCTGCAGGATTGACAATGAAAATCGAGAATATTGAAAAGTTCAAAGAACGCTTTGAAGAAATTGTTGCTTCTACAATTGAAGAAAACAGTCTGACACAGGAAATTGAAATTGATTCAATGCTGAAATTGTCAGAAATTACTCCGGCGTTTTTTAATATCCTCAAACAATTTGCACCATTTGGTCCGGGAAATATGAATCCTGTTTTCCGTATCGACAATGTACGTGATACAGGAATGTCGAGAGTAGTAGGAAACAATCACCTGAAATTAAATCTTGCTGAAGACGAGAACACACGTTTCGGTATGGATGGAATTGCATTTCAGATGGGACAACATTTTCATTTATATCGAGAAAAAATTCCTTTCGATATTTGTTATGCCTTGATGAAAATACATTCAATAATAAAACCAGCATTCAGATGAATGTAAAGGATATTAAATTGAAATAGTCGTTAACTGTTTAATCGACATCAATCATGAAACTTCTCGCACAATTAATTACAAGTACGCTTGCTGTTATGATCGCATCTTTTCTTTTTAAAGGCGTTCATGTTGATTCTGTAGTTACCGCTTTTTTAGTTGCTGCTGTAATGGCTGTGCTCAATGCAATTGTAAAACCGATCTTAGTTGTGCTTACAATACCCATTACCATCGTTACTCTCGGTTTGTTTTTACTGGTCATCAATGCCGGCCTTATTTTACTTGCTGATAAAATTGTTCCCGGCTTTAATGTTGATGGTTTCTGGACTGCCTTTTTCTTCAGCATCATTTTAGCATTGATCAATTCAATTTTCAATGCACTAAATCGTGAGCAAAGTCAGGATTAGTGTTTTCTTAATTGAAAGAACAATCTTCACTCATTAGAATTACTACACTATTTTTTAGTTGAACATTGTGATTACTAGCATTTTCTATTTTAATTTTTCGGGTATTCAATCTAATTCCTATTCTCAAATCTCTGATTACGAATAAACGAATAAGGTTGAATTACTTCCTACAACCGTCAGTTGCACAATCTAAAAACTTACTTATTTTTACATAAAAAAATAACTCTTTCTATGAGCAATGATCTAGAGAATGGCCAGAAGTTTTATAATGACGTCATGGCTTACTTTGATAAAGCAGCAGCCCTGACGGATTTTGAACCGGGACTGCTTCATCAGATAAAAATATGTAACAGTATCTATAAATTTTCTTTCCCGCTTGAGAAAGATGGAAAGCTGGAAGTGATCGAAGGAATTCGTGTTCAGCACAGTCATCATAAGACACCTACAAAAGGCGGGATTCGTTACAGTGAATTCGTGAATGAAGAAGAAGTAAAAGCACTTGCAACACTGATGACATTCAAGTGTGCAGTTGTTGATGTTCCTTTCGGTGGAGCAAAAGGCGGGATCAAAGTAAATCCGCAGAACTATACTGTAAAGCAACTGGAAAAAATTACGCGTCGATATACAACTGAGTTGATCAAGAAAAGTATGATCGGTGCCGGAATAGATGTTCCTGCTCCTGATTACGGAAGTGGTCCGCGCGAAATGGCATGGATCGCTGATACGTATGCAACTTTTAAGTATGACGATATAAATGCATTGGGTTGCGTTACCGGAAAACCTTTAGGTCAGGGTGGTATTCAAGGCAGAACAGAAGCAACAGGACAAGGAATTTTCTTCGGCATCTGTGAAGCATTGAGTCACGCTGAGGACATGAAAGAAATTGGATTGACAACAGGTATCGAGGGCAAGACTGTAATTGTACAGGGAGTTGGTAATGTTGGTTTCTACCGGCAAAATTCTGCCAGGGAAGGTGGAGCGAAAGTTATCGGTGTGATTGAAAGAGAAGGTGGTGTTTACAATGACAAAGGTTTAGACATTGAAGAACTCTTCAAACACAGAAAAGAAAAAGGAAGTATCCTTCATTTCCCGGGATCGAAGAATTATGAGAATGCAATGGCAATGCTTGAACTGGAATGCGATATTTTAATTCCTGCAGCATTGGAAAACCAGATCACAAGAGAGAATGCACCAAACATCAAAGCAAAAATTATTGCTGAAGGTGCCAATGGTCCTGTAACAAAAAACGCAGAGATCATCCTCAACAAGAAAAACGTAATGATCATTCCGGATCTTTATCTGAATGCCGGTGGTGTGACAGTTTCCTATTTCGAATGGCTGAAAAATCTTTCTCACGTCCGTTTCGGAAGAATGGAAAAACGTTTCCAGGAAACCTCAACACTTGAAATGATAAAGTCTGTTGAACAGATGACCGGAAAAAGTCTTGATTCCCGCCAGAGAAAAGTGATTACACACGGTGCTGATGAAATCGATCTTGTCCGTTCCGGATTAGAAGAAACAATGATCTCCGCTTTCAACGAGATCCGCGAAATAAAAAAATCGGATAAGCGAATTGAAGACCTTCGTACTGCAGCGTTTGTAAGCGGGATCAGAAAGCTTGGCGTGAGTTATCAGTCGTTGGGTATTTTTCCATAATAATATTGTAATTCGTGATTCGAATTGCTTCAAATGGTTTAAGATGCTTTGCATTTTAAACCATTTTTTTTGTTTAATACTCTTTTAAATACATAATGGATAACATTGACCAATAGATGACCACGAAATCTTCCAGAGACCAAAAAGTTCCCCTTCGGGGGTGACGGCCGGAAAGTCATATAATGATGAGAGAAAAAAAGAAAAAGTTGCGCCGCAGGCGCAACTTTTTCTTTTTTTCTCTCATCAATTTTTACACGCGCAATCGTCATCCCCGAAGGGGAACTTTTTGGTTTCTAAGGACGCATGGGAGGGGAATTGTAATTTATGCATTTGCGAATTCGAAATTGATAAAAGGTACAATGATAGGCGGAATATTGAGCGGATATTAAGTAGCCGGTTTCATGCCAGGAAAATTTCAAGCGGTATTCCGCCGGGGAATTAGGAATACACTGTCACACATGCATGGAATAAATATTTTTTTTAACTGAATACTTCCAAACTCCCCGGCGGAATACCGCTTGATGATGCCCTTAATTTGAAAGTGTGTTCTTAATTTCCGCTCAATATTCCGCCTATCATGTTACGAGTTTTTCAATTGGAATGGAAAGGAGAGAGTTGATGGATTCAATATTTCGCTTAGCAGGGGAATTGCTTCGATTTAAATTTACAAATATTAAATGGCTTAAGGTGTGTAAAAACATTTTAAGCCCCTTTGTTTTTTTAAACGTTGTACCTTATTCCCCGGCGGAATGACGCTTGATGTATTACTTATTGAAAGTGCATACAAGCTTGCGCTTAACATTCGCCTAGCGTGCAGGGCATTTACCAATTTCTTATGCGCGCGTTTGATATTATATATAGGTTAACTTCCACCATGGAATAAATTTGTAAATACCCTGCGCGCTAGGCGGAATGTTGAGCGGAAATTAAGAAAGCTCTTTCAAACCAGTAACCTGTCAAGCGACATTCCTGCCGGGGTTACAGACAATGCTTGTTAATTCGACAAGAGAATCACCTACCAATAAAAATAGAAAGCCATCCACATTATCTTAAGCATGATTTCCGTCAAAATAAAAAGGGATTAAAGTGCATCGCACCTTAATCCCTTTTATATTTTCAAATATCTAATTAAAAAGCTCGATCAGATAATCAACATCGCATCCCCATAACTATAAAAATGATACTTCTCTTTTATAGCTACTTTATATGCATTCATGATATTATCATATCCACCAAAAGCAGAAACCATCATCAACAATGTTGACTCAGGCATGTGGAAATTCGTGATCATGCAATTTGCTACACTGAAATCGTATGGCGGGAAAATGAATTTGTTTGTCCAGCCGTCGAATGGTTTTAATTCGCCTTGAGTAGATACAGATGATTCAATTGCACGCATCACTGTCGTTCCAACTGCACAGATCTTTTTCTTCTGCGCTTTCGCTTTATTCACAATAGTACATGCTTCAGGAGTGATGATCACCTGCTCTGAATCCATCTTGTGCTTTGTAAGATCTTCTACTTCCACCGGACGGAAAGTTCCCAGTCCAACGTGTAGAGTAAGATCAGCGAAATTCACGCCTTTCAATTCTAAACGTTTTACTAATGGCAGACTGAAATGCAATCCTGCTGTCGGAGCAGCAACTGCTCCTTCGTTACGTGCAAAACTGTCTGGTAACGTTCCATATCTTCCGGCTCAGCTTTACGCTTGATGTATTTTGGAAGTGGAGTGTTACCTAAAATTGTAATTGTCTTTTTGAACTCTTCATACGGACCATCGAAAAGAAAACGCAATGTTCTTCCTCTTGATGTAGTATTGTCGATCACCTCAGCAACCAACAGATCATCATCACCGAAATAAAGTTTGTTCCCGATACGGATCTTACGCGCCGGATCAACCAACACATCCCACAAACGACTTTCACGATTCAATTCACGAAGTAAAAACACTTCGATCTTTGCTCCGGTCTTCTCTTTGTTTCCATAAAGACGTGCAGGAAATACACGGGTGTTGTTCACTACCATCGTGTCGCCATCAGTAAAATATTCAAGGATGTCTTTAAAGTGCTTGTGTTCGATCTTTCCTGTCTTTCTGTCTAACACCATCAAACGTGCATCTTCGCGATTCTTAGCCGGATGGGTCGCTATCAGAGTGTCCGGGACATTCACTTTAAATTGGGATAATTTCATAGTTTGGTTTTAATTGTTGGGGTAGTTAGGCTGACCCCAAACGGGCGGCAAATATACTACAGCGATACCCCCCTTGTAAAGGATTTGACCTAATATTTTTATTCGGAACTAACGTTCTTGTTTTCAGTTATTTGAGCCAAAAAATCCAGTGGATTCACCGCATTTTTCAAGTCATAGTTCCCTATGCGTGTCCTGCAAAGCGCCGAAAGATGTCCGCCCGTTCCCAGCTTCTTCCCAAAATCCTGTGCCAATGAACGGATATAGGTACCCTTGGTACAAACTATTCTGAAATCGATCTCAGGTAGCGCAATACGGGTAATTTCAAATTCACGGATCTCGATCTCCCGCGACTTTAATTCTACTTCAATTCCTTTTCTGGCCATGTCATAAGCTCGTCGTCCTTCAACCTTAATCGCACTATGAATCGGTGGTGTTTGCTGTTGAACTCCTTCCATATTTTTTGCAAGCGTTCTTATCATTTCATCAGTGACAAAATCAAAATTTTGGAAATTCTCCGGCTCAGTTTCCAGATCATATGATGCAGTCGTTGACCCTATGACTATCGTTCCTGTATATTCTTTTTCTGCATCCTGAATTTCGCTGATCTTCTTTGTCAGCTTACCAGTACAAAGTACAAGAAGTCCTGTCGCTAATGGATCCAATGTTCCGGCATGACCAACTTTAAATCGCTTGATCAGCTTTCGTTCTTCTTCAGGAAAAAGTAAACGATATTCTTCAAGCAAAGGCTTCTTCAGTTTTTTTACAACATCGAATGAAGTCCAGCGAAGAGGTTTGTTAATGAGAATAATTCTGTCTGTTGAATTACTCATCAGATGATCTGCAAATTATATCCCATTCCATAAAGAATGAGAATCGCCAGACCAACAATGATCCTATAATATCCGAAAATTTTAAATCCGTGTTTTGTGAGATAAGATACAAATGATCTGATGGCTAACAGTGCAACAAAAAATGCAACTACATTTCCAATCACTAATAACATGATCTGATTTCCCTGCAATCCAACTCCGCCATCCTGTACATAATCTAAAAGATCTTTTGCAGTTGCAGCAAACATGGTAGGAACAGCAAGGAAGAATGAAAATTCCGCTGCCGCTTTTTTATTCAGCTTTTGTGTCAACCCACCTATGATAGTTGCCGCTGATCGTGATACTCCCGGTATCATTGCTATGACCTGAAAACAACCAATAACAAATGCTTTCTTGTCAGATTTTAGTTCATTTTCACCACGCTCTTCTGCATATGCAAACCATTTGTCGAGCAGAATAAATATTACTCCACCAACAAGTAATGCAATTGCAACTACAACAACATTCTCCAGAAGTGCATTAATCTCTGACTTGAATAATAAACCAATTATCGCTGCAGGAATGAAAGCGATTACTAATCGTTTATAAAACTTAAACGTCTCTGCGAAATTATTTCCGGGAATGAATTTTCTCCAATAGATCATTACTACCGAAAGAATGGCGCCGAATTGAATACTCACAGTAAATAATTTTGTGAAAGGATCGGAGGCAATTCCCATCATCGATGAACCGATTATCATGTGACCTGTAGAAGAGACAGGTAAAAACTCTGTTAGCCCTTCAATGATGGCTAAGATAATGGCCTGGAAAATTGTCATTTGTTATTGTATAGAATGAATTCAATTCTTGAGTTGAATTCGTTTAGAAAAAAGTGAAAGAACTAGTCTTTACTCTTTTTCATAATGGCATACACTTCAATCGCCAATCCAAGGATCACTAAAACAGGTGCAACAGTAATTCTACGTGCACTGAAAATTTCCGGATTGAAAACTTTTGGATCCTCTGAACCGCCACCTATCATCAAATAAAACCCCACAAAAATAACTCCGATGCCAATAAACATCCATGTCAGGTTCTCCTTCCCAAACGGAAAGTCAAGATTCGATTTAGTTTCTTTTTTTGCCATTGCTTTTTGCTATTAACGGGTCGCAAGATAGGGAAAAATAGTAAGTAGTAAGTAGTAAGTGGTGAGTCGCACAGTACGATTTAATAAATAACAATATGCAATTATTAAAGGTGCTTAAATCAGTGAAAAACAGGTTATTATAAAGTCGTGCTGTGCTACTCACCACTTACTACTCACCAATCACCATTTCAAAGATAAAGCTCATCCCCATGCAACCTCAAATACCGATTGATCGCAAAAAAAGTACTCAATCCCGAAAGAAGAATGCCGATGGCTATCATTCCGCCGAAAAGAATTCCAATCAATTTCAGATCGGAAAGCTGACCGAAATCGGGAAACTGGGTATGGATAAAATAAATGATGACCCCAACGAGAATGCTGCTGATGATGCCGGCATAAAAACCATGGACAAATCCTTTCTTTAAAAATGGCCACCGGATAAATCCTTTTGTTGCGCCAACCAATTGCATACTCTTGATCAGGAAACGTTTTGAATACATTGCAAGCCGGATGGTATTATTGATCAGTACGACTGCAACAAAAAGTAACAATCCGCAAAAGATCAGAATGACCATTGCAACTGTCCTGAAATTCTCATTCATCTTCTTGATCTCCGTCTGCTGATATGCTACTTCCTGAACCAGACGAATGGAAGAAAGCTGGTCTTTGATTCGTTTCAGACTATCAGGATTGGCATAGCTGGCTTTCAGATTGATGTCAATCGTAGCCGGCAATGGATTATTATCGATCATACCCATTGCACCTTCGCCGAGTTCTTTCTTCAGACTGTCAAGGGCTTCTTCTTTGGAAACATATCTGGCTGAACGAACAAAATCTGATTCATTCAAAGCCTGTAGAAACATATTTAAGTCTTGCTGACTGACATTTTCCTGTAAATAGACATTCAACTGAATGTGTTCTTTCACATAGTCAGAGATCTTGTTTGCATCTAAAATCAATAAACCAAGCAAACCCAGCATAAACAGCACGAGCGAAACGCTGATTATGGAGGAAGCATAAGAGGAGCGGAGGCGTTTATTGCCTTCTTTTGGTTGATCGAGATGCATAACTTTCAGGAAACGAAAGTATAAAAAGATTATCGGTATGTCGGTCGAAAAAAATGACCTTTCGTCTTATTTTTCTACATTCGCATGTTCATCAACTAAACCTCACTGAACAGAATTCCTGTTTATCATTGTTAATGCATTATGGAGTACAATTTTAGTATCATTGAAAAGAAGTGGCAGCAGTACTGGAAAGAAAATCAGACCTATCGCGCCGATACTGATTCATCAAAAGAAAAGTATTATGTGCTCGATATGTTTCCTTATCCTTCCGGAGCCGGATTACATGTCGGTCATCCACTTGGTTATATAGCTTCTGATATTTTTGCCCGCTACAAAAGACTGTCTGGTTACAATGTTCTGCATCCAATGGGTTACGACTCGTTTGGTTTGCCTGCTGAACAATATGCTATTCAAACAGGACAACATCCTGCAGTAACAACTGAGGAAAACATTGCCCGTTACCGTCAGCAACTCGATAACATCGGTTTTGCTTTCGACTGGTCGCGCGAAGTTCGTACTTCAGATCCTTCATATTACAAATGGACTCAGTGGATCTTTATTCAATTGTTCAATTCATGGTACAATACTGCTAAAGATAAAGCAGAAGATATTTCATTGCTTATTTCAACATTTGAATCATCGGGTAATAAAGATGTTCAGGCTGTTCATTCACATGAATGGTTGTTTACTGCTGCTGACTGGAAATCGTTTGATGAAAAAACGAAAGCAGAGATACTGTTGAATTATCGTTTGGCTTACATCTCTGAAGCAATGGTCAACTGGTGTCCGGCATTGGGAACTGTACTTGCTAATGATGAAGTGAAAGATGGAGTAAGCGAGCGTGGTGGTTATCCTGTTGAAAGAAAAGAGATGAAGCAATGGTCGATGCGGATCACTGCTTATGCTCAGCGTTTGCTCGATGGATTAGATAAGATCGACTGGCCTGATTCACTTCGTGAACAACAAAGAAATTGGATCGGTAGAAGTGAAGGTGCAGAAGTGCGTTTCAAAATTGCGCACTCTGAGCTTGAACTATTGATCTTTACTACTCGTCCTGATACAATTTTTGGTGCAACCTATATGACACTTGCACCTGAACATGAATATGTCGACATCATTACAACGAATGATTATAAGAATGAAGTCAACAGTTATGTGATCGAAGCAAAGAACCGCAGCGAACGCGAACGGATGGCTGAAGTGAAAAATATTACCGGAGTATTTACGGGAGCATACGCCATTCATCCATTCTCAGGAAAACATATTCCGATCTGGATAGGCGATTATGTTCTTGCAGGATATGGAACAGGAGCAGTCATGGCAGTTCCTGCACACGATTCACGCGACTATGCATTTGCAAAACATTTTAAACTACCGATCGAAGAAGTTGTTTCCGGTGGCGATATTTCAAATGAATCGTACGATGCTAAAGAAGGCAAGCTGATCAATTCAGATTTTCTGAATGGATTGGATGTAAAAGCAGCAATCAAAAAGGCAATTGCTGAAATTGAATCAAAAGGAATTGGGAAAGGAAAAATAAATTTCCGTTTGCGTGATGCTGTATTTGGTCGTCAACGATACTGGGGCGAACCAATTCCTATCTATTACAAAGATGGAATTGCAAATGCAGTTGATGAAAAAGATCTGCCTGTTGTATTACCCGAAGTAGATAAATATCTGCCTACAGAAGATGGCGAACCACCTTTGGCAAGAGCGAAAGACTGGAGTTACAAAGGTCATCCGCTTGAAACGACAACAATGCCGGGTTGGGCAGGATCATCTTGGTACTTTTTGAGATACATGGATGCAAACAACGATAAAGAGTTCGCATCGAAGAAAGCACTTGATTACTGGAAAGATGTTGACCTTTATTTAGGTGGTGCCGAACATGCAACAGGACATTTATTATACGTTCGCTTCTGGACGAAATTCTTATGCGATCGTGGTTATATTTCTATTGATGAGCCTGCAAAGAAACTGATCAATCAGGGAATGATTCAGGGTCGCTCGAATTTTGTTTACAGAATAAAAGACAGTAATAAGTTTGTATCGTTCGGATTGAAAGAACAATACGAATATACGCAATTGCATGTCGATGTGAATATTGTTGAAGGCGATGTATTGGACGTTGAAGCTTTCAAAGCATGGCGTGAAGAATATAAACATGCAGAATTTATTCTGGAAGACGGAAAATACATTTGCGGAAACGAAGTCGAAAAAATGTCGAAGTCGAAATGGAATGTTGTAAGTCCGGACCTGATGATCGATAAATACGGCGCCGATTGTTTGCGCCTATACGAAATGTTCCTCGGTCCACTAGAACTTTCCAAGCCTTGGAATACGAATGGCATCACAGGAACTTCAGGTTTTATTCGCAAACTCTGGAAATTGTATCACAAAACTCCCGAGCCGGGAAAAGATCTTGTGTTTGATGTTTCTAATGAAGAACCAACCAAAGCTGAATACAAAGCACTTCATAAAACAATCAAGAAAGTAAAGGAAGACATAGAGAAATTCTCATTCAATACTTCTGTGAGTACATTCATGATCTGTGTAAATGAATTGACTGATCTTAAATGTAACAAAAGAAAGATCCTTGAACCGCTTACTGTCATTGTATCTCCATATGCTCCGCACATTGCAGAAGAATTATGGCAGCTTTTAGGAAACAAAGAGAGCGTAACCAAAACAACATTCCCTGAATTCAAAGAAGAATATTTAGTTGAATCAGAATTTGCATATCCGATCTCATTGAACGGGAAAACGAAATTTAATCTGGCGCTTTCATCTATGTCATTACAAAAGAAGAAATAGAGAAAGAAGTATTAGCAAATGCTGACATGCAAAAATTTCTTAATGGACAATCACCTAAGAAACTTATTGTTGTTTTGGGAAAATTGTCAATGTGGGTGTAGGTGTGTATTGATTGATTTTAGATCAAGGTTTTTGTATGTTTTGAACCAAATTAGCTGATTGTTTACAATCAATTAACTGATCTTGAAAAAGTAAATTTTATTTTAACGGTACATTGATTAAAAATCAATTGATAATGAATTCTTTATTTTATTCTTCTTAACTTTTATTTTTAAAAGTCTATTCAGCCAAGATCGTATAGTCGGAAGTCTCGATGTATGGAATTTCAGATAACCTGATTTATAAAGCAGATACATTGGGAAATACAGAGTGGGTTTTTGATTTCACTGGGAAGATTAAAACAGGAATTTCAGATACAAATCACCTAAAAGCGATTGTGAGTGATGGAAAATTTCTTTACATCACTTCCATGCAAACAGTTGGAACAGGAATTCTTACATATTATCCTGCAATAATTGTTTTGGATACAACAGGAAATACTCGAGCCATACGATATTGGGAAGTGAATTTAGCTGGCGCTTATTCGAGCTCACGTTCAATCGCCAACATAGACGGAGGTATATGGCTATTTGACTATTATATAACTCTTTCTTATCATCTGAAAGGAACCAAAATTGACACACTAGGCAACATGACCAATGCAATTGGTGCCTGGATGTTAACTGATACGTATTTCAATGGAATGGAATTGATGAAAGATTCTTCTTATATTTTAAGTACTATAACTCCAACTGGCAGTTTTAGCAGTAAGAGTACTGTTACAAAGATCAACAGATCAGGTTCTGCAATTTGGAGAAAGTCAATCTCACTAAATAGCTACCATTGTTATCCTGGAACTAGTGAAGTTGATTCTGCCGGAAACACTATAATGTTTTTTAATTTTACGGATAATGGATCAGTTAGTTTTTCAGGTGGTGCAATCCTTAATCCGACAGGTGCAGTCCTTGCGCGAAGAATTTGGCCAAATGATTCTATTTCACCGAACGGAGAATTGAGTTTCAAAACCAAACAATAATTTATGATGATGGGACTTCGAAATTCAATTTCGATTATTCTCTATTAGATTCTTGTCTAGGATCAGGTATAACTAATACATTGGTAATTACTCCTGAAACATTGCAAGTGAGTTCGGTTGTAGTTCAGAATA
The DNA here is from genome assembly GCA_016711505.1 of Bacteroidota bacterium. Lineage (NCBI taxonomy): Bacteria > Pseudomonadati > Bacteroidota > Bacteroidota bacterium. The sequence goes on along the minus strand of JADJSV010000009.1, from coordinate 50,508 downwards.
CATCAACTTTTTCACCTGTACAAAATTCACTTGTACAAGTTGGAGCCTACCATACCATTACTCCACCTTTATTTAATTCTATAGATTACTGTTTGGTTTTAAATAATGAACAATTAGATAACCGAGTTTCATTTGACGTGTTTCCGAACCCTGTATCCGGCATCATGCGAATTCGCTCCAGTGGAGTTAAGAGCAATCATGGAGAAATTACGTATGAAATTTATAATTTAAATAATAGTCTTATCGAAAAAGGAAACCTGAGTATAAAAAATGATGAGACAACTATTATCGATGTGAGCGAATATCAAAAAGGAATGTATTTGCTCAAAATAATTTCTGACAACCGGATCAATTTATCTAAATTTGTCAAGATGTGATTATTTACATTCAATTCCTACATGAAAAAGGGCGATTAGCTCAGTTGGTTTAGAGCACTACCTCGACAAGGTAGGGGTCACTGGTTCGAGCCCAGTATCGCCCACTTTTTAAAGAAAAAGAAATTATAGATCTGATCAAGACTTATTAGGTAACGCGTGTGTTTTAATTTCATTCACGTAAATTAACAAATTTTATGAAGTTAAAATTTTACATTCAACTTTTAAACAAGAAAATTGGTCATGAAAATATTTTACAAATCCAAAGACTTATTTATGAATTTAAAGGTTCTGTGTGTCTTAACTTTCCTATTCTTGTTTTCTTTTCAATCAATTAGTCAATCGACTATTTATGTAAAGTATTCACAATTGGAATAAGAGCAATTGTTTCAGCAATGCGGGTGTTTGTTGGAAAGATTTTAGTGGAAAATAGTTACTACTATTATACTAACCCCTATTGACCATTTCAAGCGATGGAAATTTGCTCTATCTCTCATCAATGCAAACTTCTGGAACTGGTATTCTTCATTATTATCCCTCAATAATTGTTATGGATACTAACGAGTGTTAGAAATTTTTATCCCAAAAATATCCATCATTATTCAATCATACAAAATCGGCGTGGTGGATCTGCGAAATACTCATCATTTTGGAGCAAATCGTATAGATACAAATGGAGTTTTTAGCGGAGGGTTTGAAGTTTGGCGTGGATCTAATACTTATTTTTCTTCAATCAAATTAATGAGTGATTCAAGTTATTTACTTTCAAATCAGTCAGCATCTTTTGGCCCCCGGTAGCAAAGCAACAAAAAAAATCAGCTCATCTGCAAAGAGTGAGGTTCCTAATAACACAATTCTCTTTTTCAGCGACCAACCACGAAATTTTTTCACCATGGTGGATTCTAATCCAAATGGTGTTGTTCTTGCGACAAGAGTATGGCCTATGTCTTCAATATTTTGTTACGGAAATTTGGAGTTTGCAAATGGTAAAATTCTTTTTGATGATAACACTTCTTTATTTGAGTTTAATTACCAACTCTATGATTCATGTCTTGGACCAGGAATTACAACAACTGCGTCCATTGTTCATGAGCAATTGAATACAGGAACAGCTTCCGGTCAAATTTTATCTTCATTTTTACCTTCAAATCATCCTACAATCACTGCATATTCTTTTTTCAATTACCACCACGACCAATCTCACCCAATTTGCTTAACCCTTGAATCAAACACTGATCTCATAAATCCTGGATCTGCCAATTGTGTTTTTCCAAATCCTGTTATCGAGACCTTGAAAATAAGTTGTGAAAAAGAAGTTGAAAATGGTATATTTGAATTATTCGATATGAATGGAAGTATTATAAAGTCAGGTTTATTTGTCAATGAAATTGATGTAACAGCTGCACTGGGATTTATTTTCTTAGAATAAAAGATAAGAATTATTCAATCGTTGAAAAGTTTATTAAATTATAGCTGTCAATGTCTTGCATCAGAGCCAGACTCTTACCATTTAACTTGACAGTGCTACTTACCACTCACTACTTACTAACATTTGTCAACAAATAATTTTGCTTTCAACCGTTTATTTATCAATATTCGCATCGTTAATTAAAGGAAAGAATGGAGTTATTAAAACAACAGGTCGAAGCGCTCATATTTTGCTCAGAACAAAGTATTTCGCTCGATGAAATTAAGGCTTCTTTGAAATTGTCGTTCGAATGGGAACTGACAGATGAAGAGGTTATCGAGGCTATTGAAGGAATTAAATCGAAATATTTATCGGACGACTTTGCATTTGAATTGATTGAGATCTCTGAAGGATACCAGTTTTTGACGAAAAAGCAATATCACCCTACGATCAACTCCCTTATTCAGCATAAATCGAAGAAAAAACTCTCGGTTTCTCAGATGGAAACGTTGGCTATCATTGCTTATCGTCAGCCAATCTCAAAGTCTGAAATTGAACACATTCGTGGCGTAAGCTGTGATTATGCTGTTCAGAAACTTCTCGAAAAGGAATTAGTTGAAATTTCAGGAAAAAGTGATGGTCCCGGTCGTCCTGTACTTTATAGCACAAGCCGTAATTTCATGGATTACTTCGGTATCAAGAATGTGAAAGATCTTCCTCAACTGAAAGACCTTCATGTAGATGGAAATGAGATCGGTACTGCTACTGAAATGATGGATTCTTCTGATCTTGAAAATGCAGCTCCTTCTGAAAATGAAAACCCGGAATCGGATGTAAATTCGATAGATATTCCTGAAAATTCAGAAGAAGTAACAGCATTGGAATCTGCTCCTGAAGTTGAACCTGATATGTCCGAAATTCAGGAAATTTCAATGGAATCAGAAGAATTGGCAGATGCTGAGGAAGTGATGGAAATTCCTGATCGCAAGGCTATTTATCTGGAAAATGAGCATAATGTTGAGGCAATCGATGAGAATGCTGAAATTAAGAACGAAAACGAAGAAGAATAAACATCTCCTGTCATTATAGAAATAAAAAGCGGCTGAAAACGTTATGTTTCAGCCGCTTTTTTCGTTAACTTTAAATATGAAAATTCATTTCGGTACAGTGTTTGCAAAACCGCTAGCATGAAAAATAAAATCAGTCTTTTCATTGCATTACTCTTCGTCGGATTTTCAGCCGACAGTGTAACGCCAACAGGACTTCGATCAGTAAATAATACAGCCTTCAAGCCGGGCGAAGTTTTAAAATTCAGGATCCATTATGGTATCATGGATGCCGGTGAAGCAACTCTAGAAGTCAAACCCGATTATACAAATTTAGGTGGCCGCGATTGTTATCATTTCGTAGGAAGTGGTAAATCTGTCGGAGCATTCGATTGGTTCTTCAAAGTTCGTGATCGTTATGAAAGTATTGTCGACAGAGACGCAATGATTCCATGGTTGTTTATCCGACGTGTAAATGAAGGTGGATATATCATCAATCAGAATGTCAGCTTCAATCATTATTCTGATTCTGCAAAAAGTGAAAAAGCAACGATCGCTATTCCTGATAATACACAAGATCTAGTTTCTGCATTCTACTATGCGCGGACAATTGATTTCACATCAGCAAAAGAAGGTGATATTTTTGAAGTCACAGGATATTTAGATGATGCAGTGATTCCACTGAATCTTAAATTCCTTGGAAGAGAAATTGTCTCCAGCAAAAAAGGAAATTTCCGTTGCATCAAACTCCGTCCAATGCTTCAACAAGGTCGTGTATTCAAAGACCAGGAAGACATGACGATCTGGGTAAGCGATGACCAGAATAAAATTCCGGTTCGGGTTCAGACAGATATTATGGTTGGTTCGATAAAGATGGATCTTGTGGATTATTCGAATCTTGCAGGGCCGCCGGCTATAGTGAAATAAGGATTTGTCATTGGTAAAGAGAAAGTATCAATATGTCAAAAGTTCTTGAGTAAATGGAAATTTGTTAGAAGGACGTTATTATACTTTCCTGACAAGTCAACCTGCAATAGGTAACTTTTAATTTTTCAGAAATTACTTCATAAATTATTTATCATAAACTCGATGCGAAACCCCACCCAGAAGGGGGGTATGATTAAAAACATTTTTTTTCTGCCAAAATGTGACCCTTCTGGGTTTGTCATCTTGATTCAATAGAATTGTATATCGGTCGCATGATTCGACGCCCGACCCCAGCGGGGTCACATGTTGGTAGAAAAACGAATGTTTTTCGTGAACACGACCCCGGAGGGGTCGTATGTGATTGGGCAATCTGTTTCATTTGAAAAAATAAATTTTATTTTCGTTGCATGTTGCATGGCGTTTTCATATGCGACCCCGCTGGGGTCGTGATTACAATCATATTTTTTTTCTACCAATATGTGACCCCTCTGGGGTCGGGAGATGCAAATCAAAAATTATCAATTCAATAAGCTGTTTGTTTGCTCCTAAGGAAATTGCGTATCCTGTAAACCTGAATCCTTTCCCAGTAACAACTTCCAAGGAATTGAATTTTTTTCCGACCTTGTCCCCATGGAAATCAAACCCGAAGTTGCCAAACGAATAGAAGAGCTGGAGAAAAAGTACAATGCCATGGGACAGGATCTGCTGTCTTACCTTGATGGATTGTTGTATGCAGATTTTCTTACCTACTGGGATTATATTCATGTCGATACTTTGTTGTCGCTGCAAAATCCAAAGACAAGTTTTCCGGATGAACATATTTTTATTATGTATCATCAGATCACAGAACTTTATTTCAAATTATGCCTGCATGAATTCGATCAGATAGCTGCAAAAGAAAATCTGGATGCTAAATTTTTTATTGCACGTTTAACACGCATCAATTCATACTTTGAAAACCTCATTCGTTCATTCGATATCATGGTGGATGGAATGGAGCATCAGCAATTTTTAAAATTCAGAATGAGTTTGCTTCCTGCAAGTGGTTTCCAAAGCGCTCAATACAGAATGATAGAGATCTGTTCAACAGAATTCATTCGTTTGGTGAGTAAAGATCATCGAGATAAATTCAATTCAACTTCTCCGATTGAAGAAATGTTTGAATTCATCTACTGGAAAGCAGGTGCGACAGAATTAGCAACAGGGAAAAAGACATTGACTCTCGAACAATTTGAGCAGAAATATTCTGACACTCTGATATCTTTGGCAAAGCAAAGAGTTGCAACTAATTTTCATACGCTATATAACAAACTTCCTGAAGCAGAAAAAAGTAATCCGAAGTTGATAGCAGCATTAAGGACATTAGATGTTTGCGTCAATATCAACTGGCCATTAAGTCATTATAAATCTGCAGTCCGTTATCTGCAAAAAGATCCGGAAGACATCAAAGCAACCGGTGGAACGAACTGGCAAAAATATCTGCCTCCGCGTTTCCAGCGCCGGGTGTTTTTCCCTGAATTATGGACTGAAGAGGAAATGTCGGAGTGGGGGAAAAGCTGGGTTGACAGTGTGATTGGGTAATATTTTTTTAAACACAGAGAAAAAGGAGGAAAAAAGGGAGAAAAATTGAATGAAGTAAAATGAAGTAAAATGAAGTGAAGTGAAATGAAATGGACTGCTGCGAAAGACATTAACCTCTTATTCTCCTTTTTCTCCCTTTTTTACTCCTTTTTCTCCGTGTTTAATTTTTTTCTGAAATACCCAAACCCATAAACATCTCAAATACAATAAAATACAAATTTTTCGTGCATTTAATTTGGTTTATAACGTAAACTAATTTATGTTTGTCATGTAATTAGGTCATGAAAACAAAACTACTCCTACTATTTAGCCTGCTACTTATTCAGGTAACCGCTTCAGGCCAGACGACCATTTTCGGGACCGTCAAGGATTCAAAAGGTGTAAGTCTTCCGGGCGTTAACATTTTCATCAAAGACACTTATGATGGCGCAACTTCCGATGCAGCCGGAAAATATTCTTTCGAAACAACAGAGACAGGAGAAAAAATCCTGGCCGCTACTTCAATCGGCTTTCAGGCATTTGAACAAAAAATTTCTTTGTCATCACAACCACTCTCTATCAATATCATTTTAAAAGATGCAGTGAGTGAATTGAAAACGGTAACCATCTCCGCAGGTTCTTTCGAAGCAAGTGATGAAAAGAAAATGGTAATGCTTCGTCCGCTCGACATTGTTACAACAGCCGGAGCTTCCGGTGATATCTATGGTGCAATACAAACATTACCGGGTACAGGTTTAGTAGGTGAAAGAGAAGGACTCTTTGTTCGAGGTGGCGATGCATCGGAAACAAAAACATACATCGATGGTTTACTCGTCGACAATCCATATTTCTCTTCGGTTCCTGATGTACCACAACGTGGAAGATTTTCTCCTTTCCTTTTCAAAGGAACTTCATTCAGTAGCGGAGGTTATTCGGCGCAATACGGTCAAGCTATGTCGTCTGTTTTAATTCTGGAATCACAGGATTTCCCTGATCAAAGTATGACAAATATCGGCGTCATGTCAATAGGATTAAGTGGAGGTACAACAAAACTTCTTAAAAATAAAAAAACATCAATCGGAGTTTTTGGCGGTTACACAGATCTTGGTCCATATTTTAAATTGTTTTCACAGAACCGCGACTGGAAAAAATCACCACGTGCTGCTAACGGATCTTTCATTATGCGTCATAAAACTTCCAAGACAGGATTGCTGAAAGCATTTGCTTCTTATTCATGGAATGAACTTGCGCTTGCAGTTTCTGATACAGCAGATCCACTCTTGGAAAGAAAATATGATTTTAGTTTACGCAACAATAATTTTTATTCTTCCCTGTCTTATAAAGAAATAGTTTTGAAATCATGGACATTAAATGCTGCTGCATCTTATAGTGATAATAAAGATTTCATTTTTATAAATGATTTTCCGATTCAGAATAAAAATTCATTTCTTGAAACAAGATTATCTTTTTCTCATCCTATCAGCGAACTTTCTGTCATACGATTTGGTGGAGAATTTCAAAATGTGAATAGTTCAACAGCTTACTCCACATTCTCATCAACTGAATTCAAAGAAAAATATACTGCAGCATTTGTCGAAGCAGATCTTTACATAACTACGAAACTGGTTTCAAGAATTGGACTCAGAGGAGAGAATTCTGAAATCCTGAGTAAACAAAATCTTGCTCCAAGAATTTCGCTGGCATATAAAACCGGTGAATTCAGTCAGTTCTCTTTTGCATACGGCGATTTTTACCAAGTGCCGCAAAAAAATAACATACTGAGTTATACAAATACCGGTTTGAATTTCGAACAGGCAACGCATTACATTCTGAATTATCAATATGTAAGTGATAAACGTACTTATAGAATAGAAACATATTATAAAGATTACAGCAACTTGTTCTACTTAAATCAGAATAATTTTTCGGGAACGAATAATGGATACGGACATTCAAGAGGAATTGAATTTTTTTATCGTGATAAGAAAACAATTAAAAGAGCTGATTACTGGATCTCATATTCTTTTCTCGATACAAAAAGATTGTACAATAATTTTGAAAAGGAAGCAATGCCAACTTTTGCTGCGAATCATACAGGTAGTATAGTGTTCAAATATTTCTTTCCAAAGATAAGTTTAGCGCCGAGTCTCACATACGGATATAGCACCGGTCGGCCATATTACAATCCCAATAATCCTGACTTTCTTAGTGACCGCACCCGTGATTATCATAACCTGAGTGTGAGTTTCAGTTACCTTACAAGTATTAAAAAATCATTCACGGTACTTGTATTCTCCGTTAACAATGTGCCGGGAGTGAAAAATGTTTTCTCCTATAATTATTCTTCCGATGGTTCAAGAAGACAGGAAGTTGGACCGACATCAGCGAGATTTTTCTTTATAGGAATGTTCGTCAATATTGGTTCACAAAAAGATGATTCTGATAAATTCAATTAAGTAATACTCATACACTACTTCAAAACAAAAAACTCATGAAAAAGATTCTTTTTATTCTCCTAATCAGTGTGATCTCCATTTCTTCAAAAGCAGGTGATCCGAAATATATGGCTGTCATGGAAAGAAATGTTGCAATGCTCGACTCTGCAACAGAAATTACAACATACAGCGTTGCGAATAATACCTTCGAACGGATTGCAAATGCAAATCTTACTGAATGGCTACCGTTGTATTACCAGGCTTTCTGCACTGTAATGATCGGCATGAAACAGGAAACTCCTGCAAAGAAGGACGAGTACTTTGATAAAGCCGAAGCAATTATCAATCGTGCTGATGAAATCAGTCCTGACAACTCTGAGATCGTTGTGATTCAGTCATGGGTGAATTCAATGAAGATCAGTATCGATCCGATGACTCGAGGGCAAAAACTTGGACCTAAATCAGGAATGCTTACTGAAAGATCGCTGATGTTAAATCCGGAAAATCCACGTGCATATTTTCTGAAAGGTTCCGGACTATTTTACACTCCTGCAAATTATGGTGGTGGAAAAGATAAAGCTTTACCTGTTCTTCAGACTGCGTTGGATAAATTTAAAGCTGAAAAACCGATAAATAAGATCGTTCCTCATTGGGGACAAGCAGTAACTGAACAACTTTTAGAGCAATGCAAATAAAAGGTATAGTGTTTCATAATTCTTTAAAAGAAATAATATGGAAAATGATAAAATAATTAATTCTGAACAAGGTCTTGAACTTATCGAACGAATGATAAGGACAGCCCAACATGAAGTGGAAGATGAGAGCTTTTATTTTCTGCTTTGGGGGTGGACAGTTTTTGCTGCAACGGTTCTGAATTTTGTTCTGTTGAAGATCGATTATGAATATCCATATATAGGCTGGATGATCTTAATGCCGGCCGCCGGAATAGTTACTTCAATCTATGGCAGCAGACAGGAAAAGAAAGTTAAAGTGAAATCATATATCGATTCATTGATGAAATATGTATTGGTATCATTTTTAGTTTCACTATTTATGGTACTCTTCTTCATGTCGAAGTTGCAATTAAATACTTATCCGATGGTAATGATTGTGTATGGCTTCTGGTTATTTATTTCCGGAGGAGCATTGAAATTTAAACCTCTCATTGTAGGCGGGATCATCAACTGGATCCTTGCAGCTTTTTCTTTCTTTCTTTTTTTTGAACAGCAATTAATTGCCCTTGCCTTTGCCGTACTGCTTGGTTACATAATACCAGGACATATGCTCAAGAATAAGTTTAAGAAAGCTTCCTGAATACTAACACAGTGAATATGTTTGATGAATTAGATCCACTTTTACATTCGCAACTTCGCCTCGCAATTATGTCGGTACTCATCGGCGTAAAAGAGGCGGAGTTTTCTTATTTGAAGGAAAAGACAGGAGCCACAGCAGGAAACTTGAGTGTGCAGATCTCAAAATTGAGTGAGGCTGATTACATTTCCGTTGAGAAAACTTTCCGTGATAATTATCCATTGACAACCGTACAAATTACAAAGAAAGGAATCGCAGCATTTGAAGGATATGTTAAGGCTCTCCAGAATTACATCAAAAAATAAAGTCAAAAGGGTGCCTTAAAAGTTTGATAACCCCATGGATTGTTCAATTCTTTTTTGTTCTTTGTAGAATAATTCAACGACACGATTGAAAGAAATCTCCTATAAATTCAGGTATATCACTGAATGTGATATGTGTAAATGTCCATCTACCAGGTTTAAAATGGTAGGTCGAAGGATGGATCGTTCTCAAGGTAAAAATCCGAGGCGAAAACCTGCATTGATCACTTCAATTCAGAAATGCATGAACTGTGGATTGATCTTTTCTAATCCGCAACCATTGCCGATAAATATTCAGGATCATTATGGAGTAGAACCTGCTGAATATTGGAATGAAAGCTATTTTAAACCCGATATCATCGGTAATAATGCAAGAGTACTGAAAGCAACCAGGTACGGGGGCCAGAATGGAAAAATTCTGGACATTGGTATCGGTGTTGGTTTTGCAATGAAAGCAATGCTTGATGCAGGACTGGATGTAATAGGAGTAGAACCATCAGAAGAATTTTGTGATTATGCTATAAAAAAAACCGGAATACCCGAATCAAGAATAGTCCGGAGCTCTATTGAAAATGCAAAATTTCAGAATGACTATTTTGATTACATAAATATGGGTGCTGTACTTGAGCACCTCGCTTCGCCCTCTGAAAGCTTGAAACAAGCTCTTCAATACGTTAAGAAAGGTGGCAAAATTGAAATTGAAGTTCCTAATTCTTCATGGACTGTAAACAAAATTTTTAATCTATTCTACAAATTTACGTTTCAGCCTTTTGTGGCAAATATAAGTCCGATGCATCCGCCATACCATCTTTTCGAATTCGACTTGAAGTCGTTCAAATTAAATGGCGCAATAAATAACTATAAAGTAGTTGACCACCATTATTTTGTCGGACCTACTTACCTGCCTTCGTTTTTAAATAGTGTACTTCGTAAATTTATGGAAAAGACCAAAACAGGAATGCAATTAATTGTTGTAATAGAGAAACTTTAAAATTCTAACTTCTTCGCTCTACCCAATCTCCGTTTTCCCTGATAAGATTGATCAACTCGTCTACAGCTTTTTCAGAGTCTATGTTTCTTGAGACAACTTCTCTTCCTTTATAGAGTGTGATCTTTCCAACTCCGGTTCCGACATATCCATAATCAGCATCTGCCATTTCTCCGGGACCATTCACTATACAACCCATTATCCCAATTTTAATTCCTTTTAAGTGATCAGTTCTTGTTCGGATCTTTGCTGTTGTTTCCTGCAAGTCGAATAATGTACGGCCACAACTCGGACAACTGATGTATTCTGTTTTAGATATTCTTGTTCTGCTTGCCTGAAGAATTCCAAAAGCTGTTGAATTCAATTGCTTTCTTGCAGTAATGCGAGGAGCTGAGATCCAGATTCCATCACCAAAACCATCAAGGAACAATGCGCCATTATCTGTTGATGCATAAAGCGAGATTTCATCGACGTTGTCAAGAGAATATGATCTGCGGATGATAACAGGTAAATCAATTTTACATCTGTTTAATTCAATAAACATCCGGCGCTGTTCAGCCATGCCATGTTCATTTTCTGTTTCAAAAACTAAAACTGTAGTTGAACTGAATTTTTTTATTGAATTAAATGTATCGCTAAAAATATCTTCAATTGTAACTAAAACAAAGTTCAATGAAGCTGATCTTATTTCTGAATTCAGATATTCGTTAAAAGTAAAAAGCGGATAATTTCTGATCCTGTTTTGCTCCCACGATTTTTGATTGACAATAACTCCCAGTGTTCCGGGAATATCAAAGTCTACCTGATTGTTTCCGGTGAAAATATAATCACAAGCCTGGTCGCCGATATTCCATTTGTCAGCATCAACCACATATTGATATCCACATGAAAATAATGCTGCAGCAGAAATGTTTTCAAGCCCACTTAAATCTGCAATTACCCGGGGGACATCATGTCCGCCAAAATTTCCAACAGGAGTACTTTTTCTTCTTTGATATTCAAATGGTGAATATGATAATTGAAGATCCGATTCAATATTCAATTTTCCGGTAATTGTAATGTCGTGAATTGGTTTAGATAGAACTTTACGCTTTGAATACCGGTCAACAAGTGCTTTAGCAACAGGGATCTCAAATTCCGGATCTTCTGTTAACGAAACACGAATAGTATCGCCAATACCATCTTCAAGTAATGTTCCGATACCTGCTGCAGATTTAATTCGTCCGTCTTCTCCTTCACCGGCTTCTGTTACTCCGAGATGTAGTGGATAATTCATACCGGCAGAATTCATTTTCGCAATCAACAAACGATAGGCTTGAACCATCACCTGCGGATTACTTGCCTTCATCGACAAAACGATATTGAAATAATTTTCATCTTCACAAATACGTAAAAATTCCAAAGCTGATTCAACCATGCCCAATGGAGTATCTCCATAGCGACTCATGATCCTGTCACTTAAAGAGCCATGGTTAGTTCCGATTCGCATAGCGGTTCCGTATTCTTTACAGATCTTTACGAGTGGAACAAATCGTTCACGGATGCGATCAAGTTCTTCTTCATAAGTTGAATCGGAATAATCTATCGTTTCAAATTTCTTTTTGTCTGCATAGTTTCCCGGATTCACACGAACTTTCTCAACGATTCTTGCAGCAGCTTCTGCAGCATTTGGTGTGAAATGAATATCAGCGATCAAAGGAACCGTATAGCCACGTTTCTTGAGTTCGTTTCGGATGTTGGCTAAATTTTTTGCGTCGTTCAGACTTGGCGCTGTAATGCGAACCAGTTCGCAACCGGCATCGATCATTCTGATACTCTGCTCAACAGTTGCAATTGTATCCATCGTATCAGTTGTCGTCATCGACTGAATCCTGATCGGATGATTTCCGCCAATGATAAGATCACCCACTTTCACTTCACGGGTGATCAATCTTTCATAAGCTGTTAAACTGCGACAATAGCCTCCTTCGAGGTTTTTTTGTTCCATAATTTTAGAAAGAACAAAGATAGGGACGAATAGTTAATAACGAATAACTAATAACACATTCAATCCGGTGTACAGTGCTAATCACAACTTACCAATTTCCACTTACCTTTTAATCAACCTTCTGCTAACGGGCTTACCGGATTTGTCGGTGTATTGCAGAATGTACATACCCGGAGTCCAGTCGGTCGTTGGAATATAGTTGAACCCTTCGTTCAATTTAATGACTGTTCGTCCCAACATATCGACAATTCTTACCTGTTTAGCAGCTATATTTAACGGAATTTCGAGGGCAACAAAATCGTTTAAAGGGTTTGGACTGATAATAACCGGTTCTTCGGCTATGTTTGTTAAACCACCAAGCAGAGAAACATAATAGATATGAAAAGTAAGACTGTCTGATATATGAGGAGTGGTTCTGGCCTGTGGCCAAACAACTACAATATTATCTCCATCTTCAAAATGCGTAGGCTTAAAAACAAAGCCAGATGCATTGATCAATGCCGAACTGCCGAGCTGAATAGAGTAAAGCGCATTGGTGTCCTCATAGAGGATATCAGGCCCTGATGCAGGCGTCCCTCCCTGTATAAAAATCGTAATGTTATCAGCATTCAGAAGAGTATTGCCAATGTTCTGAACCTGGATCAGGATGCTGTCGTAGGTCAGACTTTCATAAGCAGTATCAGTCGGTGAAACAGGGAATCTGCTCAGACTTGAAATCTGTAAATGCACCTGTGCATTAGACGACAGGAAAGTTCCTGCCATGAAAAGGGTCAAAAGTATGTAGCGTATTTTCATTCTGTTCTTATTTGAATAATCAAATTTAAACAATGCCTTGACAGACACTATTTAATTTTTTATATTTCTTACTTATTCAAAATAGGTGTAATTGCAAATTCAAGCTAAAAATCAGCTTTTTTGAGAATAATTTTGTCATGGATGTATTAAATTCTATCGTTTCAGGTATGTCGAAGGAACAAGTTCGTTTCTTCAAGCTCTTTATGGGCAGAAGTCATTACCATGAAGACAGGATGGATGAAAAACTGTTCGACTACATGCGGAAGTCGGGCGACGAATACGATGAAGAAAAGATCGTTCATACACTTTATCGTAAGAGCGATAAGAATGCGTTCTACCGCTTAAGAAATCGATTGCTTGCGGATCTGAATAAAAGTCTGATGTTACAGCATGTTGATGATGACGAAAATTTATATCTGTTGCATTTGCTTTCTCTGGCGAAATATTTTTTAGGAAAGAACAATACAAAAACAACATTGTATTTTTTAAAAAAGGCAGAAGCGCAAGCCCTCAAAACCGAGAATGCAGAATTGCTGGATATAATTTATGGTGACTACATCCGGCTCTCACATGAGATGGTAAGCATCGATCCTGAAAAATACATCCAACTCCGTTTACAAAACCATGAACAGATAAGAAAAGTGAGAACGATCGATGATGTATTGGCCGTTGTAAGTTATAAAATGAAGGTTACACAAAATTTTTCGTCAGATGAAAACCCTGTCCTCGAACTTCTTGAACAAACGGTCAAACAATATTCATCAGATGTAGAATTGCAGAAAAGTCCGATGTTGCGTTTTAAGATCTATCACTCCGTTAGTCAGATCTTATTGCAGAAACGGGATTATTTTTCACTTGAAGAATATCTGCTAAAAACATTTGGCGATTTTACATCCGACAAACTTTTTAATAAAACAAATCATGATGTAAAACTTCAAATGCTTGTTTACATCATCAATGCTTTATTCAAGAACAACAAAGTGAAAGAGTCATTGGTGTATGCAAATAAATTGCGTGAAGCAATGGAAGAATTTAGCCGGTCGCTTTATGACAAGTATTTGTTCTTTTATTACAATTCATTGGTGATCAATTACAGTAAATCTGACCGTGGCCGGGCTATTGAAATTTTAAATGAAATGCGGACGAATGAAAAGATCGTTTCTGTTCCATTCTATGAAATGTTTATCTACCTGAATTTATCAGTTTCATATTTTGATACGAAAGATTATCATCAGTCAATCCGGAGCCTGAATAAACTTTTTATTCTGAAGGGTTATATAACTGCCGATCAGTCGTTGCAATTTAAAATCGCTATTGCTGAATTGATGATCCGTTATGAGTTGAAAGACTTTGACGTACTTGAAAATAAAATCCGTCTTATTAAAAAAGAATACAACGATTTCTTCACCCGTAAATCAAATGAAAGAGAAGTATTGATGATAGAAGCCATTTCAAACCTGATCAAAACCGATTCACTTCGAAAAGAAAAAACGTTGATGACCAAAATAAAAAACCTCATTCTGACTCCTTCCAACAAAGAAGCTGCTGATGCCGACATTTTAAATTATCGGTTGTGGCTGGAGGAGAAGATAGGATAAGGAGAATGGAGGTGCGATTATTTCCCCGGCATCAAACCTTTACAAGTATTCCCACGAAACTGACTTTTCAATCGGTAAGGTTTGAAAAGTGATGTTGTCAGATAAAAAGTCAAATGGATATTTGTATAAACATACCAGTCGCTGTTTTTTGGATTACCACGTGGTGAAAATGAAACATTAGGTTCTACTGATGAATCACTCAGATACAATGCTACCGGACCTTGTGCATTATATAATGCTGATTTGTCGGGGTAGTTGCCACTAACATCATCTAAATAATCAGTGAAAGTTTTTCTGAAACCCGTTTCTGCTCCTGCATCAAAATTTTTACTCACTTTTATTTTGAAACCGATTCCAAGTGGAACTGAAAATTGTTGCAATTTATAAGGCTCAGGATATGTTCCCGGTAAATGCTGACCTTCTGTTCCGATTGATTGCAGATCATATTCTACACCATTAATTGAACGCTTTGGAGCGAATTGAAAATAACTTATCCCTGCAAATACATATGGAACAGCAAAATTTCTTTTCGTAAATCCTCTCTTTCTCGTTTGCAATGAATACAGAATATGAAATCCTGCTTCATTGATGTCACTATAGAAACTCAGGTTTCTTTGTCCATTGCTCGTGAAATTAGCCTGTGCATCATTCGCAGCAATACTTCCATGTAATACTGCAACACGAAAATGTATTCTTGGAAAAACAACGAAGATTGCATGCAATCCAAAAGCAGGTTTTGTAAAGACGAGTGTAAAATTGTCGTCGAGGTCGCCCTCATAATTCATGGCTCCGCCTGAAATTCCAACGCCTATTGTACCACGTGTATCCTGAGCAGAAGTTGTTGATTGTAAAATTAATAACAACAACATGGAATAAAAGATCAAAAATGTTATTTTCATTGCAGTGCAGAAAAAGTATATCCTTCTTTCGATAAATAATCCAGGGTTTTTGGAAGAGCAATCCGTAATCTTTTTTCTGCTTTCAGACTATCGTGAAAGACAACGATTGAACCTGGTTTACAGTTTTTTCGGACTTTGTCGAAACAATATTCGCCGACTACACTTTCGTCATAATCTTTTGTCAAGACATCCCACATGATGATCTTGTAATTTTTTTTAAGATGATTTATCTGAGTAGGTTTTATTTTTCCGTAAGGCGGACGAAACAGATCGGAGTGAATTATTGCATTACACTTTTCTATATTTTCGAAGTAGGTTTTGTTGAAATTCGTCCAGCCATTTAAATGGTTCATGGTGTGATTACCAATTTTGTGACCATTCTCTATTATCATTTTGTACACCTCCGGATTTTTTTTCACGTTATCTCCAACACAAAAAAAAGTTGCTTTTGCATTGTACTTGTTAAGAGTTTCAAGTACCCATGGTGTTATAATTGGAATTGGGCCATCATCAAAGGTAAGAAAGACTTCGCGCTTGTCTGTTTTCACAGACCAGACAGAGGTTTTTCGTAAGTGAAGCTAGGAGAGTGGACAATTAGTAATTGTAATTAATAATGTGCTTATTGGTATTTGGTTATACCTTTCAATTGCAAGGTACAATTTTTAGGATTATATTAATGTGTATCCCGCAGATTCCGCAGATAAGGCGCAGATCTGTTTTACTTTTATCAAACAACATTTTTCAATTCAAATTAATATTAGAACGGTTTGCAAAGCGTTCCAAAAATCTGCGCCTTATCTGCGTATTTTTCTGCGATCCCGATAACTATCGCTTATACATCAACTTAATTATATTTATCTCTATTGAAATTAAGTGAGATGTCGTCTATTATATTGCAATCAGCTGTAGCTCTAGCGCTCATGTACAGTCTAGTGTTACCAAAAGTTTGCCTAACGGGCCGAATAATTTATAAATTAACAACGAATACTTCATTAGCCTTTACCAAAGACATTTAGCTTTAGCTGACAGCAGTAAAGGCTAATTAGAAAAAAATATTTTTTTCTAATTAATCTCATTTCAACAGAACGATATACTATTCATTTATTTTTATCTGAAGTTGACACCTAAGCGATATGTATCGCGACTGAGGGAAATAATTGAATCAAAAAAAAGCCGGTCCCTTTTTCGAAATACCGGCTTCAAATTTATTAGTTCAATTACATTCCTGCTTTTGAAACAGCATCAACAAATGCTTTCTCAGCTTTTTCTGACAGAGCTTTCTGATCAGTTTGTTTCATTGTCTGTGACATTGCCTGAAGAATATACAATGCCTGATTCATTTCTGCATCTACAAGTTTGTAGTATTTAGTTCCTTTCAGACTTGCATAATATTCCATGTTATCGCCGTAGATTGCTAATAATCGTTCTGTGATTGCATTTCCTTTTGCAACAAGTTCATTTTTATTGGTCATTTCTGCATCATTTATCGTAAGTGGTGCATTTGGTTTATTCATCACACCGGCAGCACGATAATATAATTCAGCAACTTTCGCCATGAAGTAATTGTATGGAACAGTTTTGTCAGGCATTACTTCAAGACACTTGTCCAGCACTTTTATTGCTGAATCACGTTTTCCTGTAACCATTAATTCTTCTGCAAGACGAGAGAAATTGATACGGAAATTTGTTGTCATTCTTAAATTGTTTTCGTCCAGATAAACTTTTTCATCGTTCATGTTTCCGAATTTGAATTTGTTCATGACGTTGTTATACATCTTGTCAACTTCAACACGACCGGGAACGATTTCCTGTTGTGCAACTTCTGTCCTGATCGGAACAACACGATATGCAAGTCCTTCTAACTGGAAGTATGGTTCAAGATTCAGGTAGTTGTCAGATCCAACAGTTGTTGCAAAATAGATCGGACGTTTCCAGTTATTGTTTGCAAGAATGTTAAGGATCATCAGATCATTTTTCATCAGATAACTTCCGCCGATTGACCATTCCATTGTTTTAACGATCATGTCTGCGTTCTCCGGAGAAACAACTCCCTTTGCAATAACCTGTGCTGAATCGATTGTCAGACGAATATTCTTCCTTGGGAAATAATTGATTTCTTCACCGCTATTTGTTCTAGCTTTTGCTTCCGCTTTATCGCTTCCCATGAAGTCAACTAATTCTTTCAACTCAACAGAGCCCTTTACTCCACGGTCATAATATGGTAAGTAATCACGTTTACCTAAATTATATTTGTCGGATGCCCATGAAATATCAATCGGTTCTGAGTCGTAATATTTTCTTTTCAGCTGATCAATATACCAGTCAGTATTCAGTAGACTTAAATTGACAACGCGAACATCCGTTCTGACACCTTCAACTTCCTGAGCGTACCATAATGGGAAAGTATCATTATCACCATTTGTAAAAATGATAGCATTCTTTTCACAAGAGTTCAGATAATCTGTTGCGAAGTCACGTGAAGTAAAACGATTTGAACGATCGTGATCATTCCATTCTGCTTTCACCATTACAAATGGAACAGCTACCAGACAAACTACAGATGCAATACCTGCAGCAGTGCTGCCATTGATCTTTTTCTTTAAGAATTCATAAATGGATAATACTCCAATACCGATCCACATGGCAAATGCATAGAACGATCCGGCATAAGCATAATCACGTTCACGAGGTTGTTGTGGTGTACCATTCAGATAGATCACAATTGCAATTCCTGTAAAGAAGAAAAGCAACATTACTACCCATGCATCTTTATTGTCGCGCGAATAGTGATAGATCATTCCAATTATTCCAAGTATAAAAGGGAGGAAGAACATTGTATTTCTCGCCTTATTGTTTTTCATTCCTTCGGGAATTTTATCCTGTGGTCCTAAACGGAATTCATCA
Organism: Bacteroidota bacterium; assembly: GCA_016711505.1. Taxonomy (NCBI): domain Bacteria; kingdom Pseudomonadati; phylum Bacteroidota; species Bacteroidota bacterium. The sequence goes on along the minus strand of JADJSV010000009.1, from coordinate 31,974 downwards.
ACAGCTTTGATACCACTGATCCAGTTTCCTTTTGTAATTCCACCCGGACCCTGAAGATCATTCTGACGTCCGACAAAATTCCACATAAAATAACGCCAGTACATTTCACCCATCTGATAGACAAAGAAGAACTTCAGATTTTCACCAAACGTTGGGGTCCGGTCACCTTTTATATCTGCCCACTTTTTATATTCGTTGATATGGTTAGGCTGATTGCTCCACATTCTTGGAAATGGAGTGGTCTTGTCAGCTTCATATACCGGAGTGATCTTACGACCCGCTTCTACATATTTATCGGCATCATCAACTTTTGCGTAGTTCATGTCGCCTTCTTCCTGGTTAACAACCTTTGCATTATAATATTGTCCCATGAACAATGGACGTTCTCCGTACTGTTCACGTTTCAAATAAGAGATAAAGTTGAAAACGTTTTCAGGATTGTTTTCATCTAACGGCGGATTTGCATTTGATCGGATCACAATTTGTGCAAACGTTGAATAGCCGATGAGTATAAATGAAACACAAAGTACAGCAGTGTTCCATACCGGCATATCTTTTCTGCGGGTGTAACGATACGCCCAGAATAAAAATGCAATGATGACTATACTATAAAGTATAATACCTGTTCCAAAAGGCATTCCTAGTCCATTCACAAATAAGTAATCAATGGATCCTGCGAGAGTGATCATTTCAAGAATGATTCCATACTGAATGAAACCAAGAATTGCTGTTCCAACAAGTGCAGTATAAATAATTCCTTTTGTTGAAATTGTATAACGTTTGAAATAGTATACAAATGCAAGTGCAGGGATAGTAAGTAAGTTCAATAAATGGACTCCGATACTTAATCCCATAAGATATGCGATAAGAATTAACCACCGCAGGTTGTGTGGTTCTTCAGAAGCATTTTCCCATTTGAACATTGCCCATACAACGATAGCAGTGAAGAATGATGAACTTGCGTAAACTTCACCTTCAACAGCAGAGAACCAGAATGAATCGCTGAAAGTATATGCCAGGGCACCAACTAAACCGGCTCCCATGATTGCAATAATTTTATCAGTTGTAAGTTCTGCTGCTTTCTTCAACACAAGCTTTTTTGCAAGCGCTGTGATCGTCCAGAATAAAAACAATATTGTGAACGCACTCATCAATGCTGAGAGGATGTTCACCATTATTGGAATTTTCGAAATGTCATCTCCGGCGAAAAGAATGAATACTCTTGCAAGCATCAAAAAGAATGGTGCACCCGGTGGGTGACCTACTTCAAGTTTGTGTGCTGTTGCAATGAATTCACCACAATCCCAGAAACTTCCGGTCGGTTCGATGGTTGAAATAAAAGTAAAAGAGGCGATCAGGAAAGCAATCCAACCTACTACATTATTAATGCGCTGGTAATTCATAGAATCAAAGAAATTTGAGTGCCTGCGAAGGTAGAAAAATAATGAAATAAGACTAACTTCATATTTCCTCCAAAAAAGAAAATTAGGTTTTTTTAACGAAATCAAACTATCGGACCTCTTGAAGGGTCAAAATGTGCAAAAACTGTTCAAAACCTCATAATTGTAAGGAAGTCATCGTATTACAATATTTTTATCTTTGCCGCGCTTACATTGCAGTATCTTCTGAGGGGAATCGGAAGAATTACTACAATCACTATTAATAATGGGAAACATGCTTTCAAAAAATCCTTTTCGGATTCTTATTGGCCTTGCTTTGTGCTTGACTATCAATACTTCACAAGCGATTACTGCGACACTTAAAGGGTCGCTTCCTTCATCGGTTGGTGAATGTTCAGGATTGGACTTCAACGGCAACGCTTCTTTCTGGACGCATAACGATGGTTTTGGAGATAATCGTTTGTATAAGGTTGGAATGACAGGCTCATTACAACAGACAATAACCCTTACCGGTGCAACAAATTTTGACTGGGAAGATCTTAAAATACTACATCCAATTCGTCAACAACGACAGTAACTCCAGAGATCATAGAGTTTACTTTTTCTGATCAAACTGATTTTCCTTCTGCGTGGATGAACTTTGATGTCGAAGCATTTTTGCATTTCAACGGACGTCTTTATCTGTTTACAAAAGCAGACGGATCAGCAATAGGATACACAAAGATGTATTCACTCTCTGAAAATGCAGGAACTAAAGTTGCAAACTTAGTTGATAGCTTTTATACAAACGACCGCACAACAGCTGCCGATGTTAGTCCGAGTGGTGATGCAATGATATTAATGTCGAATTCACACATACACATTTTCAAAAACTTCAGTGGTTCAGATTTTTTTGGTGGCGATCACACACAAGTTAATATCAGCGGTGGCTGGACACAAAAAGAGGCAGTAGCTTTTACGAGTGATAATGAGATCTACATTGCTGATGAAGATAATGGAAATGGAAATAACGTTTATTATCTGAGTCTTTCAAATTACATCGCTGCAAGTACTACAACTGCTGTGAACGAAGTTGAGAATTCATCAGCAAATGTTTACCCGAATCCTGCAACTGAAATTATTCACTTCGATCTCAGCAAGCAATTCAATTCAGTTACCGTTCAGTTATACGATATCACCGGTAAAATGGTAGCCACTTCTTCTTTCAGCAAAGCACAGGAAATGGTTATGGACATCAACAAATTTTCTCCGGGTATTTATTTTTACAAGCTCATCACTGATGGGAGGTTGTTGAAGACGGAACGGATTGTCTTACAGTAACGAATAACGAAAAGTGAAAAGTGAAAAGTGAAAAGCGGGTACTTTGCAATGACAGATGACTTTGCAAAGTACCCACTTTTCACTTTTCGTTTTTCACTTTTCACTAACTCTTTTTAAATTCATTTTCCTTCACAATAAGTAAAGCCCTTTCTTAAGCAGCCCATTATTCATTATTCATTTCTATAAAAAGTGCTTCAACCTTCGATCTCGCCCAAGGTGTTTTTCGTAAAAACGTAAGGCTTGACTTAACACTTGGGTTGCTTCGAAAACAATTTATTGGAATAATATTCCCAAGTTCTTCCCAACCGTAATGCTCTACAAGTTTGTTGACGATGGATTCAAGTGTGATACCATGTAAGGGGTCGTTGCTTATTGCAGGCATGATTTTGTCTGGGACTTAAATAAAGTGTATGTAAGTTTATTTTATTAAAAACCCGATTCGCAAACCGCCGCTACAAGATAATGGATTTGATTCGCCGGCAGTTGAAACTCCAAAATAAGGGACAGTTTCGTTGTAATAACTTCCCTTATTATGGGAAAATGCATAGCCTACTCCTAAGTAGTAATCTACAAGAAACAGATCGTTGAATATAAATTGCTTTCCAAAAGAAAGTTGAAATGCTCCGTAAGTGATACGGTCATTGATTGTTGTAGTTGTATTTGATGGATATCCATAATAGTTATATTCTTGATACGAATAGCTTTCAGAATAACTTCCGAATAAAATTTCCGGACGAATATAACTTCCTTTCAGGATATGTGCGTATTTCATGCCTCTCAAATAATAGTCAGGGCTTTTAATAAATTTATATCCAAAGCGCACGAACGCACCTTTTTGCTCGGTGCCCTCATCAAAATTAAATCCTACTCCTATTATACCAATACTCGCTTCAATACTTTGACCGGGTTTTAAACTATGCTCATAAATAAAAGTAACGTGTCGAAACATAGGAGCAAGAAAATCGATCTTGATAGCATTCTTCTTTTGTGTTGAATAATTTTCCGGATTAAACATTTCCGGTGTCATGAGTTGTATAACTCCGCTTGCAAAAATAATTTTCCAGATCTGATCTTTTGCAATTACTATCGTTGGCCCATCTACATAATTAGGCATCTTATATTTTATCTCGTCCAGTCCAATTTCAATGATTTTTGCCTGGATAATTTCTTTGTTGCGTTTATAAATAGTATCCTGAGCGCTTGCACTAAATGTAGAAAGTAAGCAATATGCAATAAGTAAGAAAAATTTAGGAATGGTACTTATTTTTTTCATTTTGTTTATGTTTAAAAAGAGTATTACTTATTTCTGTTAATTTTGATTGTATCTGCCGGAGCATTCATTAATTGTTTCTTTTTAAATGGAAGCGGTGCCCATGTTCCCTTAGCGAATGGATTCGTGCAACTTGCCATTGTGAAACCTAAAACAAATATAATTAAAATTTGTAATTTTCCTTGTTTCGTTTCATTAATCAACTTATCAATCATGAATGATTAGTTTCTTTGTAATAACTGAATTGTTTTCATCAATTATAACACAAAAGTATATACCGTTATTCTCTTCTGTCAGATCAATGTCTTTTTTATTTGATTCAGATAAAGTTTTATAAACCTTTTTTCCAACTGAATTATAAATAGTGATTTCTATTTCTTCATTTCTCGCATTACTAATTGAAAATTTTCCGGTAGATGGATTTGGCGAAATTTTGAAATATGGATTTGTGGTTGATTCAAATACCGGATTGAGGAAATCCTGATAGTATATCCTAGTGATATTTTCAATGGAATCTGTTTGAATTTCCAATACAGGGCATCTTGCAGTTGCCGAAAAGAAAGAGTATGTTATACTGACAGAATGATTGTAATATGGATTTCCATGTGAATCGACATATGAGCCATCAGTTACAGTATAAGTTCTAATTCTTAATACATCGTTCAATGTTACAGCATTTGTAATTAATGTTCTATGCATCAGCAACTACATACGAGGTTCCAATCGTATTTCCTCCAGTTCCGGGAGCAGTTACAGAAAAACTATGGTAATCGCTGAATGAGTCAAGATAATTCACAGGTAATCGTAAAATATCTCTTGGGTCATTTGTTGAGATTATATATGACAGTGGATTACGACCAAATTCGCGATAGATATCCGGACTTATTTGAAAATACAAATATTCATTGGTTACAATATTAGCTGTATCAAAACTGGTCGATTGATACATGTCCGGAGAGCATCCAAAGAATGTTGTTGCATAAACCGGTAGAGTATTACAAGAATCCAGATCTGAATAATCCCAGAGCTGATTAGGCCCAGGAGGAGTTATGATCAAATCTACATTTTGACAACTTCGTTGTGATATTGTAGTTGATGAATCAGGAATATTTAGAAATGTAATTACTGGTTGTGGGTAAAGCTGAGTAGTAAAAAGAACGAAAAATAGAATTAGTGCTTTCATGTTGTGAATATAACAAATCTGACCACAGACTCTCAGCACTTTCATTAAAAGAAAAACGCCCCGTAAGTATATGACCTACAGGGCGTTGAATTCGCAAAATGTTGTCCTACCAGGATTCGAACCTAGAAAGGCAGAATCAAAATCTGCAGTGTTACCATTACACCATAGGACAGTTTTGGGACGGCAAAAGTAGTGAATTGATTCAAATTTGCAAACAATAACTAAGATTTACCAGGATTAATGGATTATTGGATTAATGGATTTTAAATTGATGGTTATTAGAAATTGAAATGGAAAGCCTTAGCTAAGTGCTTAGTTTTTACTGGCTTCTAAGTAGATATCCCAGCAATCGTCGAGTTTTTCGCGCTGGAGGAAGAAGTCTTTGGTGGTGATTTGGGTAGTTGTGTCGACTTTTTCTTTCAACTTATTCCGCATCATATTCGTGATCAGGTTGTAAGGCTTTGCAAGCCAGGCGGAAGGTAGCTTTTGATGTAATTTGAAAATATCCCATTTCAGGATCATACGGACAAATTTTCCGTTCTCTTCGTAATATGTATTTACGGTCGTATTGCCATTCAAACCTTGTAATGCATAACCGCCGGTCAATGAACTGATCTCGCCTTTGATCTCATCGAATGTATATTCATGAACATGAAATGGATTTCGTGCTAACGACTTTTTAGAATTCGGTGTAGTGATCATTACTTTGCCTCCGGGCTTTAAAACCCGCAGACATTGTTTCATGAACTCTTTGCGTGCATGAATGTGTTCGATGAACTGAAATGCAGTTACTACATCAAACGAATTATCTTCAAATGGTAACGGTGGAATTTCTGCACGCTTGAATGAAAGATTTTTAATTGTAGAATATCTGCTCTTGTTATCATCGATCGTCGACTGATCATAATCAAGTCCCATGATTTCACTCGCTGACTCTGCCATCAATGCTGTACCATATGCATTACCACAACCGACATCTAAAACTTTCTTTCCTGTTATAAACGGTTTTGCATATTCATATGCATACTGACATCGTTGATAGGTTACATTATTGGCTTCGTCGTGTTGTGCTCTTTCGTGGGAACTCATTTTTGTAATTTGGTTTAGGTTGATGTCGTTTAAGCTCGTAATTCGAGATTCGTAATTCGTAAAAAAAATGCCGATTCAATTCCGTTGTTTCGAAATTGAACCGGCAGCAAAATTATTAATTATTCTTATTAATTATTAATAATAATTCTTTGAGTGTTAGTTCCTGATTCAGAGCGGAATTTCAGGAAATATGTCCCTTTTGCATTTCCGGAAAGATCAATCGTGTGTTTTTCGGAATCTTTAAGCATCACTTGTGTTATCGCCTTGCCTAGAATATCTGTAATAGTAATTACACCTTCGATTTTACTTTTAAGTCTGATACTGATCATTCCTGTTGTTGGATTCGGATAGACTTCAACAACATTTGCAAGATCTGTATTGTTTATACCAACAGGTCCGCTACATGTGATCGCTGCTTCCCATCCGGATTTTGTAACCCCCTGATCGGAATGAAAAACAAATGTAAGCGCACCTGAATTGTCTGTTGAAGTAACAATACCCGGACTGTTTAATCCGCAATAACTTCCAATTATCGGAGCAAACGCATCCGGACCATTATGAATAGTTAAGTAATCATAATTGCAATTTGTTTCATCTTCCAGTTCGAATGCCTGAAAATCTGCTGTGATAAATTGTCCACCGGAAATTGGCATGATCGTTTTCGTAAAATCAAGATCATCATTGTAATTATTTGAACCACCCGGATCTAAAAATACTGCTTCACATGTTGTAAGAAGATTATTGTCCATGATCACAAAATACCAATCATGATCGTTCTTGTAATATAGATTGAATCACTGCCATCCGAAAGGGTAAATCTCAAGTCAATCGTCGATCCAACTGTAAGTGTAGGATCTGCTGTAATATTTATAACGGAATTGATCGTCTGAGAAACGTTGATCACTCCAAGAGTAATTGGATTTGTGTTGACAGTTACAAGAGATGCATTTGCACCGATTGGAACGCAGGAAAGAATTGCTGAAGCCGAACTAAGTTGTCCGGTATTAGTTGATGTCAGATCAATGTTTGCTGATTCGCTGGGCTCAAGAAATCCGTTTCCATTGTCATCGCCGGAAATTGTATTGTAGGCAAGATTAAGTGAAGGTCCCGGTGCGCCTGTTCCTAATTTATAAGTAATGATCGGACCTTCATTGCCAATATCCCAAACTCTTAATCCACTTGGATCTCCATTGTAGAAATTCGAATTAGGTGTAGTATTCTCACTGAATTCATTGGAGAAACTTAAATTAAAACAGGCAGTAGAGTGATCATTTATATCATTACCGGCGTGAACTAAATAAACTTCATGATCAAAACTCTGATTGCTTCCGTTTCTGTTGATATGCCAGATCGTTAAACCTTCGTCGTCAATGTAAAGACTTCTGTCTGTCATAAATCTGTTTTCTAAAAGGAAGAATTCATTTGTGTCATTGATATTAGTGTAACGATAACATGTCAGTGAATTTGCAGTGTCGTTTATGATACCATTGAAATTTGTTACATCAACTGCAGTATTCCATCCGCAGTTATTTTTAAACAACGGATTCGGTGGAGTAGGGTTAAATGAATTTCCATACCAACACATGAGATCGAACGACCCGATTCCATCAGGACCGGTTGAACTGTCGTATTTATATGTATCCGGCCATTTGCCGATCATGTGTCCGTTTTCATGGGCTACAACTGCAAGTTCAAGCGGACTGTTTGCCGGCGAACAATTGTAATCATTGGAATGAACTCCATCAGCAGTAAATCCGTTGTAATTTCCTTTATGATGCCACATGCCTTGCGCCCACACCGGTGGATTACCGGTGTACATAAGGTTGATTGCTTTTATGCTATTATCCGGATTCAATGAAAGGGTGCTGAAGTCAAAACCTTGTCCATCGATCCAGTTTAAAGCAAGACCTAAAATTTGTTGCGCACCGACTGCGTATCCCATTGCATCATAGTCAGCGAAAGTCAATGGTGCCCGGTAGTAACCATAAACAACATTTTCATAATTAACCAATCCGCCTGAAATGTCTCTGTAATATGAACGCAATGAACCATTGTTGCTGAAGTTTGAATAATTTGTATCGTTACAAAAATCTTCGAATTCACTCATCGGTAAAACTCCCGGCTCATCGGAGAAATCAACTACGATGCAAAGACCTGTAATATTTCCGGAAACAGGATTGATCGGAGTTCCGTCTGTATGATTTCCGCCCTGACCACCGCTGCTATTTCTTTCAAATATTCCTTTTTCATTTCCACTCAGTGCTTGTTTGTTTTCCTCAATGACTTTGTTACGTGCTTTTACACTAATGTCAATGTGTTTTGAAAACTGCAATACTGCTGTTGGAGTAACAATGTTATTCTTTGTTCCTTTATAAATGATTCCGGTAGAAAGTAATTCTGCACCGTCTTCAGATAATTTAGCGTAAACAATGTTGTTTGAAACTTTGTCGCGGATAAGAGTATAACCATCTAATCCTTCTGCGCGCATGTAATATTCCGTTCCAAAAAGTTTGATGTCGACACTGGTGCCATCAGCTTGTTTAAAAGGCACAATTTTCCCGTGGAATGGCGATGCTACAAGAGTAACAGAATACAGGAAAGCTAAGAATAGTAATATTTTTTTCACGATCTGAGTGATTTGGTTTAGGCTCCCAAGATAAGGTAATATTCAATAATCGGAACAGAATTAACCGGAGAATTGTAAGCGAAAAGTAACTTTTTGCCTATGAAAATATGTTTACTACACAATAGTAAGTATTTGACCTTTGACAAAAAGCACCTATCATTTTTTGAAATAGTGAATTTATTTCTAACTTTAATCCTATGGAAATAAAAAAGAAATATACAAATGGCGAAGTCACCATTTTATGGCAACCGAAGTTGTGCATTCACTGTGCAAATTGTTTCAATGGTTTGCCTTCTGTTTTTGATCCCCGCGTTAGACCATGGGTTCGACCGGAAGGTGCAACTACTCAACAGATAAAGGATCAGGTTGGGAAGTGTCCGAGTGGAGCGTTGTCGTTGATTTAAAAATTCCTGGTTCCTAGTCGACCTTTTTATAATTTGGGAGTTCGCGGCTTCGATTTTTTTTTTAACACAGAGATCACTAAGTTCTGCACTAAGAGCACAAGAGTGTACGACTTCGCTCTGTGGCCTTATTTTTTTTCTTAGTGTTCTCTGTGTTTAATTTTTTAATAAAGAAAATGTACCCTCCTTTCTACCTCACCAACGACACATGCCCAATCACCTTATGTGCTTTTCCTTTGTAGTCTTTTACATTGATGATAAATTCATAGACATCATTCTGACAAGAACTATTATTCCCAAAATATGAGCCATCCCAGTGCTGTGATTGTTCCTGAGAATGAAAGATCACTTTTCCCCAACGATCAATGATCCACATTTCATAATCTACAAAACCAACACCGGTACCGAAAAAGTAATCATTCATTCCGTCTCCGTTCGGAGTAAATGCATTTGGGACATAGAGTGTAAATTCAGGTTCTACTCTTATTGTTCCATATGTTGTATCAATACAACCGCCGTTATTCATAACGATAAGTCGTACCTGATATGTTCCGCTATCAGCATATTCATGTATAGGTTGTGTAATATCAACGACCGAACTTCCATCGCCAAAATTCCAATCCCATGTAACTGCATCAATGCTGCTATCTGTAAAAGTAACAACCGGTTGGAAAATTGAAACCTGATCTGCACTTTGGAAAAAATTGGCTACAGGAAATCCAAAAACTGTTACTGCATTATTTACTGTTTGACTTTCTGCACAGCCTTCAGGAGTTACGATTGTAAGTGTAACATCGTATTCGCCCGGTGTTGTATAGGTATGAACAGGATTTGTATCATTACTGAATGTATTGTCGTCGAGATCCCAGTAATATGAAGTTCCTGATGGTTGTTGGAAATAATTAGCAAAATTGACTTCCACAGGTGTGCACCCTGAAATCATGTGTGGAGTAAAATCAACTTCCGGTAATGGATAAATGATTAGTGGAATAGTTTGACTTACTGCAGGTGAGCAACCATCATTCAGGGTTACTGTAAATACTGAATCAGAAACAGGTGCAACTAATACCGTTTCTCCGAAGACAGATCCTTCATTCCAGATATAAGTGTAAGGTCCGCCATTTCCTCCGGATCCGTTTGCCTGAAGAGTAGCAGTTTCTCCTTCACACATTGGCGGTGCTCCAATAGTTGATAAAGAAAGTGGTGGATGAACATTCACTGTTACGATTGCCGGTGCTGTCGGACAATTGTTTGCATCCAGAACGTCTACAGTATATGTTGTAGTTGTAACAGGTGAAACTTCAATGCTTACAGAGGTATCCGATGTGTTCCATAGAACAGAATAAGGTGAAGCTCCCCCGGCAATTTGTGCAGACAAGTTTGTATTTTCTCCAATACAAATCGTAGGCACACTCATAATTGAAACAGTAAGTGGAATCGCCTGAGATACTATTGTCGTTGCTTCTGAAATACATCCATTGAGATCTGTTACAGTCACAGAATAATTTCCTGCTGCAAGTGAAATAGCATTTGAATTTGTGCCACCTGCAGGTAGCCACTGATAATTGTAGACAGGAGTTCCCCCGCTTACTACTACATTTGCACTTCCGGAATTTCCACCATTGCATGAAACGGGAGAAGAATTTATTATCAGAGATAATGAATCCGGTTGATCTATATATTCTGATGATGAAATTGTGCAGCCATTTGCATCTGTTACTCCCAAAGAATAATTTCCCGCAGGACGATTTGAGATCATGCTTGTATTTGCTGCGGAAGGATTCCATTGGTATGTATAACTTCCGGTTCCTCCGGAAACACTTGCACTTACGCTTCCATCTGAGCCACCATAACAGGCAACAGGAATTGAATTCATAATAAGATTCAAAGCAGGTGGTTGTGCAACAAAGATGGAAGTTGATAGTGAACAGCCGTTATTATCATTAATTGTTACAGTGTAATTTCCGGCTGATAGCGCAGTCGCATTTGAATTTGTGCTGCCCGACGGTGACCATGAATAAGAATAAGGTGAAGTACCACCTGTAACGTTTACAAAGGCACTTCCATTTGTCAGTCCATAGCAAGATGCAGGTACAGAGCTGAGTGAAGATGTAAGAATTGTTGGTTGCGATATTGTTATTGAATCGATCGATAAACAACCATTCACATCTGTGACCTGAATTGAATATTGACCTGCAACTAAAGTTGTTTCAACCGCATTAGAAAAATTTCCTGGTGACCAGCTATAAGTAAATGGACCATTTCCCGAAGTAACACTTACTGATCCGGCTCCATTGTTACTACCAAAGCAAGTTGCATTCAGAGTAGTCACTGCATTTATCACAGGACCGCCACCACTTGGAATATTTGCTATTGCATTCTGAGTGCAGCCATTGTTATCAGTTATTCTGACAGTATAAATTCCTGCGAATAAATTCGTAGGGTTTGCCAAAGTACTATTGCCCGGCGACCATAAATAAGAATAATTCGGTGTTCCGCCATTTACAATTACTGTCGCACTACCATCTGCAACATTACAATTTGCCATTGTCGTACTTGTAACCGGAATTAATGGTGATGGTTCATTGACTGTGACTGAACCTGATGATGTACATCCATTATTATCTGTAACTGTTACAGAATAATTTCCTGCTTTGAGATTGTTGGCGAGTGAAGATGTTCCTCCCATTGGTGCCCATTCATATTGAAATCCTGCTGTTCCGCCACTAACATTAACGCTTGCAGTACCACTTGAGTCGGCATTACAAAGAGTTGAAGCAGATTGAAATTGCAAACTGATATTCGCAGGTTGTGTAATAGTAGTTGTTGCACTTTGAGTGCAGCCGTTTGCATCAGTAACGATGACTGAATAAACTCCGGCTGCAAGTGCTGATGCAGTATCTGCTGTACCACCTGCAGGCAACCATTGATAAGTAAATGTTGAAGCACCACCGGATGCCGAAACTGTAGCAATGCCGGTAGAAGAACCAAAACACAATGCAGCAATAGAATCGGTCGATAAGTTTATTGCATTTGCTTGTCCGACAAAAACAGAATCAGCAACCATACAATTATTTGAATCACTGACGGTGACAAAATACATTCCGGATGACAGGCCTGTTGCAGTTTGCGTAACAGCTCCTCCGGGTGACCATGAATAGGAGTAAGGGCCTGGTGATCCCGATGCAATAACATTTGCACTTCCATCAAACGATCCGAAACAAAATGCATCTGTTGAAGATGTGATTGTAGTGGGTGATGAATAAAAAGTTATTTCTATCTGATCTGTACTCTGACAACCATTCGAATCGGTTACAAGCACTGTATAGGTAGTAATTGTATCAGGACTGATCACAAAATTTTGAAGAGTATCATTTCCCGGTGTCCAGAGAAAACTATTGCCGCCTGTTGCGACTAACGTTGTTGTCGTTCCATGACAGATCGATTGATCCGGACCTGCATATGCAACAGGCAAATTGTTTACGACAACATTGATCTGATCAGATGCAGTGCATCCGTTCGTATCTGTAACGATAACATCATAAGTAGAATTTATGATTGGAGAAACAGTAATCTGTTGTCCATTTACATTTCCGGGTAACCATAAATAATCATTACCGCCCGAGGCATTTAAAACTACTGATTCACCTATACAAATGTTTTCATCCGTTCCAGCAAATGCCAGTGGCAGTGACAGTACCCGGACTTCTACCTGATCAGTTCCTGTACAGCTTGCACCTGAACTCACAGTTACCGTATAGATGGTTGTGACATTTGGAAACACTGTAACTTGTTGTGAAGCTCCCGCGCCCTGATCCCATTGAAAAAAACTTCCTCCTGATGCGATCAATGTTGCAGAATCGCCGGGACAAATTTGTTGATCCAGTCCTGCATCAGCTGCAATAACTGAATTGACATTTACTGTTGCAGTGTCACTGACTGAACATCCATAAGAATTATTTATTGTTACATAATAGTCGGTTGTAATTCCCGGACCAACAGTGATCTGCTGTGTTGTGAATCCTCCGGGATTCCACAGATAATTATAAGCGGCAGGATTTCCAATACCACCACCCCCAAAGTTAACACTTAGATTTGCCGTTGCGCCCAGACAAATAGTCTGACTTTGAACATTGATCTGCGGCTGTCTTACTACCAGGACACTTGCTGCATCAGATGATGAACATCCATTGTTGTCTGTTACTGTTACTGAATAAGTCGTTGATGCACTTGGACTTATATTTATCGAAGCACTCGTTAGAGTTCCCGGATTCCATAGATAAGTTGTACCACCGGTAGCAGAGAGAGTTGCTACAGATCCTTCACAGATTGTATCATTCACTCCTGCATTTGCAACAGGTAAACCGAATACAGTAACAGGATGTACTATAGAATCTCTGCATCCATCAATATTTGAAATTACCAATGATGTATTGAATACACCGGCAGTTGAATAAGTATGCGCCGGATTTGAAACTGTTGAATTGCTGCCATCTCCAAAATACCATAGCCATGAATTAATTGCACTTGGAGAAGTTGATTGATTAGTAAAATTTATCTGCGAACCAATGCAACCGTTTTGTGAAGAGAAGAGCGCATCAGGAACATTCAAAGAAAGATGCAAAGTTTGTATGAGTGTGTCTATACATCCTGTTGAAGATGTTACTATCAACTGAACCTGATAATTTCCCGTTGCTGCATATGTGTGCGAAGGGTTTTGTAGTGTACTGATATTTCCATCGCCGAAATTCCATTCGTAATTTGAAATTGCACCACCTGATATTGTTGACTGATCGGTAAATTGTACAGCAAGACTTGAACAATTTGCATTTGTACTAAAAGCTGCCATCGGTGAACCTACTGCAGGAGTAACAGTTACTGTGTCTGAATCTGTACATGATCCGTCCGATGCTGTAACTATATAAGTTCCTGCTCCGGCAGTAATAGTTTGTGTAATTGCACCTGTATTCCATTGATAGGAATATGTTCCGCTTCCACCTGAAGCAGTTGCAGACAGATTAGTAGTTGCATTACATGCTACTGTCTGGTCAGGTCCTGCATTTGCATTTAATCCTGTTACTGTGATGCAATATGCGTAGATCTGACTTCCGACATAAGGGCAGTTGTCATCGCGAACTGTTACAGTAAAGCAATATGGATTGGAATTTATTTGTGATGTTGTTGGTGTCCAGCAAAAAGTTGCCGTCTCTCTTGTGCCCGGATATGTTGTAAAAGTTGCTCCCGGAATTGAATAATCCCATTCAATGAAAGTGTTTTGAGATGAGTTCGCATCACCGGAAGAAATATTAAAACAGAATTGAGTCCCTGCACATACTGTTTGAGAAAAACTATTTGTTCCATTTATCCCTGTGACTGTCGGAACAATATTATTGCAATCAATAACTGTAAATTGAATATCACGTTCTACTTCACCGATCAATACTCCGTTTCTGTATTCTTTTACAAGCACTGCCATGACAGTAATTTCAAGATTGGTCGGAGTCATACATATGTCGCCTGTCGATGGATTTATTGTTACAGCAGGTGATGATGTTAACGGATTTGTTGCTGACCATGGATTGGAATATGTTATCGGATTGCCCGGACTATCGAATGGTGTCATCAATGAATATACAAGTGAATCACCATCCGCATCATATGCTCCATGATTATAGCAAAATTGTTGTCCTCTGCATGCAAACGGTACAGGTTTATTTGAAAATGTTGGTGAATTATTGCAAGGAGTTATAGTGTTATTCAGATTAGCATAAATATACATCTGAGTTTGTCCGGGAAGAAGAATGTTTGTGATCGCATTGTTCCTGCAACATAAATTGTAACTGAATTGCCAGTCTGCACAAGGTCCCGGTAAATTAATAACTCCTCTGTAAATAAATTCCTGAATACCCGTGAATGTTCCGCCGTTACAGGTAGTAGTATTGTTGGGACAAGCCGGACCGATTTCCTGACCTGTTCCGGGAATCAGACTAATGGTAACTGAACTGGCAGGGAAACATGAAGATTGAAAGAATATTTCCGCTGATTGATCAGCATCGATACCGGCGCAATCACGGTAAAAGGAAAGTGTGATCTCATAGGAATTTCCACCCAGGCATCGGTAGGTAAGATCTGACCCCATGGAATGGCTGGCCATTCCATGCTTTGCCATTGTTAAAGAAACCAGCAATAAAAACAGCGTTTTTATGCGAAATAAGCAGGTAGTTTTTTTTATGGTCTGCAAGTTTAATGGTGCTTTAATCTCTCAATTTATGCCTCCAAAGCCGAAATCGTTCAAATTTCGGCACTTCCTACACATGACGAATCTATCATTGTTAATGAATCCACAAAAACAATTGAGGTAAATGTAGGAAAATCCGCTACCACGCAAAAGTGGCTGTTTACCAAGTTTTAAATTTTCTAAAGGTCGGTGGTAACTTTAAGAGCCAACTATTAACCATTGGTCTGAACCGGAAAAATTTGTACTACCTCACCAGCGACACATGCCCAATCACCTTATGTGATTTTCCTTTGTAGTCTTTCACGTTGATGATATATTCATAAACATCATTCTGACAGATTCTTTCACCACCAAAATATGATCCATCCCAGTGATGCTTTGCTTCCTGAGAATAAAAAATTTGTTTTCCCCATCTGTCCATGATCCACATTTCATAATTTACAAATCCAAGACCATTTGCAAAGAATGAATCATTCACACCATCACCATTGGGTGTAAATGCATTTGGAACGTAAATAGTAAATTCAGGTTCTACTCTGATGATTCCATAGGTAGTATCTATACATCCACCGTTATTCATTACGATCAATCTGACCTGATAAGTTCCGCTGTCTGCATACTCATGTGTTGGTTGTGTTATATCAAGTACTGAGCTTCCATCACCAAAATCCCACTGCCATGTTACGGCATCAGTACTGTTGTCTGTGAAAGTCACAGAAGGTAAAAATTCAGGAACCTCATCAGCACTTTGGAAAAAATCTGCAACAGGAAAACCAAAAACAGTAACAGCATTGTTTACATTCTGACTTGCAGCGCAACCATCGGTTGTTACAATTGTAAGTGAAATATCATATTCACCGGGTGTAACATATGTGTGAACAGGATTCGTATCATTGGTTATAACATTGTCATCGAGATCCCAGTAATAAAGTGAACCCGGTGATTGCGGAAAGAAGTTTGCAAAATTAACTTCAACAGGTGTACAACCTGCAATTGCATGTGGAGTAAAATCTACTTCCGGTAATGGGTATACAGTAACAGGAATAGATTGATTCACATCCGGTGAACAGCCATCGCTTACTGTTACTGTAAATGTTGTATCATTTACAAGTAGCACAACAGGTGTTGCTCCAAAAATTGAACTGTCATTCCATGAATAATAATAAGGACCACCATTACCGCCTGAACCATCAGCTTGTAAATTAACAGTACCGCCTTCACACATTGGTGGCACACTAACAGTTGTCAGATTCAGTGGAGGATAAACAGGTACTGAAACACTCGCAGGAGCAACAGGACAGTTATTTGCATCATGAACTGAAACAGTATAATTTGTTGTTGTTGTTGGCGACACATTGATACTTGCTCCGGTATCGGATGTATTCCATAGTGCTGTATAAGGCATTACGCCTCCTGATATCACAGCAAGTAAATCACTGGATTGTCCGATACAAATTGTCGGAACAGAAGCAACACTCAGATTAAGCTGCGGTGCTTGTTGAACAATAGTATTTAATGTGGACGTGCAACCATTCAGATCTGTAACGATCACAGAATAGGTTCCTGCCGGTAATGAAGTTGCAACTGAAGTTGTTCCACCAAGTGGATTCCAATGAAAAGAATATCCCGGTGTTCCTCCTGTTACATACATAATAATACTTCCTGTACTATCACCATAACAAGCGACAGAATTTACTGCCGGATTCAAGGTAAGCGCATCAGGTTCGTCTATGATTGCAGTTGTTGTACTTGTACATCCATTAGCATCTGTTGCTGTAACAATATAATTTCCGGATGATAGTCCTGTTGCAACATTCGACTGACCACCGTTGGGCGACCACTGATAAGTATATGTTGACGTTCCACCTGCTGCAATTGCACTTGCTGTTCCATCGTTTCCACCAAAACAGGAAACAGGAATTGCATTTGCAACTACACTGACAGCAGTTGGAAAATCGACATACGCAGAATCATTACGAATACAATTATTCGCATCTGTTACAGTTATGAAATACATTCCCGGAGCAAGTCCGGTTGCAGTTGCTGCAGTTCCACCTGTCGGCGACCATAAATAAGTATAAGGACCGCTCGCTCCGGTTGCATTTACACTTGCATTGAGATTAACTGCACCAAAACACAAACCATTGTTTACAGACATAACAGTATTTGGCAATGGATTTACATTTACAAGAATAGAATCGATATCACTACAGCCATTGGTATCTACAACTGTGAGAATATAAACAGAATTTGAATCAGGACTTACTGAAGTTGATTGCGAAGTGTCATTGTTAGGTTGCCAGTGAAATGCTGATCCGCCTGTTGCAGATAAAGTCGCACTTGTACCAAAACAAATTGCCTGATCGAGGCCGGCATCAGCAACTGGAAGAGCATTCACAAATACATTTACTGTGTCTGTTGCTTTACATCCATTCACATCTGTAACCAAAACAGTATAGGCAGAATTTGATACAGGAGAAAAAATTGCCTGCTGTGAATTGATATTCCCCGGTGTCCATTGATAATTGTTTCCGCCGTTTGCGTTCAGAATTACAGAATCGCCGAAGCAAATATTTTCATCGAGTCCTGCATCTGCAACAGGTGGTGCGAGTACTATAACATCGACCTGATCAGTGGCTGTACAATTTGCTGCTGAAAAAACTGTAACTGTATATGTTGTTGTAATATTTGGATTAACATTTACCTGCTGTGAATTGCCGGCCCCTTGATCCCATTGGTAAAAAGTTCCACCAGCCGCTGAAAGTGTAGCGGTATCACCGGGACAAATCTGCTGGTTGAGTCCGGCATTTGCAATTACAGCCGGATCAACTGTGACGCTTGCAGTATCTGTTACAACACATCCATATCTTCCGGTTACGGTTACCAGATAATCTGTGTCTATAGCCGGACCAACAGTTATTTGTTGTGTCGTTTGTCCACCGGGATTCCATAGGTATGTATAATTTGATTGTGGACCACCACCACCACCAAAAACATTTACGGTCAGATTTGTTGTTGCTCCCGGACAAATTGTAGGATCCTGTAGATTCAATTGCGGCAAGCGTGATATCACTACTCTTGCAGTTGCAGTAGCAGAACATCCGTTGAGATCTGTAACTGTGACTACATAATTTGTAGAAGCACTTTGTGTCACTGTTATAGCAGCAGTAGTTAATGTTCCGGGGTTCCACAAATAACTCACGCCTCCTGAGGCAATCAGATTTGCTGTTAAGCCTTCGCATACCGTATCATTAGCTCCTGCATTTGCTACAGGTAAACCGAAAATTGAAAGTACTCCTATAGTGGAATCCTTACAACCATCTACATTTGTTACTACAAGCGAGGAAGTGTAAATTCCCGCTGCTGAATATATGTGTGAAGAATTAGGTGCAGTAGATGTTGCTCCATCACCAAAATACCATAACACTGACGTAATCGCTGATGGTGAAGTGGATTGGTTTGTAAAATTTATTTCTGATCCCAGGCAGCCACTGTTAAAGGCAAATCCTGCATTAGATGCAGTTAGCGTCGGGTGCAAATTTTGAGTAACAGTATCAATACAACCTGTAGAGGAAGTTACAATTAATTGAACCGGATAATTTCCTTGTGCGAGATAAGTATGCGAAGGACTTGGAAGATTACTTGTGAAGCCATCACCAAAGTTCCAGTTGTAGCTTGATATTGTTCCACCTGTAATTGTAGATTGATCTGTAAATTGAATGGCAAGACTTGTACAATTTGCATTATTGCTAAATGCTGCCAACGGTGATCCGGGTGCAGGATTAACAGTTGCAGTATCTGTATCAGTACAACTTCCATCAGAAGCAGTCACAATATAATTTCCTGCTCCGCCTGAAATTGATTGTGTTGTTGCGCCTGTGTTCCATAGATAGGAATAAATTCCACTTCCTCCCGAAGCGGTTGCAGTGATTGGAGTTGTTGCATTACAAGCGACACTTAGATCCGGGCCTGCGTTTGCTACAATTCCCGTAACTGTTATACAAAAGGCATAGATCTGACTTCCGACAAATGGGCAATTATCATCACGGACTGTAACTGTGAAGCAATATGGATTCGTACTTATTTGTGCTGATGTTGGCGTCCAGCAAAAAGTTGCTGTTTCTCTCTGTCCGGGAAAAGTTGTGAAGGTCGCATTCGGAATAGAGTAGTCCCAGTCTAAAAAAGTATTCTGTGTTCCGTTTACGTCTCCTGAATTAATATTAAAACAAGTTTGTGTTCCTGCACAAACTGTCTGCGAAAAACTATTTGTTCCATTTATTCCTGAAACAGTTGGAATGATATTATTGCAATCGATGATCGTAAATTGTATGTCACGTTCAACTTCACCGATCAAAACTCCATTCCGGAATTCCTGAACTAATACTGCCATCACCGTGATCTCAAGATTCGTTGGCGTCATACAGATGTCGCCTGTCTGCGGATTCAAGGTAACGCCCGGAGATGATGTCAATGGATTTGTTGCTGTCCATGGGCTCGAATAAGTAATCGGTACTCCGGGACTGTCAAACGGAGTGATCAGAGAATACACGAGAGAGTCGCCATCAATATCGTATGCACCATGATTGTAACAAAATTGCTGACCACGACATGCAAAAGGAACAGGCTTGTTTGAAAATGTAGGTGAATTATTACATGGAGTAATTACATTATTCAGATTTGCATAGATGTAAATATTTGTACTTCCCGGTAGATCAATATTTGTGATCGCATTATTTCTGCAACATAAATTATAACTGAATTGCCAGTCGACACATGGTCCCGGTAGATTAATTATTCCGCGATAAATATATTCCTGAATTCCGGTGAATGTTCCGCCGTTGCATGTTGTTGTGTTATTCGGACATGCCGGACTAATTTCTTGTCCGGTTCCGGGAATCAAAGAAATTTGTATTGATGAAGAAGGATAACAAGAGGATTGAAAAAATATGTTAGCAATAGAATCCGCTTCGATGCCGGCACAATCACGATAAAATGATAATTCGATTTCGTAAGAGTTTCCGCCAAGACATTTGTAAGTAAGATCTGCACCCATGGAATGACTGGCTTGCACCTTATCCATAGTCACAAATGCAAGGACAAGAAGTGCCAGAAGCCGAAACTTTCCTGTAATCCTGCATAATTTCTTATTACGAATCAATTTTATAAGCGTATTTAATTGAAAATCAAGTAATTAATATAGATTTTTACTTCCGGAACGGCCGAGTACTGAAAGTTTATAAAGTCTTTATTTACAAGACTTTAGCAAAGGTTCTGACTTTACGATATCCGGATTGCTGATTCTGTATCAGTTTTTCGCCTTAAAATATGAAATTTTCAACTTTTGAGGAACCAACAAAACTAAAATAGTTAATGAAAACTAAAAAAGAATTGAGGTAAAGTTGGTTCTTTTCGTCACCACGTTAAATCATCTTTTGGCCAAGCTATATAGGGCTTTAGCGAAGTATATCCGGGTGTTAACCACAAAGGCTTGATTTCAGACGTTTCGGAGCGCATTTTAGCAAAGTAATATTTAATATTAATTGATGAAACACACCTACAAATTAATCCTTTTTTTAGTTCTGGTAACAATCAGTTTTTTTTCAAATGGACAGATTGTTATCAATGAAATTCAGAGCTCTAATACGAAGACGATCTCCGATGAAAATTATCAGTATGATGACTGGATTGAAATCTACAATGCCGGTTCATCACCTGTAAATCTTAGTGGTTATGGTTTGTCTGATGATTCTTTGAAACCTTATAAATTCCGCTTTCCTGATTATAGTCTTTCAGCCGGTTCTTATGTCACTGTATTTGCAGCAGACACTGATCAGACTGTTCTCACACATTGGGAAACTGCTGTGAAAGCAAGTGATAACTGGAAGTATCGTGCAAATACTTCATCGTTTACTTCTAACTGGAGAATACCATCTTTCAATGATGGTTCATGGTCGTCAGGAAACGGTGGTATTGGAATGGGTGATTCAGATGACGGAACAACTATCACCGGTTGCGCTTCTGTTTATATGAGAAGATCGTTTTCTATTTCCGATACCTCTAAAATTATGAGTGCTGTATTTAATATGGATTTCGATGATGGATTTGTTGCTTATCTGAACGGAGTAGAAATTGCAAGAATGAATATAGGCTCGCCCGGAATTGTTCCTGCATGGAATGAACTTTCACCTCTTGGTCATGAAGCTCTTCTTTTTCAAAATGAATATCCGGATAGCTTTTATCTTGATTACAGTAAATTGCGAACGCTTCTGGTGAATGGAACAAACGTACTTGCGGTTGAAGTCCACAACACTACCGGAACATATAATGACATGAGTTCAAATCCATATCTGACTTTTTCTGTCAAAAATGGTTCAGTACTTTTTTCCTCTGTACCATCATGGTTTCATTATTCATCAACAACATATTTTCATGCTGATTTTAAAATCAGTAAAACAGGAGAAACAATTTTTCTGACAAATGCGAGTAACTCTTTGCTTGATAAAAAGTCAACAGGAAATCTTGAGATCGATAATTCAATTGCCAGAATTCCGGATGGAGGTTCAAGCTGGTGTTTAACTGATCAGCCCACTCCGAATACTTCAAATAACGGATCAATTTGCAAAACCTCTTATGCAACATTTCCTATTTTTTCATTGCAAGGTGGATTTTATTCAGGAACACGTTCACTTTCTTTAACTACAACATTTCCCGGTGGAAGTATTCGATACACAAATGATGGAAGTGATGTAACTGAAACAAGTACTCTTTATACATCACCGATTTCAATTTCTTCAACTAAAACAATTCGTGCAAGAGTATTTGCGCCAAATGCAATTGGTAGCACAACGGTCACGAATACTTACTTTATAAATTTCACGACCAGGTTACCTGTAGTTGCATTAACTACTGATCCGGATAACCTATATGATTATAACACCGGAATTTTTGCAGACGGACCCGGTTATACATCAGCCAATCCGCATTGGGGAGCAAACTACTGGCTGGATCTAGAAAAAGATGTTACACTGGAATTTTATGAAAGAGATAAAAGTCTGCAATTTAAATTTAACTCTGGTCTTGCAGTAACAGGAGGATGGTCACGTTCAGCACCACAGAAGAGTCTGGAAATAAAACTTGGTGATAAGTATGGTCTGTCTAATCTTAATTACAGTTTACAATCACTTAAGCCATGGAACGATAAATGGGATAATTTCATTCTTCACATGGCAGGAAATGACCGTAACAAATGCAACATGCGGGATGCATTGATGAACCGGATCCTGAAAGGCACTTACAATAATTATATTGCCTATGAACCTTGTATCTTAACACTCAATGGTCAGAACTGGGGAATTTATTATTTCCGTGAAAATGATGATCATCATTGGGTCGAAGGTAATTATGGATACAAAGCTGATGAGATCGATTTTTTGAAAGAAAGTTATTTCTATACGGGTATTGAAGTAAAAAAGGGAAGTGATTCTGCTTTTTTCGCAATGCACAATTTTGCTACAACCACTTCTCCTTCTGATCCTGATTATTACAATACAATATCTTCGATGATGGATCTCCAGAATATGGCAGATTATTTTATCGCTGAAACATATTATCCGAATGATGACTGGATGGGTGGAACAAATAATAATTTAAAATTGTGGAGACCGAAAAAAGGCGATGGAAAATTTAAATATCTGATCTATGATCTTGAGTTTGGATTAGGATATAATGGTAGTGTTACTAATAATATGCTTTCTGTTGCAAGAAATGCTTCGCCGCATAATTACAATTCAGATCTCTTTAAATATTTTACACAGAATGCAACGTTTAAAAGATATTTTATTAATCGTTATGCCGATCTTGTCAATACGATCTTCCTTCCTTCAAATGTTCAGGCCAATGCATATTTGTTGAGAGATTCTCTTAAATATGATTACCATCTGCAAAGTGAAAAATGGGGCGGAATTGATTCAGCAACCTGGATAACAAATATTGCTTCCATGCTATCCTTTGCAAATAGCAGACCTACTTATGCAAGAAATTTTGTTCAAAGTGAATTTCAACTGTCAGGTCAGGTGACATTAACTTTACAAGTAAGTCCGGCCGGTGCAGGTGTTGTTCAGATTTCAACAATCACTCCATCAACTTATCCATGGAATGGAGTTTACTTTAATGGAAATCCGGTAACAATAACTGCAATACCAAATCCCGGATATACATTTGATCACTGGAGAAGTAATGTTGTGATTTCATCGAATAACACGAATCAAAGTGCAACCTATAACTTTACTTCCAGCGATGTTATTACATGTTACTTCACAGGTTCAGCTGCTAGTCCGCAATTAGCATTCAGTGAATTGAATTATCACAGTGATTCGTTGAATGAATCGGGTGACTGGATAGAGATCCACAACAGAGGCAGCCAGGCTATCGATCTTTCAAACTGGATGTTCAGAGATGAAGCTGATAATCATACTTACATATTGCCGGTTACAACTTCTATTCCTGCAAATGGTTATTTAGTTTTAGCATCGGATCTTGAGAAATTTAGTGCAGTTTATCCCACAGTATCAAATGTTATCGGAGACTTTAAGTTTGATTTCTCCAATAGTGGAGAAGAGTTGAGATTGTTTGACAGAAATGATCAGTTGCAAATGTCTGTTTTGTATTCAGATCAATTACCATTTGCAACAACAGCTGATGCGGGTGGATATACACTTGAAAGACTTAATGAAACTGCAAGTGCAGACGATGGTAACAATTGGTTCGCCGGATGTTTATTAGGGTCACCGGGTCGTGCATATTCAGGACCTGTTGCTCAGATCACAACTCCGGGTTCTACAGGAATTTGTAATGGTTCTTCTGTTGTTTTAAATGTCGGTTCAGTTAGTGGTGCAACTTATCAATGGTACAAAGACAATAATCTGATGTCAGGTTCTACAGGAACAAGCATAACAGTATCAACTGCCGGTTCCTATTCTGTAAAAGTTACAGCTTCCGGTTGCTCGGCAAGTTCATCAGGTGTAGCATTGACAGTAGGTGCTGTTGAACAAATTTCTTCAACAACATCAGCTTCAAGATGTGGTACCGGAACTCTGGTACTTTCTGCAGCAGGTACATCGAATTTAAATTGGTTTGCTGATTCTACTTCTGCAACAATTGTTGGAACAGGAGTTTCATTTACTACACCTTCATTAACGCAATCTACCGGTTACTTTGTACAGGCTTCAGGTGTTTGTCCAAGTGTCCGGGTAAGAGTGAATGCTGTCATCAATGCAGTAACGGCTTCTCCGGTAACAAGCAATGTTTCAAGATGTGGTACAGGAAATGTAAATTTAACTGCATCGGATACAGCTACTATCAGTTGGTTTGATGCAGCAGTAGGAGGAAACCTGGTTAATACCGGCACTGCTTTTACAACGCCTTCACTTAATCAAACTACAACTTATTATCTTTCTGCAGGATCATTCTGTCCAAGTCCGAGAGTTTCTGTCAGTGCAATAATCAATGGAATAACAGCTGCGCCTGTTGTAACAAATGCCAGCCGTTGTGGTGCCGGAAGTGTTTTGCTTACTGCATCTGATACAGCAGTTATCAACTGGTTCTCTGCAGCAACCGGCGGAACATTATTATTTACAGGAACAAATTTTAATACACCTTCAATTCCGTCGACAACAAATTATTTTGTTGAAGCAGGTACTGTTTGTCCTTCTTCTCGTGTAATTGCAACTGCAACGATTGATGTTGTTGCAAGTCCGCCTGCTGTTTCAGATGTTGCAAGATGTGGAAATGGTACTGTAACTCTAACAGCAAATTCTTCTACTGCTGCCTGGTATTCTTCAACTTCCGGAGGAACACTCTTAGGAACAGGTTTAACTTATACAACGCCAAATTTGAATTCAACAACAACATACTATGTACAATCAGGTACAACTTGTCCGAGTTCAAGAGTGGCTGCTAATGCAATCATCAATCAGTTTACAGCAGATCCTGTAGTAACAGGTGCAGAGAATTGTGGAAATGGTTCTGTTACCCTTATTGCAAATGACACAGCTGTTGTCAGATGGTACACAGTCGCTACTGGTGGTTCTTCAATTTTTACAGGAACAAATTATAGTACGCCTGTACTTTCACAAACTACAACTTATTATGTTGAAGCCGGAGTAGGTTGTATCAGCAACAGAATTCCTGTCACTGCTACAATAAATGCAATCACTGCTAATCCAACAACAAATGATGTAACACGTTGTGGTTCGGGGATCATTACTCTTCAGGCAAATTCAGCTTCAACTATTAACTGGTATGATGCACCGAACGGAAACTTGCTCTTTTCAGGATCTGCGTTCACAACTCCGGCGCTGACAACTTCTACATCGTATTATCTTCAGGCCGGTACAATTTGTCCTAGTTCATTCGTAGAAGTAAATGCTAATATTGATGCCTTTGCAGCTGATCCTACGGTTACTGATAACAACCGTTGTGGAAATGGAACTGTTAATCTTTCTGCATCATCACTTGAAGTATTAAAATGGTATGATGCTCCAAACGGAACGCTTCTATTTACAGGAAGTAATTTTACTTCGCCTGTTTTAAATTCAACAACGGTATATTATGTTCAGGCAGGTGCTGTTTGTACCAGCAATTTTATTCCCGTAACGGCAACTATCAATACCGTTTCTCCTGATCCTGTAACAACAAGCGATAATTCTTGCGGAGCATCTGCACTTTCTTTGACTGCAAACTCTTCAGGAACTATAACATGGTTTGATGCGCCTAACGGTTCATTAGTTGGAACTGGAACAACTTTCAATACTCCTGTTTTGAATACAAGCACAACTTATTATGCGCAGACTTCAGGAATTTGTCCAAGTAATTTTGTTGCTGCTGATGCAATCATCAATCAGATCCCTGCAGATCCTGCAGTTGCTGACATAAATGCTTGCGGTGCAGTTTCTGTTCAACTGACAGCAAATTCTCCTGATATTATAAATTGGTATGATGCACCAAATGGCTCAGTGATCGGTACTGGTTCTGTATTTACAACGCCTGTCTTAAGTGCGTCTTCAACTTATTACGTACAGGCAGGTGATGTTTGTCCTGGTAATTTTGTTGCAGTAAATGTAACAGTCAATCCAATTGAAGCTGATCCAACAGGTATTGATGCATCAGCATGCGGACCGACATCTTTCACACTACTTGCAAATGGTAGTGGTACAATTAACTGGTACGATGCTGTCAATGGAAATTTTATCACAACAGGAAATTCATTTACTACTCCGATCTTAACAACGACAACTACCATGTACATTCAGACTGCAGGAATTTGTCCGAGTAATTTCGTTGCGGTTGAAGCAACAGTAAATCCTGTATCAGCGATTTCAGTAACGGATGCTTCAAATTGTGGAAGTGCTTCTCTGACATTAAATGCAAATTCATCTGAAACGATTACATGGTTCGATGCACCGGGTGGAACAATTCTCGGTACAGGTAGTACATTCATTACGCCTGTTCTTAATTCCAGTGTTCAGTATTTTGCTGTTGCCGGTGGGATTTGTCCTAGTGAACCTATTGCAGTAAATGCAAATATCAATTCTATTCCTGTGATCTCTTTAGGAAATGACACTGCTCTGGAATCAGGAAACTCAATAGTGCTTGATGCGGGTTCAGGGTTTGCTTCTTATTCATGGAATACAACGGCAACGACTCAGTTTATTACAACTGCGATCAGCGGTGATTATTTTGTTATGGTAACTGATGCAAATGGATGTAGCGCAAGTGATACGATCAGTATTTCTATTATTAGTAGAAACGGTTCAATTTCAAATTCAATGCAATTGGAAATATATCCGAATCCATTTGTTGATCAGATAACTATCCAATTCGATAATACTAACTCCGATAAGGTTGTAAAATTGTTTGCTGCGAATGGAAAACTTATTTCCGAAAAACAACAGGCGAATTCTGAAATGCAAATGACTATGAATGTTGGCGAACTTGCTTCGGGAGTTTATTTCTTATCGATCGAAAATGAGAATTCAAGAGTATTGAAAAAATTAATTAAAAATTAAAAAAATAAAACACTAAGATCACTAAATTTTGTCACAAGAGCGCAATGTGTTCTTGTGACAAATTTTAGTGATCTTAGTGTTAAAAATTTTATTCAGTTTAAATTATAGAATTGCTCTATGCGAATAAATGCTGAAACACCTCTTCAACTTTCGAAACAGCATTAATCCGGATCGCCTTATAACGACTCTTGTCTAATCCTTTGAGATTGTACTTGCTGATCAGAATTTCTTCGAAGCCCATTTTTTCGGCTTCACTGATTCGTTGCTCTATTCTTGTGACCGGACGAATTTCGCCACTCAAACCTACTTCTGCTGAAAATGCTATCCTTGGTGAAATTGCAATGTCTTCGCTTGATGATAATACTGCACAGATCACAGCGAGATCAATTGCAGGGTCTTCAACTTTTATTCCACCGGCTATATTTAAAAAAACATCTTTTGCGCCCAGTCGGAAGCCACATCGTTTTTCAAGTACAGCTAGCAACATACTTAATCGACGTAAGTCAAAACCGGTTGATGAACGTTGCGGTGTACCATACACAGCTGAACTTACAAGCGCTTGTGTTTCTATTAAAAGAGGACGGATACCTTCCATCGTTGCGGAGATTGCAACACCTGATAGACTTTCTTCGCGATTTGCGATCAGTACTTCAGAAGGATTATCTACTTCGCGAAGACCTGAACCTTGCATTTCATAGATACCGATCTCGGCCGTTGAACCAAAACGATTTTTATTTGCACGCAGAATTCTATATACATGATGACGATCGCCTTCGAATTGAAGAACTGTATCAACCATGTGTTCAAGAATTTTCGGGCCAGCAATAGTTCCGTCTTTTGTAATATGTCCGATGAGAAAAACAGGAACAGAACTCTCTTTTGCAAAACGTAAAAGTTCTCCGGCGCATTCGCGGATCTGAGAAACACTTCCCGGTGATGATTCTATTTTATTACTGAAGATCGTTTGTATTGAATCAATGATCAGGATCTGCGGATGCATTGCAGAGATCTGTTGAAAAATATTTTCCAGCGAAGTTTCTGTCAGAATAAAAAAGGCTTCGCTTGAAAGCTTCAGTCTGTCTGCGCGCATTTTTATCTGCTGCTCGCTCTCTTCACCACTGATGTATAGAACAGATTGTTTCTTCATTGACAATGCAAGTTGAAGTAACAATGTAGATTTACCGATACCCGGTTCTCCACCCATTAAGATCAATGATCCGGGAACAAGTCCACCACCCAGTACTCTATGCATTTCCTGATCGGGCAATGCAATTCTATGCTCATCTTTTATTGCTACTTCGCTGAGTAACTGAGCTTGTGCGACTTTCTTTTTTACACCATCTTTTTTTTTCCAGCCGGGAAGATCTTCTTTTCGTTGAATTACTTCTTCAACAAAAGTATTCCATTGTCCGCATGAAGGACATCTTCCGGTCCACTTAGGCGCTTGCGCACCACAATTCTGACAAAAGAAAGACGTTTTAATTTTAGCCACTGATCAATTTTTAGAAGTGTGAAAGTAGTTTAAAATTAATAATGAAGAATGAAAAATGAATAAAAGTTGCTTTTATTGAAATGAATTGAAATTTCGTTTTATTGAAATGAGATTATTTATAAAAGATTGTTTGCAGATTAGCCTCTATTATTGTCAGCAGAGTAATATCATTTGTTAAAAGCAATGATGTATTCGCTTTTAATTTATAGATGATAAGGCCCGTTAGGGCCAAAATCTTGGTAACTTTTGGACTATACAAGAGCGCTAAGCACCTTTAGGGGCGCACTCTTTAAACACACAGCTTTTTCCTGAAATAAAAGTCTAATCATTAAAACCAAATTGTCACCCAAAATTGAAATCGGTTGTTTGAAATATATCGTTCATCAAAATCAATTTCAAAGTGTTGAAGCAATTTTTAATTTTCGATTTGGGCAAACAAAAAAAGAAAAATTGAAACCTGGAACTTGCATCTAGGATTTACTATAATATGAAATTAGTTTTATCGGACGGTTGAGATTTCTAATCTCCAACTTCAAATTAAAAACGAAAAAAGCCAACCCCTTCCGGAATTGGCTCATCATTAAATATCTGTGTGAAGTATTATTTTTTCTTAGTGAATTCTAATTCTTTTATACCTGAAGTTCCTTCCCGGTCATTGGCGATGATAAGAAAATCATCATCCAGTTGAACGATTTCCCATGTTCCATTATAGTCGAACGAACCGGAAACGACAGTGAAATTTTCAAGTTTGATCTCAGCTTTAGTAAGTGAAGTGCTCACTGTAAAATCGCCCGTGTAATTTACGTTTAATTCACTTCTGGTCATTTTGTCATTATTGTCAAATGCCCAGTTCTGATCCGGATTAGTCCGGGGAATTGGAATAAGACTCCAACTACCTTCTAATTGTTTTTTTATACCTGACTCAGATTTGAAGTATTCTTCTTTAGAGCAGGAGTACAATGCTACAAAACATAGCAATAATACGAGTCCCGAAAATTGTCGAATTGGTTTCATTCTTTATTCTTTATTGTAAATATAAAATTATTATTGATTCAAGATTTACTTTCTGCCGGAAATAATTTTTTCCTCGATCATTGTCGTTGAGTAACCCGGCAAAAAATCGATGGTTTTTACTTGTCCGCCATAAGATTGAACGATATCGGCTCCGACGATGTTGCTCAAATTATAGTCAGAACCTTTCACTAAAACATCCGGACGTACGATTTTTATCAATTCGATGGGTGTAGGGTCGTCAAAAATGATGACTGCGTCCATAAAATGCAGTGAAGCAAGCAAAACTGACCTTTGTTCTTCATTGTTGATTGGGCGATTCGGGCCCTTTAATCCTCTGGTGGAGGCATCAGAATTGACTCCCAGCACTAAAATATCTCCTAAATCTGACGCTTTTGCCAGATAATCTATATGACCTAAATGCAGAATATCGAAGCATCCATTGGTGAAAACTATCTTTTTTGATAAAAAACGCCATCTGTAAATCAAATGCTGAAGTTGGTTCAGATCAACAACTTTTCGTTTTATAATATCAAGATGCGTTAGCGGTTCCATTCTTTTGTTTGAGGAATAAATATAGGAAAGATAATGCTCCGAATACAATCACCACCAAGGTTTGTGAGGCATGCATCAATGTTGCGAAAGTTTTTCCATCCTGGTCCGATATGCCATAAAGATATAATCCTGCAGCGACTAAAACATGATAGGATCCAACTCCTCCGGGAGATGGCGCACTCATACCTAAACCGCCAACTACTAATACAAACAAACCTGCATGCCAGCTTAACTGTGAAGTTGCAGGTAAAGCAAAAAAGCAGAGATAAGACATCATGAAATACATAGCCCAGATCAGTATTGTATGAAAAATAAACTGAAACGGTTTTTTCATTCTTTTGACAGAAACCATTCCATCTCCGATTCCTTTTAAGATCACTGTAAACTTCGAAATAAAACCTTTGCTTTTTTTATTCTTGAATAAGAAAATTAAAAGTGAAAGAAATATGATCAGGACGATTGCAATTGATATCGGTGAATTGATAAATGAATGTACCTTGCTTTTCATCGGATCGAAAATATTTTCATTTAAGAAATTTCCCAGTCGTTCGTATTCTGATACTGCTACCAGAATGATACATGTAAGAAGACACAATACATCAATGATGCGTTCAAAAATAACAGTGCCTAACAATTTATCAAATGGAACATTTTCAGTTTGGTTGAGAGATCCGCATCGCGTAACTTCTCCTAACCTGGGTACTGCCAGGTTAGCCAGATAACCGATCATTAGTGAAGCACAAGTGTTACTGAGTTTAGGTTTATAACCTAATGGCTCTATCAATAAATTCCAGCGGATTGCCCGGCTTGTGAATGCTACCAGGCTTGTTACAACTGATAATCCAACCCAAAAAAGATTTGCATTCTTAATATCGGCGATCATTTTTGGAAGATCGACTTTCCTGAATGCTATCCATAATAATACGACACCAATGGCAAGTAAAATAATGTACTTAATAACGGATATTGCTTTTTTGTTCAATGGATATGATTTTAAATTATTTCGGTTCTTCAGAATATTTCAACTCTTCAAAAAGTGGAGTGGTTGTATATTCATTTATTCGATTGAGCTCAACTGTTACGGAATTATTGTCGCCGGGTTTTAAGATTGGAAGAAATTTTGCACCAAATATAATTTCTTCAGCCCTGTAGGAAGAACGGGTGTGAACGGTTTGAGCAAATGTTTCTTCGTAGGCCTTGATCAATACAAGAAATTCTACTTCTTTTTTAATGAAATCGTCGGCTGTCCAGCCATACATCGGACTTTCTTCATCGATCGGATGAACGATCGTCCATGACATTGTCAGTAAAGTCACATGAGTCA
>JADJSV010000008.1 GCA_016711505.1 Bacteroidota bacterium | reverse complement strand
CATACTTTACCTGATGGAGCTTTTGCAACCATTTCCGGAACTTATGTTTCTCATATTTCAAATGCAGCAGGATGTGATTCAACAATCACAACGAATTTAACGGTGATTCCAAATACAACTTCAACTCAGACGGTTTCGATCTGTGATGGTGCAACGCATACTTTACCTGATGGCGCTACTGCAACCGTGACAGGAGTTTACACTAGCCACATTTCAAATGCTGCAGGATGTGATTCAACGATCACAACAAACCTAACAGTTATTCTAAACACTACTTCGACGCAAACTGTTTCGATCTGTGATGGAGCTACTCATACTTTGCCAGATGGCGTTACAGCTACTGTGACTGGAACTTATGTTTCACATATTGCAAATGCTGCAGGATGTGATTCAATGATTACAACTACTCTGACTGTGATTCCAAATACAACTTCAACTCAGACTGTTTCGATCTGTGATGGATCGACACATACTTTACCTGATGGAGCTTTTGCAACCATTTCCGGAACGTATGTTTCTCATATTCCAAATGCTGCGGGATGTGATTCAACGATCACAACGAATTTAACAGTTATTCCAAATACTACTTCGACGCAAACGGTTTCGATCTGTGATGGAGCAACACATACTTTGCCTGATGGAGCTTTTGCAACCATTTCCGGAACGTATGTTTCTCATGTTGCAAATGCTGCAGGATGTGATTCAACAATCACAACGAATTTAACGGTTATTCCGAATACAACTTCAACTCAGACTGTTTCGATCTGTGATGGTGCTACTCATACTTTGCCAGATGGCGTTACAGCTACTGTGACTGGTGTTTATGTTTCTCACATTGCAAATGCTGCAGGATGTGATTCAACGATCACAACGAATTTGACGGTTATTCCAAATACAACATCGACTCAAACTGTTTCGATCTGTGATGGAGCGACGCATACTTTGCCTGATGGAGCTTTTGCAACCATTTCCGGAACGTATGTTTCTCATATTCCAAATGCAGCGGGATGTGATTCAACTATTACAACGAATTTAACGGTTATTCCAAATACCACTTCGACTCAGACTGTTTCAATTTGTGATGGAGCGACTCATACTTTACCTGATGGAGCTTTTGCAACTGTTACAGGAACATATGTTTCTCATATTGCAAATGCTGCTGGATGTGATTCAACAATTACAACGAACTTAACAGTTATTCCAAATACAACTTCAACTCAGACTGTTTCAATTTGTGATGGTGCAACGCATACTTTACCTGATGGCGTTACTGCTACTGTAACTGGAACTTATGTTTCTCATATTGCAAATGCAGCAGGATGTGATTCAACAATTACAACGAACTTAACAGTTATTCCAAATACAACATCGACTCAGACTGTTTCGATCTGTGATGGAGCGACACATACTTTACCTGATGGAGCTACAGCTACAATTTCGGGAACTTATGTTTCACATATTTCAAATGCTGCAGGATGTGATTCAACGATCACGACTAACTTAACGGTGATTCCAAATACAACTTCAACTCAGACTGTTTCGATCTGTGATGGAGCGACTCATACTTTGCCTGATGGCGCTTATGCAACCATTTCCGGAACTTATGTTTCACATGTTGCAAATGCAGCAGGATGTGATTCAACGATCACAACGAACCTGACGGTTATTCCAAATACGACTTCGACTCAGACTGTTTCGATCTGTGATGGAGCGACGCATACTTTGCCTGATGGCGCTACAGCGACTGTTTCCGGACCGTATGTTTCTCATATTTCAAATGCAGCGGGATGTGATTCAACGATCACAACGAATTTGACGGTTATTCCGAATACAACATCGACTCAAACTATTTCGATCTGTGATGGAGCGACACATACTTTACCTGATGGAGCTACAGCTACAATTTCCGGAACTTATGTTTCACATGTTGCAAATGCAGCGGGATGTGATTCAACGATCACAACGAACTTGACTGTTATTCCAAATACGACTTCGGCACAAACTGTTTCGATCTGTGATGGTACAACGCATACTTTGCCTGATGGAGTTACTGCTACTGTAACTGGAACTTATGTTTCACATATTTCAAATGCAGCGGGTTGTGATTCAACTATCACAACTAATTTGACAGTTATTCCAAATACAACGTCGACCCAGACTGTTTCGATCTGTGATGGTGCTATGCATACTTTACCTGATGGTGCTACAGCTACCGTGACAGGAGTTTACACAAGCCATATTTCAAATGCAGCAGGATGTGATTCTACTATTACAACGAACTTAACAGTTCTGGTTGGTTCAAATTCTACTCAGAATGTTTCGATTTGTGATGGAAGTACTTTTGTACTTCCTGATGGAATCAGTGTAACAAACAGCGGAACTTATATTTCCAGCATTCCTCTTGGTGTTGGATGTGATTCTGTTGTTACAACTAATCTGACTGTCGTTCCAAATTCTTCATCTATACAAAATGTGTCTATCTGTTCCGGTGCTACTCATACATTACCTGATGGAGCAACAACAACCGTTTCCGGAACGTATGTTTCACATATTGCAAATGCAGCAGGATGTGACTCAACGATCACAACGAACCTGACAGTGATTTCAAATTCAGCGTCAACTCAAAACGTCTCAATCTGCAACGGGTCATCATATACTCTTCCTGATGGAGGCGTTATTAATTCAGCGGGGACTTATATTTCACATATCGAAAATAATGCAGGTTGTGATTCAGTTGTTACTTCGATTGTATCAGTTATTGCTAACTCTTCCTCTAGTCAGCTTGCATCAATTTGTGCCGGACAAAATTTCACATTACCAAGTGGAGCTATTGTAAATACGACAGGTGTTTATACAAGTCATCTCGTTAATTCTTCAGGTTGTGATTCTGTTATCACTACTACTTTAACAGTAATCCAGAATACAGCATCTAATCAGAATATTACAATTTGTAATGGCGCTTCATATACTCTTGCTGATGGATCAATTGTTTCGACTGCCGGTGTATATGTTACTCATCTGGTAAATTCCAATGGCTGTGATTCAACGATAACTACAACTATTTCGGTTTCTGCTACTACTTATTCATCTGCGAACACAACGATTTGCAGTGGTCATACTCATATTTTGCCGGATGGAAATACAGTTTCACTTGCCGGTACGTATATCAGTATTATTCAAAATGCTTCTGGATGTGACAGTGTTATCACTACTACTTTAAATGTTATTACAAATACCACAAGTTCAAGAACTATTATTCTTTGTGCAGGAAGTGCATTACTTATGCCTGACAATACTACAATTTATCCATTGGTCAGCGGAAGCTATATTACAACACTTCCTAATGCTAATTATTTAGGTTGTGATAGTATTGTAACAACCAATGTAACCGTCAAATCCTTGCCAACGCTGATCACAAATGTCACTCAAATAAGATGTTTTGGCGGAACAGCAAGTGTTGCATTGACACCCACAGGAGGAACAGCGCCTTATACTTTCAATAATCAATCAACTAATGGATTGCTGGAAGGCAATTACCTTTATACTTTGACTGATGCGAACGGATGTATTGATTCTGTTGATGTGTTAATCAATCCTGCTCCGGCGCCTCTGAATTTAATTGCAACTGCGAATCAGATCTTGTGTTTTAATGGCCGCGGAAGTGTTACATTAACAGCTACCGGTGGAACAGCACCTTACATCTATGGTGGTTCTCCACGTACGAACCTTACGGCAGGAACATACAATTATACAGTAACAGATTTCGAAGGATGTACTAAGAGTGCTTCGGCAGTAATTACTGCTTCACCAACAAGGGTGACGGGAACTATGCTTACAACTCCTACCGGTTGCGTTGCCAACACAGGAACAGCGAAAGTTACTCCTGGTGGAGGAAGATCTCCATATACTTTCTTATGGAATACGAATCCCGTTCAAACTACTAATATGGCAGTAGGTCTTGCGGCCGGTACATATGTAGTAACGGTGACCGATGCCAATGGATGTACTCTTAATGTTACTGCAATAGTTGCAAATCCATCTCTTCCAAGAGTCATCGTCACTGGAAATTTATCATATTGTCCTGATTCATCAACAAACCTTTGTGCAACAGGAGGTATGACTTCTTACCTATGGAGTAATGGTGATACAACACAATGTTCAAGAATTTCTACTGCGGGTTCATACACAGTTCAGGCTACTAATTTAGCGGGATGTACAGCTTCTGTTACTGTGAATGTCACGCAGAGTACATTACCAATAAGCTCAATTTCAGGAAATGATTTCATATGTCCGGGCGGTGCAACAACACTTACTGCTTCTCCTGGTTTTACATATAAATGGAATACTGCTTCAACAAAACAATTTATTTCTGTAAGAACAGGCGGAACTTATACAGTAACAGTCAAAAATACTTTCGGTTGTACTAGTACTGCTACACGTATTGTTTCAGCACCAATGAAAGCTTCCGTCAGAGGATCGGCAGGTAATTGTGCAAATGGTTATCAGGGATCTGCTGTAACAACAATCACAGGCGGAGTAGCGCCGTTCACTTACCTGTGGAATACCGGCCAAACAACTTCAAGTATAACCGGCCTGAGAGCAGGAGCATATAATGTTCGAGTCACTGATGCAAAAGGATGTATGTCTGTGCTGTCAACAACTATTGCAATTACAAAATCTGCTGCAGACTTTAGCAGGATTGTAGCAGGATTTAATAATAATGATATTGCGATCGGAAGAACTATCTGGTTCAGCGCAGTAGTAAAAGTAAACTATGCCGGCGCATATCCTTTGATGTTAACTTTCTCTGATCAAAATATTGCCAGTTCGCGCTTTAATCTGAATCCAAAGATTTCCAAACTTGTTATAACCGATACTGTTTCTGTTGCAACAACAACATTTAATGGAATTGAATGGATGACTATTGCACCACCGAATATTTCCGGCAATTATTTTATTTCAGGATATGCACATTTACTACCTAGTACAATTTTAAGAAACCTATCTTCTATCACATGGAAAGGTGTGTGGACTGCAAATCGTCCGGGAGTAGCAAATGTGGAGTGGAAGTGGAGTGCTGCAGTTTATTCATCATTTAATACTGACTTGAATCAACTTGGAGTGAAATCCGCTGATGGTGATACGACAACAATATATGCTAATAATGATCCTGCCGGTTCT
This sequence comes from Bacteroidota bacterium, assembly GCA_016711505.1. Classification (NCBI taxonomy): domain Bacteria; kingdom Pseudomonadati; phylum Bacteroidota; species Bacteroidota bacterium. The sequence goes on along the minus strand of JADJSV010000008.1, from coordinate 189,853 downwards.
CCTGAAAATTATAAACTCTTTACTGTAGCAGGGGCAAGAGGAATGGGAATTGGCGATTTCGTTGGAACATATTCAGGTCCTATTACAAGAATACCCTGCACAAATGTGAATTTCGGTATTGGAGGAAACAGAATTTCTGATGAACAGCCGGAAGAAGAAAATACTGACTTTATTGTCAATGCATTCCCGAACCCATTCAACTCTAAAACTACAATTGAATTTATGTCACCTGATTTTTCAGGAATGACTTCAGTTGAAGTATTTTCAATGTCAGGAATGAAGATCGCTTCATTGTTCAATGGAGAAATTGAAGCAGGAGCAAATTACAGTGTAGAATTCAATGCTGAAGAATTGCCTGTTGGTATTTATTTATATAGAATTTCAAATAATAGTAAGGTGATAAATGGTCGATTAATTTTAGTTAAATAACTAATTGAATTGGACGCGAAGGCCCTTTCTTAATTGAAGGGGCCTTTATTTTTGTAAAAAATTTACCGCTGTTATTTGTGTTTTTATCGCAAGTTGAAAAAATCGCAAATTCCTTTGTATTTTTTTCGAATTAGATATGTATCATTGTTATACCTAATTGTCTATATTAATGAATCGGTTCAATAGTTCTGCGACAGCTATTTTACACCTCGCTGCATGGCTAATTTTTCTGCCACTGCTATTATTCGCTTTGTTTAATAATGTTGCTTACACAAATTACTTTCTGAATTCTCAGGACGACAAACTACTGCTTGCTCTTCTTGTTGGTTTGATAGGTGCTATTAATTCCGGAATTCTTATTCCCCGAATTCTTTATTTCAAAAAGATCAGGTTCTATTCAATTGCTGCGGCACTGTTAGTTTTTTTAAGTGCAGTTTTTGATTTTACACTTTCATCTGCAATTTCACCGGTACTATCATACATCGAATCCATTTCATGGACAAGAGTCTCTGCCTTATCTGCTGCTTTAGTTATTAGCACAAGTCTCAGAATAATTCTCGATCAAAATAAAAACCAAAAGATTTTTCAAGATTAGAAGTCAAAAAAATTGATTGTTAGTTTATCAGGTTTATTAGTCCGGTTACTGTGGTGGTGGCCGGATTTTTTTTAGTTCAAAGTTCAAGGTTCAAGGTTCAAAGTTTGCTACATAGGTGACTACGAAGCCAACTTTGAACTTTGAACTTTGAACTTTGAACCTTGAACCTTGAACTTTGAACCTTGAACTTAAAACTACCCCCTATAATGCACCGGCTTCGGCGTAACCAAAGCAGCCTCCGGCTCCGGAACCCAATGGTGTCTTCCGCCTGCAAGTTCATCATCAAAGGTGGTAGGGATATTTCCGGCAAGAGTTCTGTCTTTCCAGGTAATTTCCTGTTTACCATCATCGCGTCTTTCCATTTCAATACAATCTTCTACCGGACAAACTAACGAACAAAGATTACAGCCTACACAATTTTCTTCAATGATATGTGGAATACGATTCAATGGGTCAGAAGAAAGTCCTATTGCCTGATGTGCTCCATCCTCACATGCCGTATAGCATAACTGACAACCGATACATTTCTCTTCGTTAATATTAGCAACGACTTTATATTTCAAATTAAGATCTTCCCAATGCATGATGTTCGGAAGAGCTTTCCCTCTGAAATCGTCGAGGGTTTTAAATCCCTTTTCATCCATGTAATTTTCCAGTCCTGCTTTCATTTCACGAATTATTCCAAATCCAAAGTGCATGACAGCAGTACAAACTTGTACATTTGTTGCTCCAAGCAAAATAAATTCTACGGCATCGCGCCAATTCTCAATTCCGCCGATTCCGGAAATAGGTAAATTAATGTTTGGATGCTGAGCACAGTTCTTAAGCATGTTCATTGCTATTGGCTTCACAGCCGGACCGCAATACCCGCCGTTTGTGCTCTTACCATCTACAACCGGATAAGGAACAAAATTGTCTATATCAACACCAACAATACTTTGAATGGTATTGATAAGTGAAATCGCATCACCACCGCCTTCGCGTGCAGCCATTGCAGGACGTGTGATGTCGGAAATATTTGGAGTGAGTTTTACTATTACCGGAACTTTGGCAACTTCTTTGACCCATTCAACTATCATCTTCAATACTTTTGGTTCCTGGCCAACTGCCGATCCCATTCCGCGCTCACACATTCCATGCGGACAACCGAAATTTAATTCAAGACCGTCAGCACCTGCATTCTCAGCATCTTTTACGATCTGATGCCATTGCTCACGGGTCTCGACCATCAATGAAGCGATGATTGCATGATCAGGAAATCTCTTTTTTACTTCCTCTATCTCCCGAAGATTATCTGCAAGCGGGCGATCAGTGATCAACTCAATGTTGTTGAATCCTACCATTCTGTTATCACGATAATTCAATGCACCATAACGACTGGAAACATTCACAACCGGGACACCCAGTGTTTTCCATACTGCGCCACCCCAACCGGCATCAAACGCTTTCATGATCTGGTAGCCACTATTTGTTGGTGGTGCAGAAGCAAGCCAAAAAGGATTGGGAGATTTTATTCCTGCTAAATTTGATCTTAGATCAGCCATAATTTTTTCAATTTATTTTGAAAGAGATTTACTTATTCCTCTTGCAGCCTTTCGTCCTTCTGCTGCTGCATTTACTACTTCTTGTCCGCCACTCACTGCATCACCTGCTGCGAAGTACTTCGGATTTTTTGTCTGGAATGTTTCCTGGTCAACTTCTATTCTTCCTTTTGCATCAATTGAAATCCCCGACATCATTTTCAATAACTCTACCTGTTTAGATTGTCCGGTAGCTTTGATAACCCAATCGCATGATTCAGTAAATTCTGATCCGGCAATATTCTCAAGCTTGCCATTCACAATCTGTGTGCGGATAAATTTTACTCCGGTCACTTTACCATTTCCAAGAATCTCCAATGGAGACACATTGAACATACCTTTTACACCCACACCTTTTGCCAGATCATATTCAAAATCGTAGGCACCCATTTCTTCTTTTCCGCGTCGGTAGGCAAGGATAACTTTTTCTGCACCCATTCGTGCACTCTAGGATGCAGCGTCCATTGCAGTGTTCCCGCCTCCAAGTACTATTACATTCTTGGGTACATTAGTCTTGTGATGTGTCATCCGTAGTTTCTCAACAAATTCGACAGCGCCAAAACAATTCTCTTTTTCTTCTCCTGAAATACTGATCATTGAAGTCTTTCCAAGTCCAAAGCCGATCAGGATTGCATCATACTTTTTTTCCAGTTCTTCTATCTGAGCTTTTGTTGAAATCGCTTTATTATAATGAACTTTATATTTGAATTGATTCTCCAGATAATCCATTTCATCCAATGCTTCTTTATTCGTGATCTTATAAGGTGCAACACCATATACTGTCAAGCCGGATGATTTTTCTTTTGATTCATAAATATCAACATCAAATCCAAGCATCTTCAATTCACAGGCACATGAAATTCCGGCAGGACCGGCACCAATGATTGCGACTTTCTTTCCATTGGATGGTGGCAGCCGATACAATTGTTTATTGGATCGAATTGCTTTATCCGTTGCAAAGCTTTGTAATCTGCCGATCTCAATCGGTTTTACATCCTGATGATTATAGACACATGCTCCTTCACATAATACTTCTGTCGGACAAACCTTGCCGCAAGCATAACCAAAATAGTTGGAATCGTAAATGGTTTTGCCGATGAAAGTGGATTCTTGGAGTTGATCTGCCGGATGAAGAGTGGTATATCAATACTACTCGGACAAGCATTTATACAAGGTGCATCATAACAAAATAAGCAACGTGAACTTTCATAGTACGCTTCTGTTTCATTCATCAGTGGTTTTATCTGTTTGAAATTATTCTCAAATTCAGATTCACTGGAAGGAGGGAGGAATTCACTCATTCGTTTTTCGTTTTAAGTTTATCTTCTTTCGTTTTTCGTTTTTCGAACCCTCGTAGACGAAAGACAAAAGACGAAAAACGAAAGACATTTTTTATAGTTCAACTAATTTACCGTATGTCTCAGGACGGCGATCACGGAAAAACTGCCATGTTGAACGAACTTCTTCTATCATATCAAGATCGAAATCTGCAACAAGCAATTCATCTTTATCTTCAGAAGCCTGTGCAAAGATCTGTCCTCTTGGATCTACAAAATAAGAAGTACCATAGAATTTACCAAGGTTCCATGGTTTCTCTTCACCAACTCTGTTGATGCAACCCATGAAATATCCATTTGCTGCTGCATGAGCAGGTTGTTCAAGTTTCCATAGGTATTGTGATAATCCTGCAACGGTTGCTGAAGGATTGTAAACGATCTCTGCACCATTCAATCCTAACACACGAGCTCCATCAGGAAAATGTCTGTCGTAACAAATGTAAACTCCGATCTTTGCATACTTCGTCTGAAATACCGGATAACCTAAGTTCCCCGGTTTAAAGAAAAATTTCTCCCAGAAACCCGACGTATGTGGAATATGATTTTTTCTATACTTGCCTAAATAAGTTCCATCGGCATCAATGACAGCAGCAGTATTGTATAAAAATCCGGCTTGCTCTTTTTCATAGACAGGAACAATAATAACCATGTTGTATTTCTTTGCATACTCAGACATCAGATCTGTCGTAGGACCGGGAACTGATTCAGCAGATTCATACCATTTTTTATCCTGTCCCGGACAAAAATACGGAGTGTTAAAAATTTCCTGTAAACAAAGAATCTGCACACCTTTTTTGCCGGCTTCTTCAATAAATGGAATATGCTTTTGAACCATTGCATTTATAATTTCCGGTATTGTACCTTCTCCTTCGGTTTTTGGTAAACTCATTTGGATCAGTCCGGAACGAATCATTCTTGCCATAATAATTTTTTTAGAATTAATTTTATTTTTGAAGATGGAATTTAAATTATTCCATTCACTTTATTTCTTTTTACAAATTTGCCATAACCCGGAGAAATTTTCCTTTCATTATTTTCAATTGCAATTTCACCGCGTAAAATAACAGTTTTTGTCTTACCTTTTACTTTCCAGCCTTCATAAGCACTGTAGTCTACATGCATATGATGCTTGTCTACAGTGATAACATGCTCTTCATTCGGATCAAAAATAACAAGATCTGCATCAGAGCCGACAGCAACACATCCTTTCTTAGGATACATACCAAAGATCTTTGCGGCATTAGTGGAAGAAACTTCTACGAATTTATTCAAAGAGATCTTTCCTTTATTTACGCCTTCTGAAAACAGTAATTCCATTCTGTGTTCAATAGCAGGATGCCCGTTTGGAATTTTTGAAAAATCATCTTTGCCCATAAGTTTTTGCTCCCACTTAAACGGACAATGATCAGTTGCTACAACCTGTATACTTCCCTGATTAATTCCTGCCCATAATGCTGACTGATCTTTTTTCTCTCTGAGGGGTGGACTCATTACCCATTTTGCCCCATCAAAATTCTTTTCGTAAAGTGAAGCATCAAGCACAAGATACTGAATACATGTTTCTGCAAACACACGTTGATTTCTTTTCTCAGCATCACGTACCTGATTCAATGCACCTTCGCAGGTCATATGTACAATATAAGCTGGAACGCCGGTATGAAAAGCCATATCTGCAAATCGCCCCGAAGCTTCAGATTCTGTGATCTCCGGCTGCGATAAATAATGATAGAGTGGAGCTAGTTTTCCTTCTGCACGGTGTTTGGCAATCAGGTAATCGATCATATCTCCATTGGTCGCATGAACAGTTACCATTCCTCCTTGTTTTTTCACTTCATTCATCAAGCCAACCATCTGTCTGTCATCGATCATTAAGGCACCTTTATAAGCCATAAATGTTTTGAAGGAAATTATTCCTTCTTTGTTGACCATATCAGAGATCTCCTGCTTTGTACTATCATTGAAATCTGTTACGGCCATATGAAATGAATAGTCACAACAAGCATTGTTATTCGATCTTCCCTGCCATTCACCAAGAGCATGGTAGAGAGATTTACCCTGTGTCTGTAAAATGAAATCTATGACCATTGTTGTCCCTCCAAACAATGCTGCTGAAGTTCCTGTCGTATAATTATCACTTGAGTAAGTACCCATGAATGGCATGTCGAGGTGAACATGAGGATCTATTCCTCCGGGAATGATAAGCATTCCACTTGCATCAATTGTTTTATCTGCTTTGAAGGGTAAATCTCTTCCGATAGCGCGTATCGTTTCACCTTCAATAAAAACATCTGCATCCATAATTTCAGATGCAGTCACAATTTTACCGTTCTTAATTAATATAGTCATTTGTTATTTTTTGCTGTATAAAAATCCTCCGGAGAAAAGCTTAAAGTTCTCCAATGTCTTCGAACCACAATTTAGGGTTTTCTTCGATAAAATCAGACATCATTTTTTTACATTCTTCAGAATCAATATTGATAACTTTCACACCATGTGATTCCATGAATTCTTTCGCTCCTGAAAATGTTTCATTCTCTCCGGCATAAACTGTTTTAATATTAAATTGTACTACTGCGCCTGCGCAAAGGTAGCAAGGCATGAGGGTAGAATATAAAACGGCATTTTTGTAATCACCTACACGACCTGCATTGCGAAGACAATCGATTTCCGCGTGTGTTATCGGATCGCCATCCTGAACTCTTTTATTGTGTCCCCGTCCTATGATTTTTCCGTCTCTTACAAGTACAGATCCGATCGGAATTCCACCTTCTCGACGGCCCTGACGGGCTTCATCAATGGCGGCTTGCATATATTCATCCATAAATTAATTTTTAAAAGGGATTCAATATGCAAAGAATAATTGACTTTTCAAACTAAGGCATCCTGACCGCTCAGAAAATTAACTTCTTTGATCAGATGATCTGAAAGGGAGTACCTGTGGATCACATCATCTTTGATGGTATCTCTTACTACCAGAATAATTTTCATGTTAGAAGGTGATGCTTGTAATACTTCTTTGAGAACTTCATCAAAACCTCTTCCTGACAATTCAAGCGGCCCGATTTCATCGATCACAAGCCACCCGTTTTTATTATATGCACTTCCTGAAATGATCTCTACAGCTTTTGAAAATGCACTCATGCTGAATTTGAACTTTCCAATTGGGATGGTTGAGATCTCTTCAGGTCCGGCTTCCATAGGAAACTTTTCACCGTTTGAAATGTCCTGAAAAAATCGTTTGCCATTTTCGACCGGAGATAAAATGCCGAAGACATCGTTTCGTGTATTGCACCATTTGGCCAAAGTTGAACTTTTTCCCGAAATGTATGGTGCCGGTTAAAATATAGACTTCTTTCTTCTGCATCAAATGTGGGTTTGAATTGCCTTATAATAGTAGAAAAAAAAATTAGTACTTACAAGTCGAAAAAAAATTATTTAATCAACTACAGTGTTTATAATCAATAATCTCCAAAAGTCCTTTATTCTGGCGAAACCTTTTCGTCCCTGAGTACGCTTCCAGCTTTCTTTTATCAATAAAGTTGTAGTTGGTAGCAACAATACTACTTCCTCGATCTCCTTCCTGTAAATTCCTTTCCTTTTCTCCAGCCATCCTTTCAACAGACGCAAAAGGATAGGTGCCAGAATCAGATACCAGGTCAGAAGAATTATAGCCGCCCTGAAAATAAATTTCAACGACTCATGACCATTCGAGAATACACCGTTAGGATAGATACGGGAATAAATAAAAATGGAAACCAGGATTAACCATATCACGACAAAGAAGTTAATTTTATTTCTTTTCTTTTTGATTTTCTCTTCCGGAACCTGAGCCGGAAGAGAAATTATAAAAGGTTGCATTTCCTCTTTGGTAAACCGCAGCATTGCGGGAATTGCTGCACAGAATCTGCCAATCAGAAATGCTGCGATCAGATGTAAGACCAGATAAGTTGTCACGAAATACAGACTGTAATTTGTAGCAGGATCTGATTTTGTCAGATTGGCTATATAGTCATTCACTGCTTTCCAGAACTCAATACCATAAAGAACCGTCATAACTAGAATTCTCTGTATGGCTGATTCAATGAGAGCAAGAAAGGCAAGCACGTAACATTTTAACTGATAGTTCTTGCTTCCGGAAGAAAACAGTAGTTCACCACAGATACCCTGAAAGAATACTGCAATGTAAGCCGGAATAGAACTATGGGGTGAAAGCAGCATTTTGAAAATTGCTACTACTATCGTTGCTCTGATAATAGCTCCTTTGAATGGAACTAAATGTCCGATCAGACTAATGCAAACAACTGCAGAGCCTCCAACTACCAGTCCCGAAATGGGTAACTTGAGGCCATGAATGATTCCACCTAACATAGCTTCGCATATGACCCAAAGTGCTATTAACTTAAAATATATTTGTTTTTGATTTGGACTCACTTCGTGAAATAATTTTATTTTTGTCAAATAAGCTAACAACCGTACTTTGAGTGCAAAATAGACATTCTAACTGTCATGCAGAAAAAGTATTTTTAGAGCGTTATATAATCTAAAGAATCTGAAAGTGATTAAATTTATTTTGAATGAAAAGGAAGTGCATTATTCAGGACATCCCGGAGTTGTAGTTCTTGATTATGTCCGGTATCTGAAAAATTTAACCGGAACAAAGATCGGTTGTCGTGAAGGAGATTGTGGAGCATGCACTGTTTTAGTTGGTGAGATCGTTGAAGGGAGAATGCGCTACAGATCGATGACTTCCTGTTTAATGCCTTTGGCAAATGCGCATGGAAAACATATCGTAACAATAGAAGGGGTGAATATGGAAAACCTCAATCCCGTGCAACAGGCTATGAGCGATGAAGGCGCAACACAGTGCGGATTCTGTACACCCGGATTTGTAATGTCCCTTGCCGGATTTTGTCTTCGTGAAGATGTAAAGGATTATGAGTCGGAAGCATTGGCTGCCATCGATGGCAATATTTGTCGTTGTACCGGTTATAAATCAATTCAAAGGGCAGTAGCGAAAATTGCCGGCATCTGTTCGCAGAGAAAGAATGAAGAAGCAATTGTTTTTGTTTCAGACAAGAAAATTCTTCCTGAGTATTTTGCAACGATAAAAGAAAAACTTGCTCTCGTTCAATTATCATGTACAAGACATAGCAGAATTGCAGATCCCGAATATTTTGTGAGTGGGGGGACAGATCTTTATGTTCAGAAACATGAAGATCTTCCACATTCTCAACTTTCATTCCTCTTGAAAAATGAAGAACTTTCAGGAATCACTGAAGAGAATGGAGTTTGTACAATAGGTGCTGCCTCTACAGTAACTGATCTTATAGAATCACCTGTAATCAGAAAAGCATTTCCTGATTTTGAAAAATATTACAAGCTTGTTTCATCTACACCGATCAGGAATATGGCAACTATTGCAGGTAATTTGGTAAATGCTTCACCAATTGGAGACTTTACTGCCTTCTTTCTTGCATTGGATGCGTCAATAGAATTATGTACTGCAACAACTTCCAGGACGATAAAGCTAAGCGAGTTTTATCTGGGCTATAAAAAGCTGGATAAAAATCCGAATGAATATGTGAAGGCAATTAGTTTTAAACTTCCTTCACCCAATTGCAAATTTAATTTCGAAAAAGTTTGTAAAAGAACGAATCTGGATATTGCCAGTGTTAACAGTGCAATACTTGCAGAAGTTGAAAATGGTACAATTATAAAGGCAAGTATTTCTGCAGGCGGTGTCGGACCAACTCCGCTATATCTGAAGAAATCTTCGATGTTTCTTGCCGGAAAAAAAATATCTCCTGAATTGATATCAAAATTACTTTCAATAGTACAATCGGAAATTTCTCCTATCAGCGACGCACGCGGAACAATTGAATATAAAAGAAGATTGCTGAATCAACTTATCAAAGGTCATTTCGCAATCTGGTATCCTGAATTAGTAAATTCTGAATTTATAACGATGTAAACAAAGGTTCATTTTTTTTACAATGATGAACATTAGGTATGAAAAATATAGACAGCAAAAATCATTTACGCGGAGAATCGATTTACCTTGATGATATACCCATTTTAGCAGGAACACTTTTCGGAGTAGCATTTGATTCTCCTGTTGCTCATGGTGAAATAAAAAATCTTGACCTGACAGCAGCGATTCAGTCTGAAGGTGTGGTAAGAATTTTTACTGCAAAGGATATCCCCGGCGAAAATCAGATCGGTGGTATTATTCCGGATGAACCATTAATTGCTGACCACGAAGTTCATTTCTGTGGAATGCCTGTTGCTTTTGTTGTTGCAGAATCCGATGAACTCGCACGTATGGCAATCAGGAAAATCAAAGTGGAAATTTCTCCTCTTCCTGTAATTACTGATCCGCGTGAAGCGCAGAAGAAAGGTCACCTTATAGTACAACCTCGAACTTTTAAAATCGGTGAACCGGAAAATGCATTTAAGGATTGCGTACATGTTTTTGAAGGAAAAGCTGATTCGAATGGACAAGAACATTTATACATTGAAACGCAAGGTGCCTATACCTTGCCAATGGAAAATGGTGCAATAAAAATTTATTCATCGACACAAGGTCCAACAGCAGTACAGAGAGCATGTTCGAAAGTACTTGGATTACCTATGCACATGCTTGAAGTGGATGTGACCCGCTTAGGCGGCGGATTCGGGGGAAAAGAAGACCAGGCAAATACATGGGCAGCGCTTTGTGCATTGGCAACATATCATCTGAAACGACCGGTAAAATATTCTCTGCATCGAATGGAAGACATGCGGATGACGGGAAAACGACATCCGTATTCTTCGGATTACAAGATTGGTCTTGATAAAGATCTTAAGATCCTTGCTTATGAAGCGACTTTTTATCAGAATGCTGGTGCAGCTGCAGATCTTTCTCCTGCAGTTATGGAACGCACACTTTTTCATTGTACGAATTCGTACTTTATTCCAAATGTCAAGGCAACTGCTTATAGCTGTCGTACAAATCTTCCGCCGAACACTGCCTTTCGTGGCTTTGGCGGTCCGCAAGGTATGTTTGTTATCGAAAGCGCTATAGCACATGCTGCTGATGAGTTAGGTATTAATGCTTCAGAAATTCAAAAACAAAATCTCATAAGAAATGGAGATGAATTTCCTTATGGACAAATTGCTGTAAGTGAAGCTAACGAGTGTTGGGAAAAAGCGGAAAAGATCTTTGATCTTCAAAAAATGAGAAATGAAGTTGCGCAATTCAATTTCAAAAACCAATTATATAAAAAAGGAATTGCACTGATGCCGGTTGCATTTGGTATAAGTTTCACAAAAACACTGATGAATCAGGCACGTGCATTAGTACACGTATATACTGATGGTAGTGTAAATGTAAGTACCGGTGCAGTTGAAATGGGACAAGGTGTAAATACAAAAATTCTGCAGATAGCAGCTCAGATTTTCTCCATCGATCCTGCAATGATCAGGGTAAATTCAACAAATACATTTCGTATTGCAAATACTTCTCCATCTGCAGCATCTGCTACTGCTGATCTGAATGGCCGTGCAACACAAATTGCATGTGAAGCAATTCTCAACCGGCTGAAAGAAGTCGCTGCAATGGAATTGAATACTACTGTTGATGCAATCTCAGTAATTAACCAATATGTATTTGTAAAAGGTGAAAAGAGTTCTCTTGACTGGAGACAATTGATCATGGCTGCTTATCTGAGAAGAGTAAGTTTATCTGAACACGGTCATTATGCAACTCCTGAAATATCATTTGATGCTAAAAAGGAAAAGGGACATCCATTTGCATATCACGTTTATGGTTCGGCAATAATAACTGTTACGATTGATTGCTTACGCGGAACCTATGAATTCGATTCCGTAAATGTTGTCCATGATTTTGGTGCTTCAATGAATGTGATCATTGACCGTGGACAAGTAGAGGGAGGAATTGTGCAGGGAATTGGCTGGATGACGATGGAAGAAGTTATCTATGACAAAGATGGTCGATTAAGAAGTAATGCTTTGTCTACTTATAAAGTACCGGATGTTTATTCTGTTCCAAAAGAGATCAACATCGATTTCCTTCAGACGAATGTAGATAACCTTGCAATCTTCCGTTCAAAAGCAGTCGGTGAACCACCTCTAATGTATGGAATCGGTGCGTTCTTCGCTTTGCGTGAAGCAATGAAAGCTTTTAATCCAAATGCGAAGTCGACATTTGAATCACCTATGACACCTGAGCGGGTGTTGATGACGCTGCATTCTGATGAATTAATTAATAATTAATAATTAATAATTATTAATGGGGTAAGGCAAGTGTAATACTTATAGCATAGTGTGTACTTGTGACGAATTTTAGTGGACTTAGTGTTTTAAAAAAAATGAAAAATCTTCTTCTACTTCATGGAGCGATTGGTTCCAAATCGCAATTTGATTCAATAAAAGTTGAGTTAGGAAATGACTTTAATGCTTTCACTTTTAATTTTCCCGGACATGGAGGTGAAGTAATTCCGGATGGTGGATTTTCGATTGAGATGTTTGCTGATGCAGTTGTAGACTTTCTGGATTCAAATAGTCTTGACAAGGTTTCTATTTTTGGTTATAGTATGGGTGGATATGTAGGAATGTATCTTGCAAAAAGAAATCCTGAACGGATTGAACGACTAATTACTTTGGCGACTAAATTTCATTGGGATGAAGAAACTTCATATAAAGAAGTACAGATGCTGAACCCTGAAAAAATTGAAGCGAAGATCCCTGCTTTTGCTGCTGAATTAAAAAGACGTCATCAACCGGCTGACTGGAAAGAAGTACTGCGTGCTACAGGAAATTTTTTGACTGACATGGGTAAAAACAATCCGCTTAAATCAGATGACTACCCGGAAATTAATATTCCCATACTTATTTTACTAGGGGATAGGGATAAAATGGTAACGCTAGACGAGACTGTGAAAGTATATAAACTTTTACCTGGTGCTCAGTTTGGAGTTTTGCCCAATACTCCGCATTCAATAGAACAAGTGAATGTGAAAATGCTTTTGATGTTCTTTAAGGGGTTTTTCAATACTCGAATTTTTGTTATTTAATTTCCCGCAGAGTACGCAAATTACGCAGAAAATCCGCAGAGATTCCTTCGGAATCGATTATTATATTAATATGCCGGACAAATTAAGTTTTGATTTCCGTGAACTTATTGTGAACTTGTGTTCTTCGTGTTTATATTTCTTTTCAGGCTACCTGCCTCTGCTCCAAAAGCAAATCACTCTTCACCTCATGCGGAATACTGAAACTAAATCTTGTTCCTTCGCCGATAGTAGATCTTAACCAGATCCTGCCATTTCTTTGTTCGACAATTTTTTTTGCAATCGAAAGTCCAACGCCCATTGTTTCATGGTCATCACGTCTGCTCAGAGTTTGAAAAAGTATGAAGATCTTTTCAAAATATTGTTCTTCAATTCCCGGACCATTGTCTTCTATATGAATGATGGTATCGAATTCATTGACTTCTGTCGAGATCATAATAGCGATCCTTTCTTTATCATTGAAGCGAATAGCATTATCAATAATATTTGAAAGTACACGACGAAGTTTTAATTCTTCCATCCTCACTTTTGGCATTCCTTCCTGAATCATGAACGATGGAATTTTTCCATTTTGCTCTATTGCCAGGAAATCTTCTACAATAATATTCAAATCAACGTCTGTAATTTCCGATTCTGATTTTTCAGATTTAGTATATTCTAAAAGACCGTTCAGTAGTTGTTCCATTCTGCTTACCCTTTGCTTGATAATATTGAAGTTGGACTGAACATCTTTTGGGAGTTTACCTTCCATGTCTTCTTCTATCATTGCTGTTAGCCATGCAACTGCACGCAAAGGTGACTTTAAATCGTGGGAGGCAATTGAAACAAATTTTTCAAGTTCCTTATTGGTCTTTTCAAGTCCATTCGAATAAGCCTTTAATAATTCGTTCTTATTTTCAAGCTCATCGTTTTTGTTTGCCAGTGTATCCCGTGACTTTGTGATGCTCTGAATGACTACGTTTTTTCCGCTTTGAAGATAGGCCGCTTGTGTAGAGATCAGAAAGGCTGTCAGAATTCCATTTGTTAGAAAATCCTGACTTATCAAAGCTGTATCGTTTTTAAACATTGCAAATGATGTCAGATCCGTGAATTTGCTGATCAGAAACATGTAAACGAAATGCGTAATTACACCGACAGTGAAATACTGACCTGGTTTTTTTCCAAGCAACATGAAAGCATAAAGAATAATTACTGCCCAATACAATGAACCACCGGTCATAATTCCACCACATGTGTAGGCTACACTGTGAACAAGACAGAATGCAGCAATCATCATGATCCAGTAATGTCTTTGGAGATTATCTGCTTTTTTTGTCATGAAGAAATTAAACTTCATGATACATCCCTGAGTGAGAATTAAAAATGGAAGAAAACCCGGATCAGGAATTGTAAGCATCATCTGCAAAAAAACTCCTATGCATACGAGCGATCCGGTGTAAGAAAATATGCGGTATAAAATGAACCTTTGCCGTCCAATTACATCTTCTTCAGGTATCTGTTGGAATACTTCATGACCCGATAGTACTCTGATAATTTTGTGCATATAATCCGGCGTAGCGCCAATAGTGTGTAAACTCTTATTCGCCAGAGTACCCCCAAAGTTTCCGCTTTTCCTTAAACTGTAAGAAACTGACTGTTATTTGAGAAAAATGGAATCCCAAAATATAATTGAGAATGTAACGTTTCCCAAAAAAACTAATTTTACATGAAGAGCATAGCATATTTATATCTTTTGTTATTTGTTATGGGTTTGGTGTTACTGCCTGGATGCTCTAATAAAGAACCCATATTAATCAGTAATGACGATTGCAGGCATTTAATTTTAAAGAATGGCTATGAGAAATTGAGGTTTTATTTTGAAAAAGAATATAAAGCAAATGGAAAGCAATGGATTGTTTTAAATATTGTTGGCTCAGATATTTCTGCATTCGGTACTTTTAATTTTCCTGATTCAACTACTATTAAAAAATTTTATAATAATGCCGGATTAAGAGGGGCGCGATTAATTAACCCTCAATTCGATGTTATAGTTGTAGACAGTTCTACTTGTTTACAATTAATAAATTATGAAGGAATTGTTGATTAAAAAAATAATTTTATATTAATAAAACTTCACTTCACTTCACTTCACTTCACTTCACTTCACTTCACTTCACTTCACTTCACTTCACTTCACTTCACTTCACTTCACTTCACTTCACTTCATTCCATTCCACTTCATTATTAATTATGAGCTCCCTGCTGAATCCACCTCCCAATAACCTCCCTTTCCTCAACCGTCATTCCCGTTTTATTCCCCTGCGGCATTGATTGTGTATTGACTGCACGTAGCATGATCTTATCAGTCATCTTATGAATTTGCTCATAGTTGTCGAACATGACTCCATTCGGAGCAACAAGTTGCACATCATCACTCGGCTTGGCTGAATGACATTGATTACAGCGCAATTGAAAAATTGTTTGCACCTCACTGTATTTAACCGGTGTGTTATCTTTCCCTTTGAATTTTGCAGGTGCAGTAACAATGATGAGTGCTAAAATTGCTATAGTAGCAAATGGAATCATCCATACTGCTTTTTGTCCCTTTTCATGTAAATTTATGTAATGACGTACAGCAACACTGGCAATAGTTAAACCTGCCAGAATTGCCCAATTCCATGAATGACCAAATGTAACCGGGAAGTGATTGCTGATCATCACAAAAATCACCGGTAACGTAATATAATTGTTGTGCAACGACCGTAGTCCTGCCATTTTCCCAAGCTCCGGATTCAATGGCCGACCTTCTGTTGCAGCTGCTACTAATTCTTTCTGTGAAGGAATGATAGTAAAAAACACATTCCCTGCCATGATTGTTCCCAGCAATGCTCCAATATGCATGAATGCAGCACGACCACTTAAAAATTTACTTAAGACGATAGAGTAGAGAACTACGATCAGGAAACCGATTATAGCGAAAGTTTTTCTTGTGAACCAAAGGTGATTTGCACAAAAGGTCATAGATGATCCAACCGCTGATCATGCTCCCCAGACCGATCATAATTGCCGTAGCCGGACTGATATCACGCACTGCCGGATCGATCATATATGACTTTGCATTCATATAATAAACGATGTTCAACAACACAAAACCCGAAAGCCATGTGAAATATGCTTCGTATTTAAACCAGTGAAGTTTTTTTGGCAAAACTCCGGGAGCAGTTTTATACTTTTCTACATAATAAAATCCGCCGCCATGAATTGCCCATAAATTTCCCGCTAATTCATCACGTAAATTTTCGGTTCTGTTCAGACTGTTTTCAAGAAAAATAAAATAGAAGGATGCGCCGATCCATGCAATTCCAAACACAACGTGGATCCATCGGACTAACAAATTCATCCAGTCCATGATATGTGCTTCCATGCCGCTTCCTGCTAAAAATTGTCCGCCGACAAATATAGCTGCTGATACAATCATCAGTGTAAACAGGGTAGTGCGGCTTTGTTTTAATATTCCGCTCGCTGCAAGTGCTTCTTCAGAATTGTCTTTCCTGCTAAGTATAGACATGCCTTTATTCAACGCTATGATTGTGATCAAAAGCAAAACAGCAATTCCTAAAGCAAGATAAACAGGTGACATAATCAGCAGGATCTAAATATTATTTACGGCGACCAACAAGTATTCTATAAAATGAACGACTTCTTATTTCATCAATTGTTAAACCGGTTGCCAATGCTTCCTTTTCCGTAATCGCTCCGCAATTCAACGCTTTAAGGAAGTAATTCAATAAACCTTGTCCGGTTGCTGCATCATCAAATACATCGCCCGACAATGTTGCTTGGGCTGCTTTGTCTACAAAGTTCTTCAAACGCAAAGCAGCATCTTCATAACTTTCAAGAAAGAATGTGTATGTAGCTGCATACCGCATCGGTAACTGTGCCGGATTCAAGTCCCAGCCCTGATAAAATCCGTTGATCAATGAATGCATAGTATGACCATAGCCAAGTTTCCATGCGCTATGTACTACAGTTCTGTTTTCGATTTCCTGATCAAGCGTGAGGTTTTCTCCACGGTGTGGACCAACAGGCATAACATTCGTTGCTCCATCAGAAAGCATAATTCCTGTTCCGCCTAAGGCAACCCTTGTCATGTGATGCGCAAAGTCGCAAACAGGATGATCCATCGTCTGGAATTTTGCTGTGATATTACATGATGCAGTATAATCGTACGTTCCAAAATGTGCAGCAATACATCTTCCTTTACCTGCTCTGATCAAACCTAGAAGTGGATTCTTTCCATTTTCATCCATGACCGCTTGTGTTGCTTCAACCATCATTTCCATTTTCAATGTGCCGGACGGAAGACTGTGAACTTTTTCAAGTGCTTCGAACAGTTTCACCAATGCTTCTATCTGTTGAGGTATTGTTACCTTCGGAAGCATTACAACAAAATTATCCGGAATTTTATTTCCTGAATTTTCAAGCAATGTAGTGATGAAAATATCAAGTGTTCTGATACCTCTTGCTTTAAGATCTTCAGTAAAAGGTTTTATCCGGATCCCAATGAAAGGAGAAACAGTTTTGTCTTTCATTCCTTTTGCAAGTTCTTTCGCCGCATTCACTGCTGTTTCATCTTCTTCTTTATCGGGACGATTTCCAAATCCATCTTCAAAATCGATCCTGAAATCTTCAACAGCTTCACGCTCCAGTTTAGCAGAGATCTTTTTATAAACTGTATATGGTAACCACGCACTTTCTTTTTTTCTGTCGTCGTCCGACATTTTATCAAGTTTGCTTTCCAGTATCTGAATATCTGAAACTGTCGTTGGTAACGATTCGTGTCCTGTTAACTCCAGAACTTTTGCCAGAACCGAAAAATTAGGTGCATTTGTTTTAAAGCTCTTCAGTGCAATCTGACCCATTTTTACAGTGGTATCAGATTTAAATAAATTCGCGCCACCATAAACTGTATGCACCGGCTGTCGGTCTGAATTTTCTCCAGGATAAACTTTCTGAAAAGCCAGGTTTGCTACCTGCAATTCATTTAATACTTTTTCTGTAGCTTCTGTAGGAATTGATAATTTCATCTTTATGGTTACTTTGATTTTGATGTACGTTTATTCGTAATTCGTATTTCGTAATTCGAGGCGCAATTCGAATCTCGAATTACGAATCTTGAATTACTTAAAGCTTAACTCCCTCTATATGTCGAATATCCAAAGGGATTCAACAATAACGGAACATGATAATGTGAATCTTCACTGATCTCAAATTCAACAGTAACACTTGGATAGAAACTTTTTATATTTTGTTTTTCAAAATAGGATTTTACTTCAAAGATCATTCTGTAATTTCCATGTGCAAGTTTTTTTTCTTTTGGTAACAGATCGCTGATTCGGCCATCATCATTTGTAACTCCCGATGCTACTGCTGACCAGTTTTCAAATGTGCTTTGTTCGAGACGGATCAGAATTCCTTTTGCAGGTTTTCCCAGTGAAGTGTCAAGAATGTGTGTAGTTATCTGACTCATGAAAATAATTTGTTTATTCTAAGATGTGTAATTTTGTTTTGCTCCCGGGCAGCGATCTTAATTTCTGTGTCCGGTGTATTAGGAAGTCTCTTGTTTAAAAGCTCCAGCATTTCGCTTGCCGACTTACCCGTTGCACAAACAATAAAAATGAATCCGAACTTTTTTTCATATTCTTCATTTCTGTTTGCAAGTTCATTCAGAATTGTATCACTCGCTTCATTCACGCCTGATTGTTCATTTGATGCCCATTCTTTTGTAGCGAATTTTTTTTGCAAAGAACTTTTATCTCCGATTTTCGGATGATGTGAAAACGCCTCTAAAAAGTCGTCTACAGAACATGCAGACCAAATTGTGTCTGATGTAATTCTCAAGTCATCAATAGTTGTAAACGGACGATTATCTGTTAATTTTATTGCCCAATTTGTACTTCCACAACATTTGAAGATCTCTGCTTGTGCTTCTTCTGATCTCAGTTGATTGAATTCTTTTATTGTCATCTATGCTTTCTTTCCAAAAATTCTCATTCTGCTTATTCCGCCATCGGGGAATATAGTTAAACGGACATGTGTAAACGGTCCGGTCGCGCTCAATGATTCGAAGTAATGTTCATGATCTGCCTGCAATTTTGTTTGTGGTAAAATTGTCGTCCATGAAATATCACCGGATTTTAATTTTTCCTCACTTGCCATATCAATATTACATCCTTCTATCATACAACTATCAGGATAATTTCCTTTGAAATGACATGTATCGACTAGAATTTTATCAACTGTTCCTTTATGAGCAAGTCTGACAATAACCCAATCTTTATTGTTTGGAGTTCTGTTTCGTTTTGTTTCCCAGCCATCGCCCATATTAATTCCTCTGCCGGGCATAATGAGATTGTCCATATGAGAAAAGAACATATCGTTGCAAAGTACGGAACGAGCGCCATTGATTGCTGCAGCAAGATCGATTTGTTCATCTGCTTTTATCAGTGACCAGTTTTTACTCACTTCACCATAAACTTTCAAACGCGCTACACCACCATCAGGATAAATATGCAAACGAATGTGAGTAAATGCTTCTGTGTTTTTTATTTCATAAAAATTCTGACTCCCGGGATTCAACGGAGATTTTGTCAGAATCTCTTTCCACTCGATTTTATTATTCAACACATCATCATCATTCATTCCTGCAGCATTGCATGCTTCAATTGATGCAAATGGCGGATGATTACCAAGAAAGAAGTTGGTGTCAATATCAACACCTGAGATCTTACCTTCGGTAGCCAGTCGTATAACACACCAGTCATGCCCCGGAACTCGCTTACGCCTTGATTCCCATCCATCCATCCATTTACCGCGATCTGTATATTTGTCTGCAATGAATATTCCTCGTCCCGGCTTTAACAGATTTTCTTTCTCAGCAAAAAAATCATCACTACAAGAAAGAGCCTTTCCACCTAATCTTTCTGCTGCCAGATCGATCATTTTTGTAAAAGCGGGTGCATTTGTTTCATTCATATTTTTCATTTTGTAAAGGCAGTAAATGTCTTAAAAATTTCCGAGCAAAATAGAACCTTTATGAGGCTTTACAAGATTTTTATTCTCATAAATAACTTCACCGGCCAGATAGGTTTTAATTACTCTTCCTGAAAAAGGTTTATTTGCGTATGGACTGATCTTATGCCTGTGGTGAATGTCTTCTGAGCTAAAAATTGTTTCACCTTCAGGGTCCCAGATGAAAATGTCGGCATCAGCGTCAACTTCAATTTTTCCCTTATTGTTTAAACCTAGAAATTCTGCAGGAGAAGATGACATCCATTTCGCTATATCCTGTGCACTGAAATTTCTTTTTTTCGCTTCTGTCCAGAGTGAACAAAGTGCAAATTGCAACCCTGCAATTCCGCCCCAGGCTTTTGATAGGTCACCGGATGATATTTCTTTAAGATCAGGTGGAGCAGGTGAGTGGTCAGTTGCAACAAAATCGATCAATCCTGATTTTAAAGCTTGCCATAACTTGTCATTATTTGCACGCTCACGTATTGGTGGAGCACATTTAAATATTGTTTCGCCGTTTGGAATATCTTCTGCATTTAAAACCAGATAATGTTGCGCAGTTTCAACTGTCAGATTCAAACCTTCTTCTTTTGCAGATGCAATCATTGGCAGTGCTTCAGCAGAAGACAAATGCACAATGTGAACACGTGAACCTGTTTCCCTGCACAGATCTATCATCATAGCAATGGCTTTGTTCTCCCATTCTTTCGGACGGGATCCAAGATACGCCATGTAGTCACTCGGATTTTTATTATGATTTTCAATTCCCGGATGATCATCTGTCAATTCGCAATGAACAAGAAGTGGTTTGTCATATTTCTTTATTATATCGAGAGCATTTTTCAAATCAGCACGTTCTGTATTTGGAAAATCATCGATGCCGGAATGTGTAAGAAATGCTTTTAATCCAAGAACACCTGCTTTCAGTAATTCATCCAATTCTTTACCATTACCGGGAATTACTCCACCCCAGAATCCAACATTTACATTAAGTTTGTTTTCAGTAGCTGCAAGTTTCAATTTAAAGTTGGCAACATTTGTAGTTACAGGAGCGGAGTTCAAAGGCATATCCACAAGTAATGTAATTCCGGAAGCAGCAGCAGCCATGGTAGCCGTTTCAAATCCCTCCCAGTTTGTCCGTCCGGGTTCATTGATATGAACATGCGGATCAATTAATCCGGGCATTACATAATTGCTTCTCACCATATCTACCTCGCCATCGAAATCGCCTGGTAATACTGAATCGATCTCAGTGATCTTACCATTTTCAATGATTACACAACCGGAAATTATTCCCGATGGAGTTACAATATGATCACTGATAATGGCTAATTTTTTCGACATCTCCTTTATAATAATTGTGATTGTAAACAAAAATAGAATTAATTTCGATTTCTGAATGTAATTCTTCTATGACAGAATTAAAACTATGGCAATTTGTTCTAAGTCAACTGGAAACAGGTGAGCCTGTCATACTCATGTGTGTCCTCGAAAGCCATGGAAGCAGCCCGGGACGAAGAGGATTCAAGATGGCAATCTCACATAACAGACTTGTCGGTTCAATCGGAGGTGGTATGATGGAACATAAGTTCGTGGATCTTGCAAAGGAAAGACTGCTTGAAGAAGATGATGATGTGATCCTTCGAAAACAAGTTCACAGCAAATCTGCCAAACTGAACCAGAGCGGAATGATCTGTTCCGGTGAACAAACAATTTATCTTGCTCCAATAAAAAGTGATGATATCGATACCGTAAAATTGCTGATCAGTTCTCTGCAAAGAAGTCAGCATGGTACATTAACATTAAGTCCGATAGGTTTTACAATTCTCAATTGTTCCTATTAAAGAGAATTATTTTTTTGAAATGAAAAGTGAGACTGAATGGAAATACAAGGAGCGGACCGGATATAAAAATATTATACACATTATTGGAGGCGGACATTGCGGACTTGCTTTATCGGAGTTAATGTCGAAGATGGATTTTTATATTCACATTTACGATGACCGCCTCGCCTTAAATACGATGTTAGAAAATGATTTTGTGCATCAGAAAACATTTTTGAAAGACTACTCTGAACTTTCTGAATTGATTTCCGGTGGTGAAAATGTTTATGTGGTAATTATGACTTTCGGATATAGAAGTGATAATCTTGCTCTTCGTTCTGTGATCAATAAAGATTTTAAATATCTGGGAGTCCTCGGAAGCCAGACAAAAATGGATGAACTTTTTAAAGAATGGAAAAAAGATGGATTGAAATTGAAACAACTCGAGAAAATTCATTCACCAATCGGTCTTTCAATAAAAAGTCAGACACCGATGGAAATTGCTGTGAGTATTGCGGGGGAGATCATTAAAATCAAGAATGCTTAAACATTGAACCTTGAACTTTTTTATTTAAAAAAAGATAAACAAAAAACGAAACCCCAAATCCCACAAACCACGCATAGTTGTAAAGTCCGGAGATCCATTCATAAACAGATTCAGTTGGAATGACGTGTATTGCTACCAGAAATCCGGGAATGTTTGGAATGATGCCAAGTAAAAGTGCTATGATAGCTGCACGGTTAAAACCATTCTGATACGTATATCGTGCTTTGGTTTCATACAACTCCTTCACAACAAGATTTTGTTTTTTAATGTAGAAATAATCTGCTATCATAATTCCGCCAACAGGGCCAAGTAAAGAAGAGTAGGCGATAAGCCATGTGAAAATATATCCGTTCGGATCAGCGATGAGCTTCCACGGAAAAATTAAAATGCCGATAATTCCTGTAATGTAGCCGCCGGTAGTAAATGAAATTCTTGAAGGGGATAAATTAGCAAAGTCGTTTGCCGGACTAACAATGTTTGCAGCAATATTTGTTGCTAATGTAGAGAGTGCAACTGCTATCATTGCAAAACTTACCAGCCACTTGCTGGTGAATTTTCCTGCAAGTACTAACGGATCCCAGATCATACTTCCGTAAATAATAACAGTAGCTGATGTTACAACTACTCCGATAAAAGAAAATAATGTCATTGATGTCGGAAGTCCAATCGCTTGTCCTACAATCTGCGCTCTCTGACTTTTTGCATATCGTGTAAAGTCAGGAATGTTCAATGACAATGTTGCCCAATATCCGACCATGCCTGTAAGCCCCGGAAAAAAATATTTCCAGAATTCAGCATTCGTTTCAAATTTTGAAGGCTGTGATAAAATTGGTCCCAGGCCATTACCTGCTGAAATTGCCCAGAACAATAATGCAAGTGCTGCAATAGGAAGAAAGAATGCTTTAAAGATCAACAATTTTTTAATACTGTCGACACCAAGTTTCACAACATACATATTGATCAGCCAGAAAATAAAAAATGTTATTGCAGGTCCTGTTTCCAGACCAAAGGATGCCGGAAAAATCTGTGGTAAATTTTCTACTGACGGCATCCAGACTTTCCACATCTGAAATAAAGCAAACCCTCCGATCCAGGTCTGTATACCAAACCATCCGCAAGCTACAATTGCACGTAACATTGCAGGAATATTAGCTCCTCTTGTACCGAAACTTGCTCTTGCTAAAACAGGAAATGGAATACCAAATTTAGCTCCGGCATGTCCATTGAGGATCATTGGAAGGAGTACTATTGTATTGCCAAGAAAGATTGTAAGAATAGCCTGCCACCAATTCATACCGCCCCCGATCAATGAACTGGCAAGCATATAAGTTGGAATACATAACGACATGCTTATCCATAAAGCAGCATAGTTCCAGGTATTCCATGATCTTTTCTCTTGTGGTATGGGAGCAAGATCTTCACTGTAGAGGTCAGACATCTCTGTTGATTTCTGGTAAGGGTTATTAAGGGTAAGAAGTTTCTATTTTAACGTTGGGGTGTAGTCTGCAGACTACACCCCAACGAAACTTGTAAACCTATCATCTACAACCTAGTTACAATATTCATCCGCAATAGAAATTGCTTTCGAAATTATATCCAACCCTTCATCCATTTCATCCTGTGTAATGCAAAGCGGTGGAGCAGTAAAAATATAATTCCACCGAACGAAAGTGAATAATCCCAACTCAAGTAATTTGGCATTCACTTTATTCATGACTTCCATTTCATTTGCATTTGCATTCCATGGAGCCATTGGTTCTTTTGTTTTTCTGTTCTTCACAATTTCAATGCAACCCAATAACCCTGTATTTCTATAGTCACCGATGCTTTGATGTTTATCCATCATTGCCGCTACGCGTTTGTCCATGTAAGCACCCATCTTTGCAGCATTTTCAATCAGCTTTTCATCTTCATAGATCTGTAATACTTCAACAGCTGCTGCACATGCTACTGCATGTCCTGAATAGGTGAGCCCTAACGGCAAAGGTTTATTATCAAAAGCGGCTATGAGTTCTTCTTTAATAATAATTCCACCTAATGGAATATACCCGCATGTGAGTCCTTTTGCAAAACACATTATATCCGGTACCACATTATGATGATTCACTCCGAACCATTTTCCTGTTCTTCCAAAGCCACTCATCACTTCATCGCAAATGAGAATTATTCCATAACGGTCTGCGATCTCTCTGATCTTTTGCCAGTAACCCGGTGGATATTTTATACATCCACTTGATCCGCTTTCGCCTTCCATTAAAATTGCTGCAACATTTCCCGGGCCTTCAAATTTGATGATCCGTTCCATATGATCAGCAGCATTCTGAGCGCACTCCTCTTTTGTTTTGCTATTCCATGGATCTCTGTAAAAATATGGATTCTCTACATGGATAAAGTTGGGTGCACCCTGTGAGTCATGTGGATTTCCTCTTGGATCTCCACTTGCACTCATCGCTCCATAAGAAGCACCATGATAACCCTGATACAATGTGATCACTTTATGACGACCGGTATAAAGTCGGGCAAACTTAATTGCATTCTCAACAGCTTCTGCTCCGGCATTTGTAAAAAATGTTTTCTTCAATGAACCGGGAGTGATCTCTGCTAATTTTTTACCTAATTCACCACGGGCTTTTGTGATCATTCCCGGATGTACAAACGATACTTCATCCATCTGACGCATCACTGCATCCTTTACTCTGGGATGTCCATGACCAATATTCATGTTCATCAGCTGGGAAGAAAAGTCAATGTATCTTTTCCCACTTCGGTCATGCAGATATACACCTTTTGCATCAGAGATATTCAATGGATTCAATCCTGATTGTTTCTGCCATGAAAAAATTGTATACTCTAAATTATTCTGAAGAATTATTTCTCTTTCGTTTAATGTTTTTGTTTCCATTTCTTTTTTCGTGATTCGTAATTCGTAATTCGATTCTTATTTAATTCTTTTCTTACTAATTTAAATTTAACCCTATGGTTCGTTCCGAGGAATGTCCCGTGACCTTTGACCTCTGACCTTTGACCTCTTAAGTTGTAGTGCGGCTAAAACCTGCATCGTCTCCACTAACTCATCCAATTCGTCTTCGCTTCCGGATTCCACTTGATAGAAGTCTTTTTAAGATTTGTCCAGAATTCAATTGATGAATCTCCTGTAATATCTCCGACACCAAATTTGGAATCATTCCATCCACCGAAAGAAAATGGCTCTCTTGGAACCGGTACTCCGATGTTAACCCCGATCATCCCGGCACTAGCTTTTTCCATCACTTGTCTTGCAATACTTCCACTTTGTGTAAAGACGCTTGCAGCATTTCCATAGCTCGATCCGTTTTCAATTGTCAGTGCTTCGTCGATCGAACTTGCACGCATAATAGCTATCACCGGACCAAAAACTTCTTCTCTTGCAATTGCCATATCAGGTGTAACAAAATCGATTACAGTTGGCCCGACATAATTTCCGTTTTCCATCCCATCAACTTTTGCATTTCTGCCATCGACAAGAATTTTTGCGCCGGCTTTTTCTGCTTCGGTGATATATCTTTCAATTCTTTCTTTCGATTCTTTTGTGATAACCGCTCCAAGATTTTTTCCCGGAATAATTTTGCGTGCTTCATCACAGATCTTCGCAATGATCGGATCAACATTTCCAACGGCTACCATTGCCGAAGCTGCCATACAACGTTGTCCGGCACAACCACTCATCGATGCTGTAACATTACTGGCAGTCATATCAGGATGTGCATCCGGCATTACGATCAGATGATTTTTTGCTCCACCTAAAGCCAGACATCTTTTAAGGTTTGAAGTTGAACGGATATAAACAAGTTTTGCAATTTTAGTTGAGCCTACAAATGATACTGCCTGAATGCCCGGATGATCACATATTGCTTCAACAATTTCTTTATCTCCATTTACAATATTGAAAACTCCATCAGGTAGTCCTGCTTCCTTCAGCATTTCTGCAATTCTCATAGAGGAAATCGGAACTTTTTCTGATGGTTTAAGGATCATGCAATTTCCCAGCACAATCGCATTTGGAATAGTCCAGTGTGGTACCATATGTGGAAAGTTGAATGGAGCAATCGATGCTACGACACCAATAGGTTTGTGATCTAATCTGCATTCAACGCCACGACTAACTTCCATTACTTTTCCTGCAACTAATTGCGGCATACTGCAAGCATACTCTGTAAGTTCTATACTTTTTTCAACTTCAGCTGTTGCTTCATCCAGTGTCTTGCCGTTTTCTTTTTGTACAAGTAAAGCAAGTTCCTTCAGATTTTTTTCCATCAGTGTTTTATACCTGTAGAAAATCTGAACTCTTTCTTTTATTGGTGTCGAGGACCATGTTTTAAATGCTGCCTGTGCAGATTCTACAGCTGCATTTAATTCCGTCATCGTGGAAAGTGGTACATTTGCTATCGTTATTCCGTCAAGTGGTGAAGTGATATCCATTGACTTTTTTGTTCCATTGGTAAATTTTCCCGAGATGTAGTTTTTGACTTCGGGCACCTGAAGTGTGGTAGTTGACATGGTCTTGATTTAAATGATTTCTTTAGATTGCCTTTTACAAATAGCGTATTTACGGCATTCAACCTTCAAATATAGCTTTAGATATTCAAAAATGCTAATTATGCATAGCCGATTTTGCATACCCACATGTTCACAATTTATGCCTTCATCACTACATTTTTGTGTACTAAAAAACTGTATTTTTATTCTATGAAAAACCTACTAACTCTTCTTTTGATCTCCTTGAGCACATTTTCGCAAGCTCAGTTTCGTTTTCAACATTTGTATGGCGGCGTTAATAATGAACGCGGACAAACACTTCTTGAAACTTTTAACAACAAATATATTTTTAATGGAGCAACAACTTCCTATGGACAGGGTAGCGCTGATGCGATTTTAATTAAAAATGATAATGATGGACAGATCATCTGGTCCAAAGTTTATGGCACTTCAGAGTATGATAATTCAGAATATGTTGTGGAAGCGACAGATTACGGATATGTTGGAGTAGGGCGGAGTATTGTAAATAATGGTAGTACTACCCATGACGCATGGATCTTCAAAACTGATTCGGCCGGTACACTTCAATGGTCGAAAACTTTTGGTAGTCCGGGTGTGAATGATGCATTTATTCACGCAATTAATACTTCAGATAATGGTTATACTTTCATTGGAAATACCCGCTCGTTAGGTCAAGGTTCGGATGATGTCTTTATGGTGCACACTGATTCCAACGGTGATACAGTCTTTACACGTACTTTCGGCTCTCCGGAATCTGAATCAGGATTAAGTGTTTTCCAGACTGCTGACGATGGGTATGTAATTTGTGGCCGTCAACAGACTTTTCCAAATGGCTTAGCAGAATCAGATGGACTGATCATTCGTACCGATGTAAATGGTGATTTGCTTTGGGCAAATTTGTATGGTGATACAATGTGGGAGGAGTTTGAATCGATAGAAGAACTTCCCAACGGAAGATTGATCCTTGCCGGATCTACAGTTTCTTTCGGAGAAGGAAATTATGATATCCTCATGATGATGACAGATGAAATGGGAGTACCTATTAATGCCTATTCTTATGGTGGTGAGAAAGGCGATGCTTCCTATAGTATAAATGTAAATCCTGATTATACTTTTACCATTTCAGGATATACTGATAATTTTGGGCATGGACATAGTCTCATGGGTGATGATAGCACCAATATATTTCTTCTGAAAACAGATACAACAGGTGCAGTTCTTTGGATGGTTGCCTACGGCGATGGATTACAAGACGAAGCTTTCCGAAGTGCAAAAAGTTCAGATGGCGGCTATTTGATAAGTGGCTTCACAGTTAGTTATACTCCTCAGGATAGTACACAAATGCTGTTCATTAAAACGGATTCAGCAGGTCTCACGGGTTGTCATGAAGAACTGGTTGCTCCTGCCACAAGTTCGGATACGATGGATTACAGAGCATCAGGATTTATTCAAAGCAGTGGTATTACCGTAACATCACTTTCGATAACGGAGACTTCAATCACCACAGTGAATAATGATGCATGCCTTTTTGCTGAAATTGAAAAGGGAATCCTAGCAAGCGAAGACCTGATTTCTGTTTATCCTGTACCTTTCACTACGGAAATAAATATTGATACAGAAAATTTAAAAGGAAATAGCTTTAACGTTCAGCTGATAAATTCAAGTGGACAAATTGTTCTCTCGGAAACTTATTCTTCCGGGATAAAAATTAAAACAACAGAACTTTCAGAGGGATTTTATTGTGTAGTTGTTTCGGGAACAGAAGATAGAGTAGTAAAAAGAATGCTAAAAGTAGCAGACAATTAATACGAATCAGAAATTTCATCTTATTTGCGATTAATACTGTTCAGGTTATTTATTTCAAGTCTCTAGTTTACTTTCGTGATAAACTGTCTGGTCGCTCCATTAGAGTTCGACAGTCTTATCATGTATTCTCCGGGCTTCAACGAACTTCCTTTGTTGTATGTAAACGTGTTGTAGCCTTTCAATGAGTATTGATAAGTCTTGAATATTGATTTTCCTTCCTTCGAAAGTATTTCAATTGCTACATCGCCATTACTCTCTGCATAATATTCTGCAGTAACCATAGAGTTGAAGGGATTTGGTCCGACACGCTGAAGATTTACAGAAGATGCTACAGATTCTCTGGCTCTTAAGTTTACTCTCTCAACATTGCTGAATGTGTTTTTTCCTTCAAAGTTTATTTGTCTCAACCGATAGTACGATGTTCCTGACATTGGTTTATAATCGACGAACTGATAGCTTTGTTGTACCTGTGAATTTCCTGCACCTTTTATTGTTGAAATTGAAGTGAAGTCGTTGCCATTATCTGATCTTTCAATTGTGAATGACTCATTGTTAATTTCACAAGCCATTTCCCAGTTAAGTTCTACACGCTGATTTTTAGATCGTGCACTGAAATAAACCATATCTGTAGGTAATGAATTCGCAGATGTAGATGTAATTCCGAAGATTCCCAATTGTGATACGTCGCGTCTGACAACAATTGGATTTTCGTTAGTGCCAAGTGCTTTCTCGTGTTTTCCAATTGCTCTCCATGGACTGGAAAGATCTTCTCGTTGACTAATGTGCAGTTTCTCGAAATTCTGAATTCCTGGAAATCCTGCAGCAGATAAACTTATATCGAAAGTTCCACCTTCGTAGCCATTTCCCGGAATTAAATTCCAATACGCATATCCTGCATTCATGCAAACATCGCCACCGTCTGTCATTGGTAATCCAATCTTATTTACATTTCCAATTCCCAGGTTGCAGAGAATTGTTCCACCTCTGGCAGGAGATATTTTGTATACGATACTTGCAGGATTCTCCGTGTTTTGATTTCCAACGGGAAATTCTACTTTGCCAATTGTAGTCGAACTGATCCATCTCCGGAAATTTCCCTGGATGTACCCATGTTCTCTTTTCAGACTTCCGATAGAAATTTCATTTTCACCAAGAGTCAGCAAATTTTTTCCTGTGATTATTCTGCCTGATTCAAGAATTAATTGGTTGCTTACAACAAGTGAAGAGTTTAATTTACAATTCTCCTCATTGCTTACATTTAGTGCATACACAACCGAAGGCAAACCGGTTCCTGTTTGTTGTTCAACACCGCCATTGTAAGTATAAGTAGCCCGTGGGCTGAAATTTCTGGCTCCTTGATTCTGTATGTTCCCACTCATTTCTGATTTTGCTATTCCTTCAGGTGAGCCAATCATTAATCCAGCTCCGGCACTTAAGTTGAAATCTCCGTTTCCTGTAAGAATATAATTGTCCATTCTTAATGTCGATCCCGGCTTTACATTGTAGTCAATTCTGTTTTTGATATTGCTGTTCGCAACAATGAACTGAACCTTTTTCATTCCTGAAAAATTTAGTTCAGCGCCCTTTGATCCTGAAATTTCAGTTATCAAACCATTTCCATTTACAGAAAGATTACCAAGTAAATTAATAATTCCTTTTGTTGCTGATGGAGAAGCATTCATATTAATTATTCCACCGGTGATATTTAAATCGCCACCAACAGTCAAACTTGAATTCATCTCTGAATTTCTGCCATTGAATGTCAATTCACCTGAATTTAAAACAACATTGCCGGCAACATTTACCTGGTTTGAACCATTTGGATTTATACATACAGTTCCACCCAGAATAAATAAATTTCCATTAAGTTTTATTTCATTTTGCTTTCCTGATTTATCAAAGAAGATATCTCTTGTTCCGGTTGAACTGATATAAATATCATTCTGAACTTTTGAAATTGTGGTTCCAAGATCTACCGGAATGTTTTGTGCAGTGCAATTCCATTTGAAGTTGCCAAAGTTTTGATCAAGGTTTTGTGGCAATAGCATACTTACACCTGTTACTTCACAATAAGAATTTTTTTCCCAGTTTGCTATTGGAAGTGCGCCACCATCGAATGTATGTTCATAGGTTGCTTTATCCTTAACTGTTATATGGTCTCCATCAACTTGCATCTTTCCGCCATTATTGACGAACTTTCCTGTGATAAAGACTTTTCCCTGAAGATCGAAAATTCCATCAGTAGCAAGTGTGCAATTATTGATCTCTGCTTGCGCGTCTTTTGATATTTCTATTTCGCTAGTAATTTCAAGGTTTCCTTTAACAATAAGATCGCTGCCTGAACCATTGGCAATTTTTAATGAACCTTTTTCAACGACCAGTTGTGCACCTTCAGAAACTAATATCTGATCAGCAGTAATTTTTGTGTTGATTATAACACTATGTCCCTCACGGATCTCTATTACATTTGAAGAAGCGGTAGGTGAGTTGTCGGAAATAACCCATTCAGATCCATCAAACGTTTCCCATATTCTTGGTGTGTGCCAGTTTCCTGAACTCACTGTCCGATAGTCACCTTGAAATGCAGCTTTTGCACTATCACTATGACCGATCTGAAAATAAATTAACAATCCTGTGATTGCAGCGGCCATTATTGAAGATGTGCCAATGAAGATCTGCTTTGCAGTTAATCGCTGACGTTGCGTTTGACGTTGTCTGCTTCTTCTGACTCTCTTTAAATCCGGATTTGTTTGGTAGGACTTCATGGTAATCTCTTATTATTTTGAGATTTTTTACGCCCATGCGCGCGGATAAATTCACTTAACTATGCGATCTCATCTCAATTGTAAGATTGTCGCACTTTCCCCCAAATACAGATAATTCCATCGGAAAAGAATACAAAACATGTATTTTTCGCTTAAAAATTGTATTCTATTTATGTAAGATATTATTCGGATTGCATCAAAAAACTCATTTTTCACAAAAAAGCCTCAAATTGTCCCTGATTTTTTTAAGCCTATTAAAGTACTATATAATTGCAATAGAGTTTTTCTGATGTAATTAAAAAAAGAAAATCATTATTCAATCAACTCATCAATCCTGTCAAACTTATCTTCCGTATACCCGCCATTGGTTCTGTAAATGATCCTGGCATCTTTGTCAAGTAAAAACAAATAAGGAATTTCCCCGCTAGTCATCTTTAATGAAGAAATTAATTGTTCTGTATTCGATTCACTGAACAGAACATGAGGTCTCAAATCTGATTGCGCAGTTTCCCTGAATTTACGTTTCATGTTTTCTGCAAACATCTGGTTACTGCCTTTAACCAGAGGAATGAAGAAGACGTTTACGTCATAAATATCATCCATAATTCCTGTCTTGGCAATAAATTTCTGATAAACCGGATCGAGCCATGTTTCCAGATCTTTTTGGGCCTTAGTTGATGATGCAAAACAAAGAAGGGTGTATTTGCCTTTTACATCCGCAGGCATTGTGATCCGTTTCTGATCTATTGTCTGCCCGGTGATATTATCTATTTCTTGTGATTTACCTTCTATTGAAAGTAGGCTCAAACCGATTACTATTAATAAATACCGCATATGATTTTTATTTAGACTATGCAGGAATCTTGCCACGGTTTTATTATTCTTTCTTAGATTTAAAATCCTTTAGCCGATCAATAAAATTTTCAGCCCATGAAAATATTTTTTTCTCCAGAACAGATTCCTGCTTGGTTATCAAACGGTGCACGATTATGGATATTGTGGCCATTATCCCACTTTTCAGAAAATCACCTTTCACAAAGTTTATTCCTGTAACATTGGAAAGAGCCCTGATTGCTATATTTTCAGGTTTAAAATCATCACGCACTTCTTTGAATTTTGCTTTCAAATTTTCTTCCTTCTTATCCAGCTCTACCTGAAGACGCAAAATTTCTTTTCTCAGCTGATTTGAGTTCTCTATCTTACTCATCTTCTTTTAACATTTTATGGATTATGGCATTTGAAATAGGTTTTTTTATCCAACTCTCCCGGGCCAGATAAACTATTAACCCTATCGTAAGATATATTCCGGCTACTGTTAAAAATCCTGTTGAATAATGTCCGGTTTTTTCTGAAAGATAAAATGCCAAAGCAACACTGCCAAACAAAAATACCATGGTGAAAAAAGTAGGAGCAATAGTCCCGTAACTGCAGAACCTGCTATCTCACTGCTTTTTTCAACAGCTTGCAATTTCGCAAGCTCAATCCTTGTTTCCAGATATTCTTTCGAATCTGCAAAAAGATCTTCAATATTTTTGTTCTCTTCCATGGATTCTAAGATAGACTTAATTTTTTAGTTTACTCAACTTTTCAAAATTCAGGATATAGATCTGCTTTTCTCTGATATCTATTAATTTCTCTTCTTTGAAATCTGACAAGGTCCTGATCACTGATTCTGTGGCTGTACCAACAATGCTCGCAAGATCTTCGCGACTTACAGAGAATGGTGTTTTCTCTCCATTTTTCTGATAACGTTCCTGCAAAACAAGCAAAGCATCGGCTACTCTTTTGCGAACAGAATTGTAAGCAAGATTGATCAGACGTTCTTCAGTTTCCTGTAAATTGTTTGAAAGCATACGAATGAATTTGGCTGCAACATCTCTGTTACTATATAATAATGCAAAAAAGTCTGTCCGGGGAATAATTGAGATCTCACATTCTTCCAGCGTTTCAGCAGACTCTTTGTATTCTGCATTCTCGATGAGATCAGAATAACCAATAAACTCACCTTGCTGATGAATTCCTGTGATCAGCTCTTTACCGTCTTCATGAGTCTTAAATGTCTTGAGCTTTCCTTTGTTGATGAAAACAATTCCATTTGGTTCATCACCGTCCATGTAAACCATTTCTTTCTTACGGAAGTGAAGCACTTTTCTGTCTTTCGAAAGTTTTTCTAATTCTCCCAAACCTTTCGCAGCCGCAAGGAATTCGTCGAGCCCTTCAACATTTTTACTGAACTCTTTTTTGAAAAGAGCATTCTTTTTTAATCTTGTGTCAACTGCATTCAGCAATTCCATTTCTTCAAATGGTTTTGTAATGTAATCGTCAGCACCCATACTCATACCTTTTCGCAAGTCAGATTTTTCTGCCTTAGCTGTAAGAAATATAAATGGAATTCCCGCAGTGGATGCATTTTTTCCTAATAGATAAAGAACTCCGTATCCATCAAGGTCCGGCATCATAATGTCGCAGACGATCAGATCCGGAATTTCTTTCAAAGCAGCTTCTACACCTGCTTTGCCGTTAGCGGCTGTTGAAACTTTATAGTTTGCCAGTTCAAGGATCTCAGCGGTGTTTTCCCGCATTTCCTGATTGTCTTCAATCAGAAGAATTTTTTTGTCAGTATTCATTTGTTTGGTAGTGTTATTTTAAAAGTAGTTCCTTCGTTTTCTGAACTCTTCAGTGAAATATTTCCGTTTAGTTTATTTACATAACGTTGAACAATATTCAGACCCAATCCCGTTCCTTGTATTGCAGTAACATTGGCAGCCCTGAAAAATCGTTCAAACAAATGTTGTTGATCGTCTTTGGGAATGCCAATTCCGTAATCAATTATTGTAATGCTGATCTCAGAATCATTTATAACTTGAAAGTCAATTTTAGAGTTCTCAGGTGAATATTTAATCGCATTGTTGATCAGGTTGATCAGAATATGACGCATCAGTGTTTTGTCAACTACTGCTTCGGTTTCTCCCGTATAGCTCAAAATTATATGCTGATCAGGTTTTGAAACAGATTGCATTTCTTCTGTAATATCCTCGCAGAATTGTTTAAAGTTTAAAGTTTCATACCTTATTTCTACTTTTCCTGCTTCAAGCTTTTCAAGAGATAGAAAGTCGTTTAAGATATCAGTCAGATTTTTTACCGAACCTTTGATACGCTCAATATGTTTTTTTCTTTTGTCCAGTAAGGAATTGTCATCATACTTGCCAATAAGTGATACGGATGTTAAAATTGTACTCAAAGGAGTCCGGAATTCATGCGAAGCAATAGAAACGAATTTCGATTTCATTTCATTCAACTCTCTTTCTTTTTCAAGTGAAATAAGAATTTCTTTTTCTGCTTTCTTTACTTCCGTTACGTTTTGAAGAACAAGCAAGATCTCTTTGATAAATCCTTTTGCGTCGGGTAGGGGGACAGCGTTGATCACATAATGTTCATCATTAAGACTTACATCGATGTGTGTGCTTTCCCAATTGAATACGTTTAAGAGTTTTGCTTTATCGACATCCGTGAAATTAAATACATCCAGCGAACTTGTTTTTTTTCCTTTCAGTGTATCTCTTTTCAAACCGAGATTGTCGAGTTCTTTTCCATCGATGAAAACAATATTGAATTCTCTGTTTGTTACACAAATTATTCCATCAGGAAAATTTCTGGCAATGGTGCTATACAATCTTTCACTGTCCCGCAAAGCTTCCTCGATCTTCCGGCGTTCGAACATTTCTTCATGAAGATTCTTATTTACTTTTCCAGTGAATTATTTGCCGATTCAAGTTCTTTTGTTCTGTCAAGAACTCTTTGCTCTAATTCTTCCTGAGCTTTGTTGATCTGGTCGTCCTGCTTCTTTCTTTCAGTAATATCAATAATAAAACTGATTACGAATAATTCATTTTTATTTCTGAATGAACTTAAACTGATCTCTACAGGAAACTCATCGCCATCTTTTTTCTTTGCAAACAAATTCATTCCTTGACCCATTGACCGGTTATGAAGTTCCTTATAATATCCCTTCCTGTGATCAGAATGTTTATGAACAAATTTTTTGGGAATCAGATCTTCAATTACCATTCCCTGAAGTTTACCTCTTTCATATCCGAATTGCTCGCAGGCACGCGGATTCGCCATTACTATCTCGCCTTTGACATTACTGATAATTATTCCTTCAGTAGCATGATTGAACATTGCATTTAAATTCTCGGTACTCTTTATTAAATTTTCCTGAGATTGTTTGTATTTGATAATTGCATATGTAAACGCCCAGATAAACAGAATCGGTAAAATGAAAAATGGTAGGCTTTCAAAAGAATATTCCAGATTGTTATTCAGAAAATAACCAAGCATGATCAAAACACTCATGATCACACTTACATCAAAAGTACTTCTGTTGCCGGGTGACCAGATCGTCAATAAAACAATCAGTGAATAGACAAATTCAATATGGTACTGTGAAGGAGTGATCAGAGATAATCCAAACAATGCCACACTGGCAATAATGCCTATTATCTGAATTTTCTTTTCTTTCATTTACTGATTCTCAAATATTAACTACAAATTAAGACCCCAAATCTAATTTTCAGTTCGCTGAATTAACATGCTATGAATCCTATACAAATATGATGAATATCATGTAATGTAGCAATAAGCAGAAGTAATTTCGTCTTTCTAATAGAATAAATTGATGACCCTTCCTATTTCAACCCAGTTAAAGAAGATTTTAGTGCCTCTTGACTTCTCTGAAACTTCACTTCATGCAATGAGATATGCAGCTTCATTGGCTTTGAAACTCAATTCGGAAATTGTATTATTTCACACTGTTGGAGTACCTGTGGTTACCAGCGGTGACATGGTTTTCACTACTGATGTTTCTGCCCTTCAGAAGGATGCTATCGTTCAATTGGAAAAAGCAAAGGCTGAATTACTGAATATTGACCATAAATTAAACGTTTCAATCAGCTTGGCAATCGGTGTTCCGGCTAATGAGATCAATCTCAAATGTAAGGAGGATGGAATCGACCTCGTTATCATGGGTTCGGATGGTACATCGGGAGTAATTGAAGTGGTTTTTGGAAGTGTCACAAGATCTGTAATTGCAAATTGCCCATGTCCGGTTCTGACAGTTCCTTTAAATGCTCCAAATACTTTTCCGGGAAAAGTTGTTTTTGCAACTAACTTCGATGATCATGAATTGCAACCTCTCTTTCTTCTGACAGAAATGCTTAAGCCACTCAGGACTGAGATCCACCTTATTCATGTTGATTCTACCGCTGATATGAAAAGTCAGGATGAACTGCTAACATATTTCAGAGGACAAGTAACTGCAAATATTAATTATGATAATATAAAGTTTCATCTTCTTAAGGGAGATGATGTTGAAGATACAATTGAAAGTTTTATTGTAGGAAACAAGATTGAATGGCTTGCAATTGCTAAGCGAAAAAGAAATTTCTTTGATTTTGTCACCTCAAAAAGTCTGACCAATAAATTACATCACCATTCATACGTGCCTTTGCTCGTCTTTCATACTGCAGTTCATTCAGGAACTCCTTTATTTTAAGTTCTGAATTTAATAATTGTCCTAACCTTGCTTCAATCATAATACTAAATGCCGGAATCAGAACTCATCAGGAAATATAATGTTGCCGGACCAAGATATACCAGTTATCCAACTGTTCCTTTTTGGAGCAATTCGCCAACAGAAGAACAATGGCTGGCTTGCATAAATAAACAAATGGAAACGGATCGCTCTATGAGCATCTATATTCATTTGCCATTTTGTGAAAGTCTGTGTACATATTGTGGATGTAATACAAGGATAACAGTTAATCACGCCGTCGAAACTCCATATATTTCAGCTTTACTTAAAGAATGGAAAATGTATGTTGATAAGATGGAAAAAATTCCACTTATCAAAGAGATTCATCTTGGAGGTGGTACACCAACATTTTTTTCTCCGGAAAATCTGGGTCGATTGCTTAATGGTATCTTTTCTTTAGCGGAAAGAGATCCGGATATCGAATGCAGCTTTGAAGCACATCCGAATAATACCGATGAAGAACATTTAAAGTTATTATACGACTGGGGATTCCAAAGAGTCTCTTTCGGTATTCAGGATTTTGATCCGGAAGTACAAAGAGTGATCAACCGGAAACAATCCTTTGAGAAAGTAAAAGAAATCACGGCGAAAGCTAAAGAAATAGGATACACTTCTGTTAATTATGATCTGATCTATGGTTTACCAAAACAAAACAAAGAAAGTGTTATTGATACAATAGAAAAAGTAAAATTATTGAACCCCGACCGTATTGCATTTTATAGCTATGCTCATGTGCCATGGATAAAACCCGGACAAAGAAGTTTTACAGAAAAAGATCTGCCCGTAGGATTGGAGAAAAGTATACTTTATGAAACTGGTCGACAACTCCTCGAAGAAAACGGGTATAAAGAAATAGGAATGGATCATTTCGCACTTGAAACAGATTCATTATACACATCAATGCTCGAAGGTAACTTGCATAGAAATTTTATGGGCTATACTTCTTCAGGAAGAAATCAACTAATGATTGGTCTGGGTGTTTCTTCAATCAGTGATTCATGGACAGCTTTCGCTCAAAATGTGAAAACGATTGAATCATATTATGAGTTGCTTGACAAAGATCGTTTCCCAATTTTCAAAGGTCATCTTTTATCACAGGAAGATCTGATCATCAGAAAACATATTTTGAATATCATGTGTAACTTCGAAACTGATTGGTCAGATGTTGCAATGCAGTTTGCAGAACTTGATCTTGTCAGAAATTCACTCATGGAACTTGAAAAGGATGAATTCATTTTGCTTACCCCATTTCATTTAAAAGTAACGGATAAAGGAAGAGCATTTTTGAGAAATATCTGCATGTCTTTCGACCTGCTTCTCTTGCGTAAACAACCGGATACAGTTATTTTCAGTACTACCGTTTAGTGAAGGAATAAGACATTACGGCTCATCTATTTCCTTGAAATTCTGTATTTTGTATATTGCGCATCCCTTATGCGGAATATTCTCGTAACAATCATATTATCAACTATTTGCGCTTTTAATTTAAAGGCGGGCGAAGCAATTCCCGATGATACACTGGCTAAGGGTCAGAATTCAAAGTTTCTTGCATTCCCATTTGTATTACGTTCGCCGGAAACCAGCTGGGGATTTGGTTTAGCTTCAGCATATTTTTTTAAGGCAAAACTGGATGATAAAGACATTAGAACTTCTGATGTGAATCTGATTTCATTGTATACATTGAAAAAGCAATTAGTCGTTGTAATTGGTTCTACAATTTATTTTCCAAAGGAGGATTATATTTTCAGGTGGCAAAGTTCATACAGTTACTATCCTGATAAATTCTGGGGAATCGGAAATGATACTAGAACCGGTGCTGAAGAAAAATATAGCATCAAGCAATTTTATTTCAATCCGCAATTTCTGGCAAGGCTATACAAGAAATTGTATATCGGGGGAAATGCAGAATTTCAAAGTGTAAGCGATTTTACTTATACTTCAAATGGTGTGTTTGATACACAAGCGATCGTAGGACGATATGGTGGCAAAGCCTCAGGACTTGGTTTTTTAATTACACTTGATTCGCGAAACAATGCTTACTCTCCCAGTAAAGGTGGATTTATTGAATTTAATCTGACAAGATTCGATAAAAAATTTAGCAGTGATTTCAACTTCACATATTACTCTCTCGAACTAAAAAAATTCTATCGTATCGGAGTTAATCGCGTTCTCGCCGTTCAATTGTATGGTAAAGTAAATGCCGGTGAAGTTCCCATTCGAAACTTATCAATGCTTGGAGGCTCTGAAATGATGCGCGGCTTTTACAAAGGTCGGTACGCTGACAAAAATATGTTTACCACACAGGCTGAAATCAGACAATATCTTTTCTGGAGAATTGGAGTAGTAGCTTTCGCAGGAAGCGGACAAGTATCAAATAGCTTTGATGATCTCCGCTGGGACAGAATGCATTTTTCATACGGCGGAGGATTACGCTTAATGGTCCAAGAAAAAGAAAAACTAAACCTCCGGATCGATTATGGAATCGGGGAAGGGAAGAGTGGGGTTTATGTTATTCTCAAAGAAGCTTTTTAATTATTCATTATTATTTAAAAATCCCTGACTTAAATCACCTCCCTCACCTGACCATCCTCATTCGAAAAAGACGCCTAAAACATGACTTTTGTTT
This sequence comes from Bacteroidota bacterium, assembly GCA_016711505.1. Lineage (NCBI taxonomy): Bacteria > Pseudomonadati > Bacteroidota > Bacteroidota bacterium. The sequence continues at coordinate 150,095 of JADJSV010000008.1, read as the reverse complement.
CATAACGATATGTCATGCAAAAATTGGTAGAGACGGAAGTCAAATGTTTTCATTGCGGTGAACTTTGTGTTGATGAAATTATTTTAGTTAATGAAAAGCAATTTTGTTGTGAAGGTTGTAAACTCGTTTATGAGATACTCAATGAGAACAACTTGTGCACTTATTATAACTTCAACGAAACTCCCGGAATATCTCCTGCTAAAAGCGGTAATGATAAACGATTTGCATATCTCGATGATAACAATGTAAAACAAAAGTTACTTCAGTTTTCAGATGGTAATACAGCTTCGCTCACGTTTTTTATTCCTCAGATGCATTGCAGTAGCTGTATCTGGTTACTTGAAAATCTGACGAGGATAAATGATTCTATACTCCGGTCAAGAGTAGATTTTCTAAGAAAAGAAGTTCACATATATTATAATGAAAGTACTTTCTCGCTCCGTAAACTTGTTGAATTGCTTTCTGCAATTGGTTATGAGCCACAGATCAATCTTGATGATCTGGAGAAAGGCCGTAAAACTAAAAAAGACCGGTCAGCTGTTTACCGTATTGGAGTCGCAGGTTTTTGTTTTGGAAATATCATGCTTTTCAGTTTTCCGGAATATTTTTCTCTCGCAGATTCTGCTGAAAGACATTATGGAAATGTCTTCAACTATCTGAATTTGGTGCTTTCACTTCCTGTTTTGTTTTATTGCAGTGCGCCGTTTTTCCGGTTTGCATTTCAAAGTCTGAAACAAAAATATCTTAATATTGATGTACCCATAGCCCTGGGAATTTTTATTATGTTCGTAAGAAGTAGTTACGAAATTATCTCGGCAACAGGCGCCGGATATATGGATACTATGGCCGGACTTACATTTTTTATGTTGCTTGGCCGGCAATTTCAGAATAAAACGTATGACACTCTTTCATTCGATCGAGATTACAAATCGTTCTTTCCTATTTCCGTTATGGCCAAAAGGAATGGAATAGAAACTTCAATTCCTGTATCTGATATTAAAGTAAGTGATCGTATCATCATCAGAAATGAAGAGCTGATTCCTGCTGATTCAATTCTTATAAAAGGAGATGCTTCTATTGATTATAGTTTTGTTACAGGGGAAAGCGCTGCTGTCTATAAAAAAGCAGGCGATCTGCTATATGCCGGTGGGAAACAAAAAGGTTCAGCTATCGAAATGGAAGTTGTAAAGCAAGTCGAGCAAAGTTATCTGACACAACTCTGGAACAATGATGCTTATGTAAAAAAGCAAACTGATTCTACTTTTCAGCAATTGGTAAATAAGATCAGTCATTATTTTACAATAGTAATACTGGGAATTGCATTAGTTTCACTCGCATATTGGATCATTGCCGGACATCCTGAAATCGGTTGGAATGCTTTTACTGCTGTCCTCATTATCGCTTGTCCTTGCGCACTAGCGATCTCATCCCCATTTACTCTGGGCAATATTCTGCGGATTTTTGGAAAGAATAAATTTTATCTGAAAAACTATGCAGTAATAGAAAAACTGGCGAAAGCGGATTCTATCGTGTTTGACAAAACAGGAACTCTTACATCAAATGATCGGTCTGACATTATATTTAATGGCGATCTGACTGAAGAAATAAAGTATCTGATCTCATCAGCAACTTTTCATTCTTATCATCCATTGAGCAGAATGATCTATGATCAGACAAAGTGCGGGAAAAGAGGCAAGGCTGAAAACTATTCTGAGCAAAGTGGTAAAGGATATCAGGTAACAGTTGACGGTAAGAACATCAAAATTGGTTCTTCAACCTATGTTAAAGGAATTCCTTCTCTCTCTGCGGAAACAGAAGTTCACATTTCTATTTCAGGCAATTATATCGGATACTTCTCCTTGAAAAATGTTTACCGTTCCGGAGTAGATACCATGATCGCCTCTTTGAGAAAAGAAAAATATGATCTGTTTGTAATTTCAGGGGATCACGCAGGAGAAAAAGAAAAACTGCAACAACTTTGCGGTAAGGAAAGCATGATTTTGTTTGAACAAACCCCAACTGATAAACTTGCATTTATTCAGGACCTGCAAAAACTTGGGAAAAATGTTTTGATGATCGGCGATGGATTAAATGATGCCGGAGCACTCAGCCAGGCTGATATTGGAATTTCTGTTTCCGATAATGTAAATAATTTTTCACCGGCATGTGATGCAATTATTGATGCAAAGCGATTAAATTCATTGTCTAATATCCTCAATGTTTCCAGATCAAGTAAGCGAATCATATTCGGAAGTTTTATAATAGCTCTTATATATAATGCTTTCGGAATTTATTTTGCCGTCAGAGGTGAATTAAGTCCACTCTTTGCTGCCATATTAATGCCTATCAGCAGCGTTACGATCATTTCGTTCACAACTCTTCTGTCAAAATGGGTAGGAAGAAATAAAAACTGAAATTCAAATATTTTACAATTTTGAAGAGAGAAAAGAGTATTAAAAATAAATACCTTTTTCTCTCTTTATTTTCTCCCTTTTTTTCTCATTTTTCTCCATGTTAAAAACTGTATTTCCACATTTTGTTGACTTTTTACAATTAATCCCGCTTTTAAACTGACAAACATCATACTCGCTATTGACCCGAATCATTAGAAGTCAGAAGCCATGAAATTACTTTTATCCAAGAATTTTAAAACAAATGAGCATAATTTTCCTCCTTATTTTATTCAGTCTTCTGCTGGCAATAGCCTTCCTTTTCGCTTTTATCTGGAGCGTGAAGGATGGACAGTTCGACGACGATTATACTCCATCTGTCAGAATTCTCTTTGATGATGAAAAACAAAAGAACCAGAAAACACAAGAAGAATTATGAACATAGAAAAATTTAGTTACGACAATAAGATTGTCCGCAATTTTGCAGTTGCTACTGTCATATGGGGAGTCGTCGGAATGCTTGTTGGGTTGATCATCGCCCTTCAATTAACAAGTGCGAAATTCAACTTTGGTCCGATCGGAAACTTTGGACGTTTAAGACCATTGCATACTAATGCAGTGATCTTTGCATTTGTAGGAAATGGTATTTTTATGGGCGTTTATTACTCGCTTCAGAGATTACTGAAGGCCCGTATGTTCAGTGATGTACTTAGTAAGATACATTTCTGGGGCTGGCAACTTATCATTGTCTCCGCAGCGCTGACTCTTCCGCTTGGCATTACTACCAGTAAAGAGTACGCAGAACTTGAATGGCCGATTGATATCATGATTGCTATCGTTTGGGTGATCTTTGGTATAAACATGTTTGGAACGATCCTCAAGAGACGTGAAAGACATTTATATGTAGCGATCTGGTTTTACATTGCTACAGTTGTTACTGTTGCCGTACTTCATATCGTTAACTCTCTTGCATTACCTGTTTCATTGTTTAAAAGCTATTCAATATTTGCAGGTGTTCAGGATGCTTTGGTTCAGTGGTGGTATGGACACAACGCTGTTGCGTTTTTCCTGACTACTCCGTACTTAGGTTTGATGTATTACTTCGTTCCTAAAGCAGCTAACCGTCCGGTTTATTCATACAAACTTTCTATCATCCATTTCTGGGCTCTGATCTTTTTATATATCTGGGCAGGTCCGCATCACTTGTTATATACTTCTCTTCCTGATTGGGCACAATCTCTCGGTGTTGTATTCAGTATAATGTTGATCGCTCCTTCCTGGGGTGGTATGATCAACGGATTACTTACTCTTCGTGGTGCGTGGGATAAAGTCCGTGAAAGTACAGTACTTAAATTTATGGTCGTTGCTATTACTGCATATGGTATGTCAACTTTTGAAGGACCTATGCTTTCATTGAAAAGCGTAAATGCAATCTCTCACTTTACTGACTGGATAGTTGCACACGTTCACGTAGGTGGACTTGGATGGAATGGAATGTTGACTTTCGGTATTCTATACTGGTTGATCCCACGAATGTATAATGTAAATATCTTCTCAAAGAAACTGGCAAATTTCCATTTCTGGATTGCAACCTTAGGAATTATATTCTATGCTGTCCCATTGTATTGGGCAGGATTTGCACAGTCTCTTATGTGGAAAGAATTTACTCCGGAAGGTGTCTTAAAATATCCAAACTTCCTTGAAACAGTTGTGCAGATCGTCCCTATGTATCGTCTCCGTGCTTTCGGTGGATCTTTATACCTGATCGGTGCATTGGTGATGGTTTATAATCTTTACAAAACTGCAGCATCAGGAAAATTTGTTGCCAATGAAGAAACTTCTGCTCCTGCACTTGAGAAAAATGCTGTTGTACATAAAGGTCACTGGCATCGTTGGATTGAAAGACGTCCTGTTCAAATGCTCATCGTAAGTTTAGTTATGATTCTGATCGGAGGTATGATTGAAATAATTCCAATGTTGACTGTGAAATCAAACATCCCGACTATCGCTAGCGTGAAGCCTTATACTCCTCTTGAATTACAAGGCCGCGACATCTATATCCGTGAAGGTTGTTACACTTGTCACTCACAAATGATTCGTCCTTTCAGAAGTGAGACCGAACGTTATGGTGAATATTCTAAAGCAGGTGAATTTGTGTATGATCATCCTTTCCAATGGGGTTCTAAACGTACCGGACCTGATTTAGCTCGTGAAGGTTCAAAATATCCGAACTCATGGCATTATAATCACATGCTCGATCCAACTACAATGTCTCCCGGATCAATCATGCCTGCTTATGATTTCCTGATCGAAGATGATCTCGATACTTCATTAACTGCAGCAAAAATTAATGTAATGAGAAAACTTGGTGTTCCTTATGACAATGACTTTGATAAAATAGCAAATCAGGAATTAGTGAAACAGGAAATTCTGATCGCTGATGATCTTGCAAAAGCAGGTGTTAAGGTTGCTCCAAATAAAGAGATAGTTGCCATAATTGCATACTTGCAAAGACTTGGTACCGATATCAAGGGCGAGAAATTTTCTTCAGTTAAATAATTGTAAAAAAAGATCATCATGTTTAAAAATTATTTCAAAGGAATAGAAGGGATAGCAACTTATCCAATGTTCTCACTGCTTGTCTTCTTTATCTTCTTTATGGCTGTTTTCATCTGGGCATTAAGAACAAAGAATTCCAGTCTCGAAGAAGTAAGCAGAATACCGCTTGAATCAGAAAATAATAATAACCCTAATTCAATATTGTAAGAGTATGAAAAGGATAAATAATTCCATAAAGCTGATCGCTGCCACAACTGTTTTGCTTTTCATGCAATTCACATCATATGCTCAGGAAGTAGCAACAGAGGTTAAAAAACCTGAAGTTGTTCAGATTCCAAAAATGTTTTTTGATCCTGTAACTTATATCTGGATCTTATTAGGATTCATAGTCCTTTTAACAATCTACACTATGTCGCATACTATTCGTGCGCTGACAAAAATTGTGGAAGGTAAATATGCTCCAACAGGTAGTACTCAGGCGGAAGCCGCTGAATTGTCACCGGAAATTGTAAGGCCTTCTCTTTACTCCAGAATCATGCACAGTCTTGTGAAAGCTGTTCCTATTGAAAAGGAGAAAGATGTTATGCTGGATCATAATTACGATGGTATTCAGGAACTGGACAATCAATTACCACCATGGTGGAAGTACGGTTTCTATATCACTATCGTATTCGCATTTGTTTATCTGTTCAATTTCCACGTCTCAGGTTCAGGAAAATTGCAACTTGCTGAATACAACGAAGAAATGAAAAACGCAGAACTTGAAAGAAAAGCCAGAATGGAAAATGATGCGAACTACATTACTTCAGCTTCTGTAGTTACTTTAACTGAAGCAGGTTCTATTGCAGCAGGTAAAGAAACCTACATAAAAAGTTGTAAGGCTTGTCATGGAGATTTTGGACAAGGTAATGTTGGTCCGAATTTAACAGACGAATTCTGGATTCATGGCGGAGGTATTAAAAACATTTTTAATACCGTGACCGAAGGTGTTCCCGCAAAAGGAATGATCAGCTGGAAAACTCAGTTAACCCCAAAAGCTATACAGGAAGTAGCGAGTTATATTCTCACACTTCAGGGAACAAATCCTGCAGCTCCAAAGGAGCCTCAAGGTGACAAATGGGTTGAAGTAACTGATAGTGTAGTGGTGGCAGATTCAGTTGTCGTAGATAGTGTTCAATCAATTGCCTTAAGCAAAAAGTAGAAATGAGTAGTAATATAAAGGATGAGTCGTTTCGCGACAGCATTGCGACAATAGGTGAAGATGGGAAGCGGGCGTGGATTTATCCGAAGAAACCTCATGGTAAACTTTATAATAAGAGAACAATAGTCAGTATTATCTTACTGACTCTTCTCTTTTCAGGTCCGTTCATGAAATGGAATGGCCATGCCATGTTTCTTTTTAATGTCATTCAGAGAAAATTTATTTTATTCGGTATTCCTTTCTGGCCTCAGGATTTTTTCCTGTTTGTGCTCGCAATGCTTACCTTTTTTGTATTCATAATATTATTCACAGTTGTATTTGGGCGAGTGTGGTGTGGCTGGGCTTGTCCCCAGACGATCTTCATGGAAATGGTATTCAGAAAAATTGAATACTTTATCGAAGGGGACTCTGCTCAGCAAAAACTTCTGCACAAATCTCCATGGGATGGGACTAAAATCCGAAAGAAACTTTTAAAACACAGCATCTTTTTTGTCATTGCATTCATTATTGCAAATACATTTCTTGCCTATATCATTGGCGTTGATCAGATGAAACTTCTGGTAACAGAAGGACCAATGATGCACCTGGTTGGATTTGGAGCTTTGGTAGTTTTTACAGCTGTTTTCTATGGTGTGTATGCACGGTTCAGAGAGCAGGCGTGTATAGTAGTTTGTCCCTATGGTCGTTTACAAGGAGTTTTACTTGACAGAAATTCTGTTGTCATTGCTTATGATTATTCAAGAGGTGAACCACGTGCGAAAATACATAAGGATGAAAAGAGAACTGCCGGCGATTGCATCGATTGCCATCAATGTGTAAGCGTTTGTCCTACCGGAATTGATATCCGCAATGGAACCCAACTTGAATGTGTTAATTGCACCGCTTGTATCGATGCATGTAATTCTATCATGCAAAAAGTAAATCTGCCTGAAGGATTGATCCGTTATACAAGTGAAAACAGCATTGCTGATAAAAAGAAATTCAAAGTCACCTCAAGGATCATCGGCTATGGTGTTGTATTGCTCTTGTTGTTAACTTCCCTTATCATTTTATTGTCACTGCGTACCGATGTCGAATCTACGATCATGCGTACTCCGGGACAGCTTTACCAGATGGTAGATAGTACACATGTAAGTAATCTCTACAATATTCAACTCGTTAATAAAACTTTTGGTGATCTTAATCTTGAAATCGTTCTCGATCATCCAAAAGGCGAAATTAAATTTGTCGGTGAAAAAGTATCATTACTGAAGAAGGATGGTACTATCGATGGAGTGTTTTTTGTTATTCTTCATGCTGAAGATTTAACAAGTATAAAAACTCCTGTTCATATAAAAGTTCTTTCAAATGGTAAAGTGGTAAGTAATATTAAAACAAACTTCCTCGGACCATCACCAAATTAAAAAGCAGAGATCATGAAAATAAAATTTAACTGGGGATTTGGAATTGCAGCCTTCATAGGATTATTCATAGTATTCATTTCTACATTGGTCTATAAATGTTCTCAACACGAAGTTGATCTTGTTTCTGCGAATTATTATGACCTGGAAATTCAATATCAGAATCAGATCAATAAAATGAATAACTCCGCAGCATTAGATCAGCAAGTGCTGATTTCATCTGTTAATGATCAGGTAGTATTTCAGTTTCCTGAAAAATTTAAAGGCTCGAAGTTAGAAGGACGAATCACTTTTTTCAAACCCGATAAATCTGCCTATGATTTTGAAGTTCCTTTGCAATTGAATGAAGAACTTTCTCAAAGTCTTTCATCAAAAGAAATGGCATCCGGTCGCTGGAATGTTAAGGTGAATTATAGGGATGGACAACAGGAATACTTTACCGAAGAAAAAATTAATCTGAATTAATTAAATTGATATGTGGATCCTGACAGCATTTCTTTTTGGCTTTATGGGAAGTTTCCATTGCGCCGGTATGTGCGGACCAATTGCTCTTACGTTGCCAAAGAAAGGAACAGGTCTTGCTTTACGTGGGAAGATCTTCTATAATCTCGGACGTATCGTAACTTATTCTGTATTGGGAGCTGTTATTGGATTATTCGGAAGATCTTTATCATTGACAGGCTTTCAGAAAACTGTTTCCATTGTATCCGGAGTATCGATTTTGTTGATTGCCGGAATTCCTCTGATCAGCAAAAAGTTTAAACCCTTCAATGGTTTTTTGTACAGCCTGACAAATTCGATTAAAAAAATTTTCCGAAAAATGCTGCAATCCGATTCAAAATATTCATCACTGGGAATCGGACTTGCAAACGGAATTCTTCCATGCGGTTTTGTTTATCTTGCCTTAGGAGCATCGTTGGCAATGGGCAGCGTAGGAGGGAGCGCCGGCTATATGGCGCTGTTTGGTTTGGGAACAGTTCCGATGATGTTATTCCTGACTTTAACCGGGCAAGTGTTGAATTTTAAATTTCAGAGGTACGTGCGTCAGGCTATTCCATACATTGCACTTGTAATGGGCGTCTGGTTGATCTTCAGGGGCATCAATTATCAGCCACATTCTTGTTGCAGTCATTGAAAAGTTAATTGAGCGGGATTTAGATAAATCTTTTTTTGTAGCTTTGACTAAATCAATTTATAAATGGAAAACCTTGACATTGTAACCTTAATGCTGAGACTGGTCACAGGCTCGCTTTTTTTCTTTCAGGGTTACGACAAAATTTTCCGCATAAAAATTTCCAACGTCGTCCGCACCTTCGACGATCCGATGAATCCTACCATCTGGCCCAAGTCCTTACTAAAGCCACTGATCACCATCTCATCCTACGCAGAACTCATCGGCGGCTTATTCCTGTTCATAGGCCTCCTGAAATTCCCAACCCTCGCCATCCTCTCTGTTGATCTCCTGTTCGTAGCAATTTCATTCTCCTCCATCAAAGCTATGTGGGACATGCAACACTACTTCCCGCGTTTTATTTTTGTTCTGATGTTGTGGGCAATTCCTTTTTCGGTGGATGTTTATTCGGTTGATAGGTTAATTGGGAAGTTATTTTAATTTCTTGCAATATAATTTGTTCAGGCGTCTAAGCCGGGGTCACACTTTAATCGACATAAAAAACCCGCCCAACATTTCTGCCGAGCGGGTCAAACCACATGAACACCTAATTTGTAAACCCTGTCTTTATTTAGCAGCCATCGGCTGGAAACTTAGATCAACAGTGATCTTTGCTTCTTTTGATACTTTGTCTTTTACTACTGATGGAACTTCGATCTTATAATCTGCAAGCATTAAACTGAATTCCGATTTTGCTGCAGTGATACTTCCACCTTTTACTGTAATGTTTCCTGTTGCACTGATCTCTTTCGTTTCACCGTGAAGTGTCATTTGTCCTTTCACAGTTGCAGGATACGTCCCGTCTTTCTTCAGATCGATACTACTCATATTTGTGATCGTACCTTTGAAAGATGCTTTCGGAAATTTATCTGACTCAACATAATTCTCGTTGAAATGTTCCTGCATAAGTGCTTTTTCAAAACTAAATGCTTTCATTAATAGCGCAAATTCAATCGCACCTGTTGAAGCATCAATCACACTCATTGTTTTGTCGTTTGTAGCATCGATTTTTTCTGGAGAGTTTGGACTTGTCGCATCAAAATGAACCTTACCGTTCTTTGTCAAAACTTTCTGTCCGAAAACAGCTGATGTCGAAATTAATAATGCTATTGCAAAAATTACTTTTTTCATAGTTATATTTTAAGTTTGTTTGATTAATTATTTTCTACTACTACACAGTCTACCATTACTACATCCATCAATATGCCTGTGCAGATTCCTTTTATTCTTACTTGTTGACCTTCTGCGAGTGCTGCTGCTTTGGATTGTGCTGCCTTTTCAAATACACATCCGATTCCTGCTATATCAGCTCCCTGAAGTGTAATGTTCAGCTTGCCTTGTTCGTCTTTTGTTTTTTCGGATACGATTCCTGCTACTTCAATGACCTTGCCATTAAATTTTTTATTGGCTGCATCTTCATTCGTTTCAAATTCATTGATGATGGCAGCTGATTCAACCACGAAATCCGGTTTGTCATTCAGGATACTCTGATGCGGCTTATTGAATAAGTAAAAGCCGAATGCAGCACCGGCTAAGGCCATTATGCCTAACGCTAAAAATATTTTCTTTTTCATTGACACAAATTTAGAGTTGAAAACTGAATTAATTTTGGTTTGACCTTGACTTTTATATTATTAGACCTGTATTAAACAGGAATTCATCTTTTCTTAATTATTCTGAGAACCTTCACGAACCCATTTTTCAATCAACTTAATATTGCAAGCCGATAATTTGGGAAGATTCTGAGGCATTGCCCTGAAACCTGCTGCGTGTGTGATACTTCCAATTAACGTACCATTATCTGCAATCCGCTTAAGGTCCTGATAAGTATCGGTAATTATTCCGCCGGATGCTGATGCAGTGCTATGACAAGAACTACAATTATTCTGCATAATTGTTTTGATCTGTCCTGCATATTGTGCTACACTTGTGTCACAGATCTGTGATGCAAGCTCCGGATGAATGTCTTCCTGAATATCATAGTAGCAAGATGACAATCCGAAAACTACCAGACAAACAAATATCGTTCGATTAATGTTTTTCATAGGTTAATTGTTTGGCGCTCCCGCATCTATCCAGATCCTGATCATATCGATCTGACATGTGCTCAACTTATTTCCACCTTTTGGCATCGCCGAAAATCCTGTTGAATGATTTACACTGCCAAATAATTTTCCATTTGTAGCCTGTGTAAATACTCCTGCGTATGTATTCAGACTGATATTTCCACCCGGTGTACTTCCGCTATGACAACCAATACAAGAATTCTGAAGGATAGGAATTATACTTCCGCTGTAAGTAACATTCGTTGTATCACACGTATTCTGACAAGAGTTGTTTTGTGCTCCTTGCTGGATCCATGTTCTGATCAATGCAATTTGTGCAGATGTTAATGGACTGTGAGGCGGTGGCGGCATGATATCATCCGGATCTGTTTCTGTAATCACTTCGTATAATTCACTGTTGCCTGGGTTTCCTGCAGAAATTTCTCCATCACTCATAATAGAACTGTAAGAATTCAATACAATATCTTCTTCATGGTCTATTGAGTTATGACAACCGCTCTTTGCGCAGTTACTTACAATAATTGGCAGGATCTGTTGTTCAAAGTAAACTACATTTGGATCACAATTATTTTCGTTTCCAACTGTTCCTCCACCCGGATTTTCATTTCCTCCGGTTAAATCAGCAGGCAAAATTTGTGGCTGATGTTTACATGAACTCAATGCAAACATCATTAACACCAGCAAGAATATTACTCCTGCGAGCATGAGATCAAGAAATATTTTTTTTGTCCGTTGCATCTATTCTTTATTGATAATCTTATTTGATAGAACAAATTTACAACGACATTATTGTTCTATATTATAAATGATGCTGAACAGGAAAAATTGAGTTCCGAAGCCGATTTTCGGCGAAAATAAACTAAAAACAAAGAAAAAATATGTAATGTATAACTTGGATTAAGCAAAGAAAAAATGTCAAATTCATTTTACTTCCAGACTTGCAAACTTAATGTATGGCATTATTTATTCTTTACCTGACAACCATTCTTTAAAGAGTGGTGATCGCTCTGTACTTACGATCGTGTCCAGATTGATCGGTGGTTTCAAATTTATTTTTACTCTGGATTTCGAAAAAGAGAACATCTGATCGATCGCTTCATAATTTATTATAAACTGACGATTGATCCTGAAAAATTTTGCAGGATCTAATATGCCTTCAAGTTTATCAAGGTTATATTCTATATGATAAGAGTGATTGTCTTTTGTTCTTAAAAAATTTATTTTTTCCTCCGTATAAAAATATGCTACGTTTTCTGTTTCTACAGCTTTGATATGTTCTCCGTAACGGATCAAAAATCTTTTTTTATAAGTCGAGCCGGGATCTTTCAGATTCTCCATTATTTTACTCAGATCCGGAAGCTGTGTATTTTTATTAAAGTATGTTTTAAACTTATTTAATGCCCCAACTAATTCTTCCTGCTTGACCGGCTTCAAAAGGTATTCTACACTATTTACTTTGAATGCCTTTAGCGCGAATTCATCATATGCAGTTATGAAAATTACCGGAGCAGTAATGTTTACCAATTCAAAAATGTCAAAACTGTTGCCATCGGAAAGATGAATATCCATAAATACAAGATCCGGCTGACTGTGATTTTTAAACCAATCTACAGCTGATTTAACACTCACGATCTCATCCAGAATTATTGCCTCAGGCTCAGCTTCAAGTAATAGTTTTTTCAGTCGGGTAGAGGCAGGCTGTTCGTCTTCGATAATTAAAATTCTCATGCAGATTGTGGATTTAACATTGGCAATGATACAGTAAAGGTAGAAACTGTTTCATCAATTTCAACTTTTTCTTTTGTAAGCAATCTGTATCTGTTTACAATATTCTGAAGTCCCATTCCGGAACTTCTTTCTTTTGATATTTTTCTGTTGATATTATTTCTAATTACTAACCGGCCGTTTTCAGAAATTAAACTGATTTGAAGCGGAGTTTCTTTTGAAATAGCATTGTGCTTCAAGGCGTTTTCTGCAAGTAATTGAAGAGTCAATGGTGGAATGGTAAAAGTTGACATTGTTTTTTTATCGAGGTCGATCTTTATTTTTAAGTTATCGCCGTATCTTTCCTTTTGTATAAAAATGTAATTTTCAAGTAAAGAGATTTCTTCTTCTAAGAAAATTAAATTTTTGTCTCTGTAGTTAACTATCGAACGGAAAAACTCTGATAATTTTTGAACATACTGAACGGCCGATTTTGAATCGGTCTCTATTACATTCACTAAGGTATTGAAACTATTAAAAAGAAAGTGAGGATTTACCTGATTCTTTAATGTTTCAAATTGAAATTCTATTTTTTCTTTTTGTAAAAGGTCAAGTTTTCTTAATCTGTTTTCTCTTCTGCGAATGATCAATACCAGTAAAAGCGCAACTACAAAAGCAAAAAGACCTCTGAACCACCAGGTTTGCCAATAGGGCGGGGTTATTTCAAAAGTATATGTTATTTCTTTCGATAAATTAAAGTTGCTGTTCAAAGAAGAACGAACTTTCAATGTATAATTCCCCGGTGATAGTTTTGAAAACACAATATTCTTGTCTTTTGTATTCTCCCATTTATTGGAATATCCTTCCAGATAAAAAGAATAATTTACTCTTTGTGGATCTGAATACCATAATCCGTTTAGGTCAAACCGCAGATTATTTTCTTCATGAGAAAATTTCTTTTGATTTGTTTCGATGTTCTTTAAAAAAACGGACACACCGGAGAATGATAATGCAGGCTCTGAAATGTTCAAGTCTGAGAATGGCTGATAGTTTATCAAACCTTTTTCTGTTCCAATCCAAATTGAACTATCCGGTGATTGCGCAATTGAATTGAGATCGGAATTTATATCTGCAAGATTTTCTTCACTACTATGATAGATGATCTTTAATGTTTTTGGGTCGAGAATGTCAAAACCATTGGAATGTACAATGATCAGTTTTCCATTTTTCATTGATAAAAGAGAAACAGGAGAGGGGTCAGATAATCCATCTTTTGCAGAAAAGAAATTTATCTTGTTATCATAAAAATAACCAAGTCCGGCATCCGGCATAGAGAACCAGATCTTTCCGTAAATATCTTCAGTGAACGAATGAACCGAATTGTGATTCAAAGGAAGATTTACCACTTCGCCATCTTTTAAATAATAAAGTCCTTGCTCATCTGTTCCAAACCAAATTCTTTTTTTTGAATCAATAAACACAGAATAGACATAATCGTTGGTCAACCTTTTAGTTGACAAAGTATCCTTTACAATAACTGCTTTTTCTGAAGCGCCATCTGAAACAATTCGAAACTTGCTGACGCCGTTGAAACCACCGATCCATATTTCATCACCATCACCTGTAATAGATAAAATACTTGACTCTTCAATATTTGTCTTTTCATTAAAACGCCTTACTTTACCTGTTGCTGGGTTGAATCGATACACTCCCTCACCAAGAGAGCCAACCCAGATGAATCCGTAAATGTCTTCGTAGAGTGTAACAATATCAGCAGGTTCTTTGGATTCTATAATCTTAAAATTTTCAATTTCCCATTCTCCATTTTTATCTCTATACATATGTGAAAGCTGTCTGTCCGGACAAAACCAGATTCCACCTTTTTTATCTGTAATTACACAATGAATAAAATTGATCTTTGTATTATCAATGGAATTGATAGAAATTATTTTATCGCCACTCGTTCTTGTTAAATGAATTGATTCGGCCAACCAGATATTGTTCTCAAGGTCAGCAATAATATCTATTGCTCTGTTTTGTAAATTATTTTCGCTGACCAACCGTGAGCTTTTTCCATATTTATCATATTTCAGAATGCCATTTTCTTCAGTGTTCACCCACAAAATATCGCCGCTTGAAAGAAGAGAATTTATCTGACCTTTAGAAATCTCTTCCGGCTGGAAAGAAATTTTATTGTTTACATAATCGAAAATACAAATGCCTTTGTCCTGAAACCCGAGCCACAATCTATTTGATTTATCCATTGTTAATGAACGTACAATGTCATCCGGCAGACCTTGTGAATTTCCAAACGATGTAACTTTCTTAACTCCATTCGAAAATTCTATGAAATTAATTCCTTCATCTGTGCCAACGCAAATACGGCCATCCGGTAAGAGGATCATTGCATAACAATAATCGTCGGAAAGATTATCGTCATGGTCAATGTTGTACATTATACCTTTTTCAATACAATAAACGCCCTCACCTTTTGTTGCAAAAAATAAAACTCCGGATTTGTTTTCAGCAAATGCAGTGATCGCAGATTTTGGGAAGCCTTCCTGAGGATTATAACTTGAAATTGTTCTTCCTCCGATTTTAACGAGTTTGCCGTTATCAAAACCAACCCAGATGAGCCCGGACCGATCTTCATACATTGCAGTTACAATTCCTGGTGCTAAGCTATCACTGCCACTTAATTTGGAAAAATTAATTCCATCAAAAGTAAAGATCCCCTTGTCAGTTCCTGTCCAGATCAATCCCTTATTATCGCAAAAAAGTTTTGTGAACTTTGGCCTGACACCTTCTGTCCGGATATCAAACGATTTAGAAAGTGTGTGTTGTGCACTCGCCTGAATCGATAGAAAGGAAAATAAGATCCCTGTCAGAAATCCTTTGATATAATCGTTCAATTTGCAGTTTTTTTCTTCAGTTGTGCTGATATCTCGACACTGATCTCACTTGATACTTTTTCATGCACAACTTTTGGTACTTTTATATTGTGATCAGATAAAGCTACTGTGAAATGTGACTGGATATTAATAATTCCGTTTTTTATCGTAACCTCTGATCTGATAATTCTTTCATTCTCCACTCCATGAATCCATAATTTCCCTTTTGCCCTGATCTCAAAAACTCCATCTTTTTTAAGATCTATGTCTTCGATGATCTTGCCCATAAATGTAGCCTGAGGAAATTTTTCTGACTCTAAAAACTTTTCATTAAAATGCTCCTGTTGTAATGCACTGTTAAAGCCATTAAATGTTCTGATCTTAACCTTGAATACAAAAGTTTTTTTCTCTTCATCGATGATGCCTTGCATTTCATCAGAACTTGCCGCAATCAATTCTTGCTTGGATTCCGATTTAAAAGAGATCTTACCTGTGTTTGTATAATAGAGCGAATTTATCTGCGCATTGGCAGTGGCATGGATCAGAAATAAAAGTAAAATAATTCTACGCATGGTTTCCCTGAATTCTTCGTCTTACAAAAATACTACTTTTAAAATGAACACTCACTATCATCTCGTTTTATCATAAAAGTCAATATTCAATAATTTGTTGTGCTCCCGGCTTTTTTCTTTCTTCTGATTTTTGGAAAATATGAAAGAAAATCTTTTCTGTTGCACCAGTATTTTTTTGGACATAATCGGATGATAATTGACCAGTCTTTTCCAGCAATGACTTATCGAGTAATAACTTTTGCATTAATCGTTTTCCATCAATTGGATTCTTTACACTGAAAGCGCTCTGAATACCGATCAGATCGTGTGCTTCTCTGAACTTTTGATATTCCGGTCCAAAGAAAACTGGTTTGCCATGGGCAGCAGCTTCCAGACTATTATGTATCCCATTGTTAAATCCACCGCCAATCCATGTCAGTGTAGCGTATTTATATACTGAGGAAAGAAGCCCTATTGTATCAACGATCATAATCGAAGAATTTCTATTCAGAATTTTATCTGAATACAATGCTACACCTTTTGAATTTGCCTGACGGATAATTTTATCTTTCAGTTGTAATATTCGTTGTTCGGAAACTTCATGCGGAACCAGGATCAATTTTAAATTGTTGTCGTCTAATGAGTGAAAAATTTGTAAAAGTATTTCTTCATCATCGGGCCAGGTACTGCCTGCAACAATTGAGTTTTGGTTTCCGAGAAATTGTTCAATTGCCGGTATCGGTTTTGTTTCATGAGCAATTTTGTAAACCCTGTCAAAACGAGTATCTCCTGTTATAGAACAATTGTTTACACCCAGGTCTGATAATAGCCGCATTGAATTATTATCCTGTAAAAAGATATGGGTGATCTTTTTCAAAATACTTCTGAAAAAAGTTCCATACCATTTAAAAAAGACCTGCTGCGGCCTGAATATAGCTGATGCTATAAATAGTGGTTTGCCGGCTTTTGAAAGTTCATTTATATAGTTGTACCAGAATTCATACTTTATAAAAATTGTTTTCGATGGATTCAGAATTCTTACAAATTGTTTGGCATTTCTTTTAGTATCCAAAGGTAAGTAGCAGACGAAGTTTACATCCGGATAATTTTTTCTGATTTCGTAACCGGAAGGGGAGAAGAAGGTCAGCAAAATAAATGCGTCCGGAAATTCTTTTCTGACTTTTTCAATCAATGCTCTTCCTTGTTCAAATTCGCCTAATGAAGCACAGTGAAACCAGAACCGTTCTTTACCTGAATAGCCGGCAAGTTTTTCTTCGAGAATTTTATGCCATTTCCTGCGACCGCTGATCCATAATTTGGCCTTACTATTTCCAAACAAAGCAGCAATGGCTATTGTAAAATAATAACTCCGAATGGCCAGGCTATAAATGATCTGCATTTCTAGTCAATATAGAATTTATCTGCAACTCTTTTATAGAGTGGAAATACCCATCCTGCCTTAAAGCCAATTAAAATGTCTGTTCGGTTTTTATTGTCTTTCAAACCGGTATCGAAATTGTAATCTCTTTGATTTTTCGTAAACCCTTCTGTAAATTCAAATCCGGCAAAGAAATTGACTAGTCTTTTATTACTGAAATTTATGTAACCGACAAATTGGTTTATAAAAAGTCCACTGGACATTCTGTCAAAACCTCTGCGTTTGTCACCTTCCAGCCATGGTATTGGACTACCTGGAGTATCAATGTAAATTCTGTGTTGTAAATATCCTACACCCAGGCTTGTCAATAAACCGCTGTTCTTGTTTGGTCCGATGAAAGAAAATATTTTTCCTGCTTTCAGATTGAAGCGCATTCCTCTTTCACTCAATGTAACAGATGCAAATTGGCCTGCTCCATCAATTAAATATCCGTCCGGGGTTTTATAACTGTCAAGAATATTGTTCTCTCTCACAACATCACTGAATAAAAAATTCCCTTCAACGCCAACAAGCCAGTTAGATTTTAATTTCCATTGAAATGCTCCACCGATCGAAAAATTTGGTCCGAAACGATCCGCCATATCTCCTGCAGGAAATTCATAGCTGAATGTTGCTCCTATCATTGGAAAAGAAATCGAAGAATCACGGATACTGTATTGTGCATGTACTGACGTATAAAATACTAATACGAATATAAGTGACAATATTTTTTTCATCAGTAGAGTTATTTTTTATCAGGTGTAATCGTCTTAAATTTTTCAGATTCACCTCGTGGAATAGAAAGTGATTTGAATTCTTTCTGCTTTAAATGCTTGCAAAGAAAAACAATTTGTCCACAGTGATATGCGTAATGAGTCAGTTGACGATGAATAGCGCGTAATACTGTATGCTCTTCGTTTCTGATTGTTACAATTTTTTGAAGGTCATTCTGGTCAAGTGATTTCAGAATATTTAAAACACATGACCAGCCTTTTTCCCAATAATCCATTATTTCTTTTCTGGAAGTAAATTCGTCGATGAATTCACTGTCTCTGTTTCTGTCAGACTTCTCTCCGTCACTGGTAAGAAAATCGGTAAAACGACTTAGCATATTACCAGCTAAATGTTTTACAATAATTGCAACATTGTTCGATTCTTCATCGGGATGTTCATGAAATTGCAGATCAGAAATTTGTTCCATCGCTTTTTCAGCATTGGATTTTAAACCCTGAAAACTTTTTACTGATTCAATTAAATACAATTCTCCAACTGTTGTGTTCATGTTGTTTTGATCTTCAGATCATCAGCATTGAATTGATACGGAAGCATATTACTGATACTGTTTGCAATGAGAACTTTTCCTGCTTCACCTGCCATGATCAGTCTGATATCTTGCTTATAACGATGTTCGTATTCAGCTATTGCTTGTCTGCAAGCTCCACAAGGAGTTATAGGTTTATTGACATGGAAATGGTCGGAATTAGCAGTTATAGCAATTGCCCGGATCTTAACATTCGGGTAATTGGCGCCTGCTGCAAAGATGGCAACCCGTTCAGCACATAGTCCAATCGGATATGAAGCATTTTCTTGATTATTTCCCCGTAAAATAATTCCATTTTCAAGCATTATAGCCGCTCCAACATGGAAATGGGAGTATGGGGCGTATGCTTTATTCATACTCGCCTTTGCCTCAACCAGCAATTCCTGATCTTCTTTACTTAGTTCATCCGGGCTATCATATTCAGTCAAATTGCAATGAATTTCTACGTTTTTCATATATTTTTAATTAAAAAAGGAGTTAAATGTACAAAATAGAAATGTCTTTCCGGCTTTTGGAATAGGAATTTATATATACATCAAAGCCATTCCTGATTCAAAGGAAGATTAGATGAAATATAGCAAAAAATTACAGAAAAGGCACTGTAATTGATAAACCGGAAACAACATTTTATCCTTCTTTACGTATTGTGGAATACTCAAGTCAACAGCTCAGTTTTTAACCAAATTAATTGGCATCTTTGTGCCCTTAAATTCAAATAAATGAAATCAATAAACACATTCAGTATCCTGATTTTCATGTCTTTAGCAACAGTTTTTTTAAACGGTTGTAAGAAGGATGCCGGAGAAGGCGGAACTAGTACTATCAGGGGAAAAGTTTTAGTGTATGATTTTGATGCCAGCTTTCAGACGGTAGTCGATACTTACCCTGCTGTAGATGAGGATGTTTATATCATTTATGGGGATGATCATTCAACTTATGATGAGAACTATAAAACATCATTTGACGGATCTTTTGAATTCAAATTCTTACAAAAAGGAAAATATAAATTGTTTGCCTATTCTAAAGATTCGACCGGAGCTGCTTCCGGAAATCTCAATTCAAACAGTCCGGATATAGCCAAATTTGCCGAAATAGAAATCACAGCAAACGGTTCCATCGTCACAACTTCGGATATCATCATTTTAGATAACAATTATTGATAACTATGAAATTGAAATTTGCTGTCGCAATACTATTTGCATCTTTTGTGGTTTTGTCCGTTTCGGCTCAAAGTAAAAAAGACCTGAAAAAGAATAAAGTAAAATCTGTAAGGGAAACTGAAACAACGCTGGTTAACGGTAAAGAACTTACTGCTGATAATTCATTTTACAGATATGATTCTAATAACGAGGTCATAGAGGAAATTGATTACGATTCTGAGGGAAAAGTAAAAATGCATAATACTTATGTGTATAATAAAAATGGTGACAAGATTGAAGAAGTAGTTTACCATAGCGATGGTAAGATCAAGAAGAAGAAAGTATTCAAATATAATTCAACGGGTGATAAAACAGATGAAACGCAGTATGATGCTGCCGGTAATCTGATTCAGAAATCAACTTATGCATATAATGCAAACGGTGACAGAATTACTGAAGTAACAGTGGATGCAAAAGGAAATGTAATTGAAAAAGCATTTCTTATTTATGATAAACGCGGAATGAAAATTCAACGCAAAGCTGTTGATGGTAAAGGTACTTTGATCTCTGATAAAAAATATATTTACGAATATTAATTTGGAAAATTTAGATAACATACTTTCCGGTTTTGATCCTATCACTCTGAAACAGATGGATGGTGTTGCTCTGCAAGACAGATTGGACACCAAATTTATGTTCAAGGAGGATCTTCTTCCGGCTCTGCTCGAAAGAATGAAGAAAAATTATTTCGTACTCGAGATCAAAGAGAAACGATATAATCACTACGAGACGTTATATTTTGATACGGCTGAATTCGGACTGTATCTAAGACATCATAATGGCAGGGTAAACAGATATAAATTCCGCTCTCGTAGATATGTAGAGTCAGACCTTAATTTTTTTGAGATAAAATTCAAGAACAACAAGGGCAGGACAATAAAAGAGCGGATCAAAAATAATGAGATTGTTAAAACGATCTGCGATACATCAAGTGAGTTTGTAAAAAACATCTCCAATATAGATCCAAATACACTTGAACCAAAACTATGGGTGAACTATCGACGTATGACGTTTGTGAATAAACACTCCGCAGAACGTCTTACTATTGATACAAATCTGACTTTTATTGATGAGAGAAATAATGTATTGTATAAAGGATTGGTTATCGCTGAATTAAAGCAAGGCGGAGCGAATGAGAAAAGTCCTTTTAATACATTAATGCGGGAATATTCTGTTCAGCAGAAATCTATCAGTAAATATTGCCTTGGAGTTATCACATTAAATGAAACAATTAAGAAGAATAATTTTAAACCCACACTTTTGTACCTTAATAAACTACTGAAAGCATCATGAACGACGCAATGAATCAATTTGAATTGTTTGACAAATTGTCGGACAAATTTTTCTGGAGACTACTAATAGACGTATTATCAATGGTTGTATTGGTACGATTTATTTACTTCCGGATCTATAAGAAGAAAGATTATCTGTTTACTTTCTTCCTCTTTAATATCATCATCTTCATCATTACATATTTAATGAATAAGGTGGATATGTCATTAGGAGCTGCATTTGGTTTATTCGCTGTGTTCTCCATGTTGCGTTACAGAACAGAAGGGATCTCCACAAAAGACATGACTTACTTGTTCATAGTAATTGCAATCGGATTGATCTGTGCAGTTAGTAAAGGAACATATTTCGAACTGTCACTGATCACTGCTATTCTCATTGCATTTACTTATGCACTGGATGGAAACTGGTTAGTGCGCAACGAACTTGTGAAGACCATTCAATATGAAAACATTGAATTGATCAAACCGGAAAACTATAATTCTTTGATCGACGATCTGAAAAAACGTACCGGCTTGAATATTCACCGTGCTAGCGTAAACAGAATTGATTTTCTGAAAGATATTGCGGTAGTAAAAATTTATTACTACGAAGACAGCATGCCTAAACTTTCTGTCAAGAGATGAAATTAAAGCAATCGCTTATAGTTATTTTCTCTTTGTGCTTACTGGTGAATTCCGGTAAAGCACAGATTGACGATACGCGATTGTGGACAGGAATTACTCTAAAGCACAAATTCACAAGAAAATTATCAGCTTCAGTTACTCAGCAGTTGAGACTTGATCATGATATTTCTCAGGTTGATCAGTTATTATCTGAAGCCGGATTAGAATATGAACTGAAGAAAAATTTTAAGGTTTCTCTCAATTACAGGTTCATTAATAAGAATAAAGTTACTTACTACGGAAAGTCGCATCGGTTTTATGCAGATGTTTCCTATAAGTTTAAACCAAAGCGTATTTCATTTACACTCCGCGAAAGAATTCAGGAAGAATTTACTTCTATCAACAGTTCTGAAAACGGTAAAATTCCTGAATGGGTCCTCCGTTCGAAACTTGCAGTTTCATACGATACAGAAAAAAGGTATAAACCATATCTGTCAATGGAAATGTATTATCTGATCGATAATGCAAAAGAAGCCGGTGAAGGAATCAACAGATTAAGATATGGAGCAGGAGTGGAGTATGAATTCAATCGTATCCATGCATTAGATATCGGTATCATTTTTCAAGACTACCTGATCGACCAGTCGAATAATTTTATTTATTCTATTGGTTACACTTATACTTTGTAACTAGTAAATCTGTTGTTCGAAAATCAAAACATTCGCCCTTCGACTTCGCTCAGGGACCGTGGCTTTTGGGCAGATATGTGTGAATTTTTTGCGAAGAAAATTCCCTTAAAATTAAAGTTAAATTTTCTTCGCAAAAAATTCACACATTACCTCTTATAAGACGGTCCCCGAGCGAAGTCGAGGGGCATCCTAATCCTACTTACGTTTCAGTTTCTGCCGGATCTTTTTCTGATTCAATCAATCACATCAATCCTGCAATCCACTAATCAAGGGCTGAATGAATCTAAATCTAAATCATAAAAATCATTTGTAATCCCTTAATCCCGGTCATAATCCTAATCCTACTTACGTTCGAGCAACGTCACCGCATAGCAACATACACCTTCTTCACGCCCGATAAAGCCAAGCTTTTCATTCGTCGTTGCTTTGATTGAAATATCGTCTTCCGTGATCTCCATAACTTTTGCAAGTACAGCCTGCATCTGTGGAATGTAAGGAGCGATCTTAGGTTTCTCCAGGCACAGAGTAATATCAATATTCCCGATCTTGTAATTTTTCAGATCGATCAGTAAACATACTCTTTGCAGCAAGACTTTGCTGTCAATGTTTTTATAATCTGATGAAGTATCCGGAAAGTGTTTTCCAATATCACCCAGATTCGCTGCTCCCAACAGAGCATCGCATATCGCATGAATCATTACATCTGCATCAGAATGTCCTACTGCACCTTTGGAATGTGCAATTTTTATTCCGCCCAGACTAAAATCCCGGCCTTCTTCCAATTGATGTACATCAAATCCAAATCCAACTCGCATAGTGTGTGTTATTTATTATGCAAATAAAAAAAAAGCGGATGAATCATCATCCGCTTTTAAAATATTTTTAATTATTTTTTATTCAGTTGGTTCACTATCTTCCTTCACTGCATCGAAATCGAAAGTGAGCGTGAAACGAAGAGTGTTTTCTAACGGATTCCGTTGTGTAGTAGGGATCAGATAAGCAAAATCAAGTCCGAATACATTATAACGCAGTCCTGCACCAATAGTGAAATACTGACGATTACCTTTTGTTGCTGCTTCATGGAAGTAACCTGCACGAATTGCAAACTGATTATCATACCAGTATTCAGTACCTATTGAATAGGTAAATTCTTTGATCTCCTCTTTAAATCCTGCCGGAGCATCGCCCCAAGAACTGAATAATGCCTGAGGAACAGAAATATTATTAGGATCTTTACCTGCAGCAATTACTCTGTTTCTATCTGCATCAAGAAGGTAATTCCCTGATGAATCTTTTGCATATACAGGAGGAGTTGGAACCAGTAATTTGTTAATGTCAAATCCGAATGAAATTGTATTATACTTGTCAAGTTCCATTTTCAGGTTTGTTCCCAGACGGAAATTGGTTGGAATGAAATCTTTAGTTTTAGTATCTGTGTAAGAGATCTTTGTTCCAATATTGCTAATGTTCAAACCGAAGGCAAGAAGAGATTTCTTTTTAGAGACATCAATTTCTTTTGTGTAGTATCCTGAGATATCAGCTGCAACCGATGTTCCCGCGTGAGTGTTAATCGTTCCGTTCTGAATTGTTACTCCACCCGTAAGATTTGAATAGATGTAACGTAATGCTAAACCTCCTGAAAAATTTTCACCTAGCTTTCGGGCATAAGCAAGATCTAATGCCCATTCACTTGGACTGAAAGTATAATATTTTGTCGCAGCTTCATCTGTAAAATCTATACTTCCTAATGAGAAGTAGAGCAGGGATGCAGCAAAAGTCTGGTCCTTATTCAGTTTTTTATAACCTGATACATAAGCGAGATTGATATCACTTACCAAGGCTCTTAACCATGGAGTATAGGATATAGAGAACCCGCCATTTTTTTCTATAAAGGCTAATTTAGCAGGATTCCAATGGATTGAATTAGCATCCGGTGAGGTTGCTACACCATAATCACCCATTCCGCCTGCTCGGGAGTCCGGTGCAATCTGTAAGAAAGGGACTGCAGTTGTTATGGTATTGATTTGTCCTAAAAGAGAATCTCTGAAGGATGAAAGCTGTGAACTCGCAGATTTCGAAATCAAGATCATTGCCAATACAGGCAATACGCATTTTTTGAAGTTAAATTGCATTTTTATGTTAAATAGTATAAGCCAAATATACGGGAATTAATAAATTTTGTTCAGTTTAACGGAGAATTACAAGCTTCTCGAATTTGTCAGCATAATCACCATCGTAAGTCCTGACTCTCAGCTTGTAAACATACACACCTTTTCCGATTTTATCACCAAAATCATCCAAACCATCCCATTCCATATCATCCGAACGATATCCTGTGGGAGTTATTTTATTTGAAAGGGTTTTGATCAATTTTCCCGAAACCGTAAATACCTGTACCTGCACATCCATTGGTACAAATGGTCTGTTATGTTCAAACATAAACGTTGTATGTGTGGTAAACGGATTTGGATAATTTAAAACATGTTCCAAAGCCAGAGTTGCACTTTCACTTACGATAAAATCCGTTGACGCTTCACTGGAGTTATTGTAAACATCCCACGCTTTCAGATTCAGCGTATGAGGACCACTTGAAAGGTTCTTGAACGGATAATTCAATTTCCCTTTCTGATAACTGTTCAGATCATTCTCATAGTAATCGTTCAGGATATAACGTTTGTCTGTCTTGTTATCAAGTTCTGCACTCATATCGTGCCCGATGCCGGTACCTACAGTATTAACGCCACTCGTATCAGAGATCACTGCGTAAAGAATCGGATCTTTGTTTGTCATTCCGCCGCGAACGAAATTTTCATCGTTCATGTAAATCCGGATAACAGGTCCTTCATTATCTGCTGTTGCGTTTTGATTTACTCCACCTATAGTAACCAATGTATCACTTCCGCTTGCATCAATAGCACCATTTTGTGCGTAGTAACTTAACTTACCATTTCCATATTGATATGCAATATCTTTAGGAACATAGAAAGAGTAGGAGAAATCTCCGTTTACAACACTTGATTTTCCGGAATAAATAACATTTTTCTGAAGTGTGAATGGTTGTGGATTGGAAGGATTTGATACGTCATTGATATCGTTTCCTATTGTTGAATAAGTTGCCATCTTATCGTACACTGTCGGATAAATAATTCCATTAAAATTAGAAAGCTTAACTCCGGAATTATCCTGGACTTCACCTGAAATAGTGACCTTACTTAATGCTTTTAATGTATCGGTATTCAGTCCGATCGCAATTCCGTTTATTGTTTTTGTTTTCACAGAATATTCAGGATAAGCAAGCTTTAATGCAGGATCTCCTAAATAAAGAAAGTTTCTTACATAAGGATCAACATACATATCAGATTTCGTCTTTTCAAAAATGTCGCCTGTACGTTGATATTCACCACCAACTTTTTCGAATATGTGAGTGAAAAAACGTGTACATAAATTATTGTTTGAACTGGAATAAGCTAAACGCGAAGTTGTAAACATGCAAATTGCTCCACCATTAGGATTAAGAAAAACATATTCTCCTGACGAAACACGACCCGGATCATCAACTCTGGTAAACTCACAGGTAGCAGTTAAAAATGCCGCAAGTTTACTGAAGTTAGTCCAGCCATTGATGTCGCTGTTCTCCAAAACACGCTCATGTGCCCAACCTAACTCACCACCGTGACCAATGTAGGTCATTAATAAAGTTCCTCTCTGAATCCGGTCAGTGATGGCCTTCTTTACTTCGGGATAACGTTGTCCTCCGGGAGTAGACTCTTGTTGGTAAGCATCAAAATAGATCTTATCAATATTGAAAGTCGAATATGTATTGCGGATGCGGTTAGCAAGAGTATCAGACTGACGGAAGTGGATATTGTAATCCTGGTCATCACCAACGAAACTGATATTGTTTCTCCAACTACCCATGACCGCAGAGCCTCCCTTAACATACGATCTGATCTTATTCATGTGCTGCGCTGCTTCAGTAACTGTGCCCACAGGAATTCTTCCAACGCTCATGTCAACAATTTCACTGTTGGTCCATTCTCCTTCTGAATCATCCAGAAGCGCAAAGAAGTCATCGGAAATATAAGTTTGTGTCTGATTGATTGAACCGGGAGACTGGTAAGAGGTAACGAAATTTGTATTTGCTGCAAGTCTGTATTTGTTATCGTATGATGCATCTCCAAACAGCAATAAATATTTTGGCATATCTGCAGTAGAAGTTGCACGATCATAGAACATTTTAGCAAAATCACGGATCGCTGAGACATCCTGCGCACCGCTGCTGAATTCATTAAATACTTGTTGAGTTGTAACAACTGTTACGGACATGTTATCGTTTGCTCTGTGAAAATCTGCAAGTTCATTAGCTGCAGAAAGAAATAGCGGATTGGTAACGATCAGATAATTCGTAACAGGAAGACTATGAAGATTCTGATTTTCTATTCTTCCAATACTTTTTGGTGTAAGTAACATTGTGTTATCAAACAGTACAAACGTTTTTAATTCCGGTGTTGGAGTAGTGAAAGAAACAGTTCCATTTGAAAACGTTATTTGTTGATCAACTATATTAAACAAATCAGAAACATCCCATACGAATTTCGTATTTCCCTGAACTGCAGTAATGTTAAACTCACTGATGTTTGTACTTCCTATAGATCTTGCATCACGGAAAATCATTTGTCCTGTAACATTTGAAGCTGTTAAACCCCGACGGAATTTAAGATCAATATAATTTAACCAGCCTTGAGCTGAAGGGTCACCTGAATACATGCTGACACCAACATTGAATACAGGACTTGAACTCGAAAATGTTTTTGTAAATGCAACGAGTGAAGCATAATTATCCTGAGCCGTTGTTCCAACTCTTAAGAATGGCTGATTCCCGATCAGATTATTGTTTATATTTACAGTGAAATAATTATTAGTCGAGTTAGTCGATCTCCCTGCAAACGCTCCTGAAAAAAAAACGGTGTCGGATCCAACTATATTTGGAGAGTTAATATTAAAAGAAATTGAACTGTTTAAATTATCCATAGATTCTCCAAACCACTCACGACCTGATTTTAAAAAATTCACTGCTTCAATTTCATGTGAAGCATAATCGTCAAATGAATTAACTGTGTAATTAGCTCCGCTTACTGAATTTCTGTTTTGAATGCGCTTTCCATTTTGTTGTCCGTACGTCAGGAAGAAATAAGTTGTATCGGAATAATAATTAATTTGTCTTCTGTAAACTGCCAGGCTATCGTCATATGTCCATTTAGTCTGAGCTGTTCCATAAAATAATAAATAGTCGGTACTGTCAAACTTTGCATCACTTTCTCCATTCACAAATATTGCATTTTCTGCAAGATCATCAACTCTTGGTTTGCTGTTCAGAAACGGAAGCATTCCGCCACCATTTCCGTAAAGTTGAATAGTACGTGGATCCAGACTATCGATGTCAAGTCCCAATCCTTTTAAAAAAGCATAATCAACTTTGTAAACTCCATCCTGAACAACTCCGATCTTAAACCATTCGCCATTCGCAAGAACGCTATTTGATGCATACACTCTTGATGCAACTCTGTTCACATTATTACTTGAAGTGACAACATCAATATCAAAAGATTTCAGACGTTCAAATTGACCGGTAGAATTTTTTCTGATCGCAAGAATCAGGATAGAAGAGTAAGGCTGTTTTTTCTTAAATGAAACAGAAGCATTGATCTTAAAATCACTTGTAATTGTTTCTTGTTTCTTTATTAGGGCAACATCAGTAATCGGTTCCGTGACTACATTTTTCAATGTAACATTTATTGAAGTGGTGCCGTTTGGTAATAATTCTGTAATGAAGTATTGCGGATTGAAATTTTCATCCGGAATCGAATTGTTAAATTGAAGTGCTCTTAATGTTGATTCATCTTCAAATCTGATCACAGCCGGATCCATCCATTGAACAGAAATTGATTTCTTTGGATCAGCTGCCTGTGTACTTACAAAAAACAATAAAAAGTAGAGGCAAGGGAGAATTTTTAGTTTGCGCATGTGTGGTTAATAGAATTTCAATTGGTGCGAGTTGTTAACGAATGTTATTGACCAATATTGTAGCCTTAACTACAAAATTACCGATTTATTACAACTTAATACTACCAAATTGAACATTCCAATGTCATTTTTTGTTCAACTTAACATTTAGAAAACTTTCTTTTTCAAGTAAAACTAAATTATTTATCTTGCTGCGGGTTTTTACACTAAATTTGAAAGTGTAAAATGTGAACAAATCATACATAATACCGGAACAGCCTGAAAATAGTAACTTCTCCAACCGTAACTCTGTATCTTCACTACCGTATTACAAAGTCTAAAAAACCAATAATGCTCAGGAAGTTTCTGATTTTTATTTTCATCGGTCTTTCCGGTTCTGCTTTTGCACAGGATCCTGAGTTCACGCAGTTTTATGCGAACCCTCTCTATCTGAACCCTGCATTTGCAGGATCTGTAAGGTGTCCGCGCGTTGCATTGAATTATCGAAATCAATGGCCTGCTTTAACCGGAACTTTTGTTACCTCAAGCGCTTCATATGATCAGCATGTTGAAGCTTTAGGTGGCGGAATTGGTCTTTTGGTGATGAACGACAAAGCCGGTGAAGGAACACTTACTACAACAAATATTAGTGGAATCTATTCCTACCAACTTAACATAAATCGTGAATTCAGTGTCAAGTTTGGAATGCAGGGGACTTATGTACAGAAAAATGTTGACTGGGATAAATTAACATTTGGGGACATGATTGATCCAAGGTTTGGATTCATTTATCAGTCACAGGAAAATCGTCCGAATGAAAATAAAAGTTTCTGGGACTTCTCCGCAGGAATATTAGGTTATAGCAATCGTTATTATGGCGGAGTTGCAGTTAATCACTTGACTGAACCGGAAGAGTTTTATATTAAGGCTGCGAATGGAAGTAAGCTTCCCATGAAAATAACTGCACATGCAGGTGCTATCATTCCAATAGCCGGAAATCGGGACGGAACGACTTATATTTCTCCTAATTTTATTTACCAGCAACAACGTGACTTCAAACAATACAACATCGGATTCTATGTTGCTAAAGCTCCTCTTGTAGGAGGATTGTGGTATAGAGGCGGTGATTCATTCATTGCTTTAGTCGGAATTCAACAAGGAATCTTTAAGTTTGGTTATAGTTATGATATCACTGTAAGTAAACTTGCCAATGCATCGGCCGGTTCACATGAACTTTCTCTTGGATTACAATTTGCATGTCATCCAAAAAAGAAACGCTTCAGAACCCTTAAATGCCCTTCATTCTAATTATATTAAATAAAATAAATATATTTGGCTTTCGTTTTAGCTCAATAAATAACAACGACCTCCCGAAAATGAAAATGATCTCTCGGAATTATTTCAGCCTCATGGCATTAGCTCTTCTTCTTGCTTCGTGCGGAAAAGAGAAATCGTCTGTTACAGGCTGGAATTATAATGATCCGGCAAATGGCGGATTTGAAGTTGCTCCTTATGATGAACAAGAGACCGGTCCCGGACTTGTTTTGATCGAAGGTGGTACTTTCTCCATGGGTAGAACAGAACAAGACATTACACAAGATTGGAATAACATTCCACGTCGTGTAACGGTTTCTTCTTTCTATATCGATGAAACAGAGGTTGCAAATGTGCATTACCTTGAATACCTGTATTGGGTATCCCGTGTATTCAGCGCAGATTATCCTGAAGTCTACAAAAAAGCATTACCTGATACATTAGTATGGCGTGACCGTCTGGCTTACAATGAACCTTTGGTTGAACTTTACTTACGTCACCCTGCTTATCAGCAATATCCTGTTGTCGGTGTGAACTGGTTACAGGCATCTGATTTCTGTGCATGGAGAACTGATCGTGTAAATGAACAGATCCTTATTCGCGAAGGTATCCTCCGCGTGAATCCGAATCAGATCAATGAAGATAATTTCAATACTGATTCATATTTAAGCGGTCAATACGAAGGTTTAGTTAAAACTGATATGGCTGACTTGAATCCAAGCTCAGGTAATAACGGAACTCGTAAAGTTAGAATGGAAGATGGTATTCTTCTTCCACGTTACAGACTCCCGACAGAAGCTGAATGGGAATACGCTGCACTTTCACAAGTAGGAAATACAGTTTACGAACGCGTAACTGATCGACGTTTATATCCTTGGAATGGTCACATCACACGTAATAAAGATGAGAAGTATAAAGGTCAGATGATGGCCAACTTTAAAAGAGGACGTGGTGATAATATGGGTACTGCAGGTTTCTTAAATGATAATGCAGATATTCCTGCACCGGTTCATTCATACTGGCCAAATGATTACGGTCTTTATTGTATGGCAGGTAACGTTAACGAATGGGTAATGGATGTTTATCGTCCACTTTCTCCTGAAGATAAAAGTGATTTCAATCCTTTCCGTGGTAACGTCTTCTCTACACAACAACGTGATGAAGAAGGTTCGATCATTGAAAAAGATAGTCTTGGACGTATCCCGCAACGTGAAGTAACTCCTGAAGAGAGTGCAGAACGTCGTAACTATACTAAAGCTGATAACATCAATTATCTTGATGCGGATGAAGCAGAATTTATTAAATACGATTACGGTGTTACTTCTCTTATCAATGACAAAGCCCGTGTTTACAAAGGTGGTTCTTGGAGAGATCGTGCATACTTTATGAATCCCGGTTCTCGCCGTTTCACTGACGAAAGACAAAGTACTAATGACCTTGGTTTCCGTTGTGCGATGACAAGAGTAGGTAGTCCGGTTGGATTAGGTTCTAAACCGAAGACCAGAACAAAATAAACCTGCATTAAGCAGTTACAATATTTTTTTTTTTAGCCCCGCACTTGCGGGGCTTTTTTTGTGAGCAACCGGGACTCTGTCCCGGTTGACACGCGGAGTGTGTCTCGGTAGCCTCCCGCATTTCCTACCGCAGAGTCCCGATAGGCGCACACACTGTAAGAAACCCTGCGCTTTTCCTTAACTCAACTACTTGCAAACGTGTATAATGGGTACATCAAATAACTCTCAAAAATGAAGAAAATCACCATTTTATTTATTCTACTGGTATCCGGTATTATAAATTCAAATGCACAAATTGATAACCTGAGTAATTTAAGCGCAGAATGGATGCGTTCAGGTGTTCGAAATGCTGCAACAGATGCTGCAGATATCGTTGTGTACAATCCGGCTGGAATTACTTCCATGAAAAACGGCATACATATCAATTTCAGCAATCAATCGTTGTTCAGAAATCCAAATCATACCTATGATCTTGGTATGGGCGAAGGACAAAAAGAATACGAACAAAGCAGTCCGGATCTTTTCCTTCCAAACCTTTACATCGCATATAAGAAAGACAACTGGGCATTGTACTCAGGAGTTTTCTTTTCAGGCGGAGGTGCAACGATCGACTATAAACAAGGATCTATCACAACTGATCTGATTGGATTGGGAACATTAGGTGCTGCTCAAGGTGCTTACACTTCTATTAAAGATCCATTCATTAAAGCAAGTTCAATGTATATGACAACTACGTTAGGTGGTTCATATGCTGTTAAACGTGGTATCTCATTCTCTGCAGCGATCAGATATTTATCTGCTGCAAATTCTTCTGAATTAGGAATGACACTTGCTTCATCTCCATATGAATTTCCGGATGCACCAATGAGTCTTAAAACTAAAGACAATGCATCAGGAATGAGCGGTGTTTTCGGTGTTAGCCTGACTGCATTAGATAAAGTAAGTATCTCAGCACGTTATGAAACAAGAGTAAAATTGAATTTCAAAACAACTCAGGATCATGATGATTTCGGTTTAACAACTGATGGTGATATGAATCGCAGAGACCTTCCTGCTGTACTTGCATTAGGTATTGGTTTCGACGTAACTTCAAAATTCAAAGTAATGGCAGATTATAACTACTACTTCCAGGAAGATGCTGACTGGGGAAAATCTACTGTTGCAACCAATGAAGTTCCTTTGTCACAACTTGCAGGTAATTCAACAATTCTTGCATTCGGATTTCAATACAAAATTAAAAGTAAAGTTACTGTCAGTTCAGGGATTGGATTTACAAAAATGGACTTCCAGGACAAAGCAGGTTACTATGCTAACTTAGGTACATTTGAAGTTGTTCAAAGCGACAATACTAATCTAAATCTTGGTTTTGCTTATAAGCCTATCAAAAACATAACATTAAACTTTGGTTACATGCATGTATTCTATCCTTCTGATCAACAGATCAAAGTGGTAAATGCACAGCCATTAGATGTTACGATCAATGCAAATAATTCGATCAATGCTTTTGCATTGGGTGTGAATCTTTCTTTTTGATTTTGTAAATCGTAATTCGGGAATCGTAATTCGAATTATTAGATATAGAAAGGGTTTGACTGAAAGGTTGAACCCTTTTTTTACTTTATTAGAAACAGATTGAATACAATTCTATGAAATTTTAACACTAAGATCACTAAAATTCTTCACAAGGACACATGATATACACAATTTAAGTTGTGCTCTTGTGCTAAAAACTTAGTGATCTTAGTGTTTTATTTTTTTGAACTTTTAGGATCAATTTTCAATACTCTTTTTTTTACCTGCAATAAAGTAAATCGGCAACCCAATCAAAATAATCAGCAACCCATAAAGACTGGCATCTCTCTGAAAGATCAGCATGTTCAAGGCTACCAATGTTGCAAGAATAATATAGATGGCAGGAATGTATGGATAGCCAAATGCTTTGTATGGCCTTTCCATGTCAGGTCTTTTCACGCGGAGGACGAACAGTCCTGAAATAGTCAGAATATAGAACAGCATCACTGCAAACATGATGTATTGTAGCAGATCATTATATGTTCCGGAAAAGCATAACAAACATGCCCAGATACATTGCATCGTAATTGAATTTGCCGGAACATTGTTCTTATTCAGTTTCGCTGCCGGTTTTAAGAACATACCATCTTTTGCCATTGCATAATATACGCGCGCTGCTGTAAAGATGCAGCCATTCAGACATCCGAATGTAGAGATCATGATCATGGCAGCTATAAAATATTTTCCTTTCACACCAAGGATCGTTTCCATCATCAGTGTAGCAACTCTGTCGTTTTCTGCTGTCTGGATCTGACCAATATCTAATACCGCTAAGTAAGATATGTTTGCAAGAAGATAAAGCACTATCACTGTTCCTGTACCAAGTAGAAGTGATAACGGCAGATTCTTCTGTGGATTCCGTACTTCACCGGCGGTAAAGGTGATATTATTCCAGGCGTCGGCAGAAAATAATGAACCTGTAAGTGCTGCTCCAAAGACGCCAATTGTTGTCAGTGTCATCACATCCGGAAATGCCGGCGAAAAATGAGAGAAATTCAATCCGCCTGAAAGTCCATAGTATAAACCTGCACCGATCAGGAATATCAATGCGCCGACTTTTGCAACAGTAAAAATGTTTTGCAGAAAAGCGCCGGACTTAACTTCCCTGTAATTATAGATACTAAGAAAAATGATGAGTGATACGCCAAGAAGTTGTTGCGTATTTATTCCGAGACTTCCAATCGTAAATACAACATTGGATGCAGAAATGACAGGGAAAAATACGCCCGCAAATTTTGCAAAAGCAACACTCACAGCTGCAATAGTTCCTGTCTGTATCACTGAAAACAATGTCCAGCCATAAAGAAAGCCGAACATTTTTCCAAATGCTTCCCTGATGTAAACATATTGACCACCTGCTTTTGGCATCGCTGCTGCAAGTTCTCCGTAACTCAATGCCGCAAGAATTGTCATCACACCGGTGACTAACCAGGCCATTAACAACATTCCCGGAGTCTGTACCTGCCTGGAAATATCAGCGGAAACAATGAAGATTCCCGAACCGATCATTGAACCGATAATGATGGCAGTGGAATCAAAAAGCGACAATTTCTTGTCAGATGGTGTCTGGTCTTTCATGCTGAAAATTTCTTATTCAAATAAAGAAAAATATTTCAATACAATGGCTATTTTCGTCGCATGACTCGTCAACAATTATATGAACAAATTCAGAAGAAGAAATCCTACCTCTGTGTCGGACTCGATACTGATATCAATAAGATCCCTAAACATCTTCTGAAATTTCCTGATCCGATCTTTGAATTCAATAAGCAGATCATCGATGCTACATCAGATTATTGTGTCGCTTTCAAACCGAATCTTGCCTTTTATGAAGCAATGGGACCGGATGGACTACGGAGTCTGAAGCATACTGTCGACCATATTTCACCTGATATATTCACTATCGCTGACGCAAAACGCGGGGATATCGGCAATACCTCTGAAATGTATGCAGATGCTTTTTTTAATTACTACAATTTCGATTCGGTAACAGTGGCTCCTTATATGGGTAAAGACTCTGTTGTTCCTTTTTTGAAAGAGGGCAAATGGGTAATTCTGCTTGCACTAACCAGCAACTCCGGTTCAATGGATTTTCAGATGATGGAAGTGTGCAGTTCAATTGAACAAAAAGATACGAAGTTGTTTCAGGAAGTGATCAGACATGCACGCAAATGGGCGAATGAAGATTCGCTTATGTTTGTAGTAGGCGCAACTCATCCTGAACTTTTTAAATTGATCCGTGAAATTGCTCCTGATAATTTTCTTCTCGTTCCCGGTGTTGGTGCACAAGGCGGAAGTCTGAAAGAACTTTCTGAAACAGGAATGAATTCTATGTGTGGATTGCTTGTCAACTCTTCCCGGCAGATCATTTACGCTTCTTCAGGAGAAGATTTTGCTGAGAAAGCACGCAAAGAAGCTCAATATATGCAGAAAGAAATGCATGAATTACTAGATCGTCTAATATAAGAAACAGAAGTCTGTCAACTTGAATTTACTTTTGAAGAAAATTCAAATCAAGTGACTGAAACCTTTCTTCATTACATCTGGAAAAACCGGTTGTTCAATTTTAATCAGCTAAAAACTGTTGATGGACAAGAAGTAGAAATTCTTAATCCGGGAATTTACAATACGAATGCAGGGCCTGATTTTTTCAATGCTCAATTACGTATTGATTCTACTCTTTGGGCGGGAAATGTTGAGATTCATATTCTCGCTTCCGACTGGATCAAACATGATCATCAGAAAGACGCTTCTTATGATAGTTGTATTCTCCATGTCGTTCATGAAAATGATGCAGTGACAAGAAGAATGGATGGATCAATCATTCCTGCTATCGAACTCAAAGGAAAGTATCCTAATTATCTGTGGGATAATTTTATTCAGTTGATTAGCGAAAATGAATGGGTGTCGTGTAGTCATCGGCTGAAGGAAATTGAACACGATGTTTGGATACAACTTTTTGAAGATAAATCAGAAGAACGATTACGTCTCAAAGCACAGCATATACTCATTTCACTCGAAGGACTGAAAAACGACTGGGAAGAATGTTTCTATCAGTATTTGTGTAAAAATTTTGGCTTTCAGTTAAATGGAATGCCATTTGAAATGCTGGCCAGAAGTTTACCATTAAAGATCGTCAGAAAGGAGCAGGGCAACTCAGCAAATCTGGAAGCGTTATTTTATGGACAAGCCGGAATGCTTGACAGAGACTTTTCAGATGATTATCCCATTGATCTGAAAAAACGCTTTGCTTTTCTTCAGTCAAAATATTCTCTCAAGCCAATTCATCCATCGACCTGGAAGTTTTTGAGGATGCGCCCCGTTAATTTTCCAACGATCCGGTTAGCTCAAATGATCCGGTTAATTCAGAATACGAATAATCTGTTTGCTATAGCACGGGATCTTGAAAACCTGAAAGACTTTTATAATCTCTTCAGTTTTCCGGTTCATGATTACTGGACAAATCATTATTTATTTGAAAAAGAGACAGCTCCCAAAGACAAAACAATCGGTAAAACTTCTGTCGATAATATAATTATCAATACAGTAAGCCCATTTCTCTACGCATGGGGGATTTTTACCGGATCGGATTCTTATAAAATGATAGCTGAAGAGCTACTTTCTAAACTTTCCCCCGAAAATAATCGTATCATTGAAAAGTGGAGCAACTGTGGTGTAAAAGCCGAAAATGCCGGGCATTCGCAAGCCCTTATCCAACTCAAACAATATCATTGCTCAGAAAAAAAATGCTTAACTTGCAGCATTGGAATGAAACTAATCAATACCCTGCCATGAAATTAATAGAAACCGTCCGTGGATACTTCGAGCGACAAGCCTTTGGAGTCTGTACCTGGTTAGGTGACAAACTTCATATGCGTTCGTCCAATATCAGGTTATTTTTTATTTATGCATCGTGTCTTACTGTTGCTTCCCCATTGATCATTTATATGATCCTTGCTTTCTGGCTAAAAATGAAATCTTATGTAAGGGCGAAACGTACATCCGTATTCGATCTTTAAACCTTAAAACATAACTTTTATCCTTTGTGCTTTGAACTTTTTGTAATAACCTTACAAAAAAATTACCTCTTTTGTGACTCAGTCCATTTTACACATTAATCTCCGCTACTTTAAGAAGCTATACATTGCTATCGGATTGATCGTATCGGCTTTGATCATTGGCATTGCGGGATATATGTGGATTGAGGATTACAATTTTATTGATGCTGTCTTTATGACAATCATCACTATTGCAACAGTAGGGTATCGGGAAGTAAAAGAGTTGAATACAGGAGGAAAGATCTTTACTTCCTTTCTCATTATTTATAGTATCAGTACATTTGCTTATGCAATATCAGTGATCACCAGGTATGTGATCGAAGGAGAATTTCAAACCTATTTCAGACATTATCAAGTGAACAAAGAAATTCAGAAACTTAAGAACCATATCATTGTTTGTGGCTATGGAAGAAATGGTAAGCAAGCCTGTGATCAATTACGATCTGAAGGTGTACGCTTTGTCGCAATTGAATCTAATCCTCAGATCATCGCTGCAATGCAGGAAGAGCAGGACCTCTTGTTCATTGAAGGCGATGCAACAAAGGATGAGGTATTGATTGAAGCAGGATTGGAAAGTGCAAAAGCATTGATCACCGCTCTTCCAAGTGATGCTGCAAATGTATTTGTTGTTCTCACTGCGCGAGATAAAAGTCCAAAATTAAAGATCATCAGTCGTGCTTCTGATGACGCCTCTGAACATAAATTGAAAAGAGCCGGAGCAGACAATGTGATCATGCCCGATAAGATAGGAGGTACGCACATGGCAGCATTGATTACGAAACCGGATGTTCTTGAATTTATTGATCATATCACAGGTACAATCAATATTCGTCTGGAAGAAATTTTGTTTAAAAGTTTACCTGACTCGATGCAAAATAAATCAATTCGGGAACTTGAGATCAGAAATAAAACCGGTGCAAATATTATAGGCTATAAATCTGCGTCGGGTGATTACATTATAAATCCATCTCCTGATACAGTCATGATGCAGGATGCGAAATTATTTGTGCTTGGAACGCAGGAACAGGTTTCTAAATTCAAGGAAATTTTAAAGTAATCAATGGAAACAATTTTAGTAACAGGTAGTAACGGACTTTTAGGACAGAAAATAATTTATGCACTCAGAAACAGATCTGATGTGAAATGTATAAGTACTTCAAGAGGTGAAAACAGAATGAGAGCCACTGATGGCTATGAGTATATTTCTATGGATATCTCTGAACTGAATTCTGTTGAAAGTGTTTTCGAAAAATATAAACCTGATTTTGTAATCAATACTGCTGCCATGACAAATGTTGATGCTTGTGAATCTAAAAGAGAAGAAGCATGGCTACTGAATGTTCAGTCAGTTGAAAATATAATCAGCGTTTGTAAAAAATATAATTCACATTTAATACATCTCTCGACAGATTTTGTATTTGATGGAAGAAATGGTCCATATATTGAAATAGATGAACCGAATCCATTGAGCTTTTATGCACATACAAAATATGAAGGCGAAAAACGGATCTTTGAGAGTGGGATTCCTGCTGCAATACTCAGAACGATCATAATTTATGGAGTTGTTGATGATAACAGTCGTTCAAATGTTGTTTTATGGGTTATGAATTCTTTAAAAAACAAAAAAACAATTACGGTTATCAACGATCAGTTTCGTTCCCCGACCTTGGCAGAAGATCTTGCTGATGCATGTGTTTCTGCTGCACTGAAAAAAGCAACAGGAATTTATCATGTGTCAGGAAGAGAGGTGATGAACATTTTAGATATTGCTGAAATCGTTGCCGACTATTTTGAACTGGATAAAAGTTTGATCATTCCAACCAGTTCAGCGGATCTGAAGCAGCCGGCAGTACGTCCGCCGGTTACGGGTTTTATAATCACCAAGGCTGTCAATGAACTCGATTTTCATCCGCGCACTTTTATTGAAGGACTTTCCTATTTAAAGAACCAGCTTTTATTGGTTGCAGAAAAAAATTGATTGCTCTTCATTTGCATGAATAATTTTTCTGCAAATGAAACGTAAGAAAATAAAATCAGTCTGGAAAGAATATCTCACACTTTCAATGCGGGAAAGAAGAGGTTTATCAATTCTTCTGGGAATTCTTTTGTTTCAGATTATTTTTCTCTTTTATCTGAATAATGTAGACCTGAAATATCCATATCCTGATTTAGAAACAGTAAAAAAGTTGCAGAAGGAAATTGAAATGGAAGCATTAACTCTTAAAGTGATTGAAAAGCCATTGCCTGAAATTTCCACATTGCATTCTTTTGATCCAAACAAATTAAACGCAGAACAATGGATGAAATTTGGATTGTCAGAAAAGCAATCCAATTCTGTGCTGAACTATTTAAAGAAAGGCGGTAAGTTCAGAGTAAAGAAAGATGTTCTGAAAATTTATGGAATGAATGAAAGGTTGTATGCAGAACTACATCCGTTTATTTCTTTACCGGATTCTTTTACTAAAGAAAAGAATCAATATCATCTTAAAGTCAAAACCAGTTTTGAGCGGCTTGAGATCAATTCTGCAGATTCAATTCAATTAGAAAAACTCAGGGGAATAGGACCA
This sequence comes from Bacteroidota bacterium, assembly GCA_016711505.1. NCBI lineage: Bacteria > Pseudomonadati > Bacteroidota > Bacteroidota bacterium. The sequence continues at coordinate 110,613 of JADJSV010000008.1, read as the reverse complement.
ACTTTAGCGTCACGAATTATACGTTACAGAAACCGATTGGGAGGATTTATCAGGATCGAACAACTCAAGGAAGTTTATGGTGTAAATGATACACTCTTTAACCTGATCAAGGATCAAGTTGTTGTGAATGATAATGATGTAAGAGTAGTAGTCCTGAATGTCGACTCTTTCCCGGTATTGGCTTCACATCCATACATCGGAAAAAAGCTGGCCGGTTTAATACTCACTTACCGAAAGCAGCATAAACGTTTTGAGAGTACTGACGATTTGAAGAATCTTCCTTTGCTAACTGATGAAATCTTCCGTAAACTTGTGCCTTATCTGAAAGTCGACTGAAGTTCATTTCTTTGAATTTTCTGTTGTTTTCCCAAAAAAACATTCAATAAAACCTATGGAATTCGGTATCAACGAAAGCCAGGCAACGATTGCCGAGACTGTCAAAAAATTTGCTGAAGCACACATTCGTCCAAATATTATGGAATGGGATGAGGCCCAAACCTTTCCAGTCGAACTTTTTAAGAAGATGGGCGAACAGGGTCTGATGGGAATTCTCGTTCCTGAAAAATACAATGGTTCCGGTCTTGGTTATTTTGAATATGTAACGGCGATCATTGAAGTTGCTCGTGTTTGTGGTTCAATCGGACTTTCGATGGCAGCTCATAATTCTCTTTGTACAGGACATATAATGGCCTTTGGAAATGAGGAGCAAAAAACAAAGTACCTCACAAAATTGGCTACCGGAGAATGGATCGGTGCATGGGGTTTAACTGAAGCGAATACCGGTAGTGACGCAATGCGTATGCAGTGTACCGCTAAACAAGAAGGAGACTATTGGATTCTTAATGGCGCAAAAAACTGGATCACTCATGGAAAAAGTGGCGATGTGGCTGTGGTTCTGGCACGTACAGGGGAATTGCTCGACTCGAATGGAATTACTGCTTTTGTTGTAGAGAGAGGAACTCCCGGATTTAAAGCCGGAAAAAAAGAGAATAAATTAGGAATGCGTGCCTCAGAAACGGCAGAATTGATTTTCGAAGACTGTAAAGTCCATAAATCAGCTATTCTTGGAAATGTTGGTGAAGGATTTAAACAATCAATGAAAGTTCTCGATGGTGGCAGGATCTCCATTGCAGCTTTGTCTATCGGAATTGCAAAGGGTGCTTATGATGCAGCATTAAAATACAGCCAGGAAAGAGAGCAATTTGGTAAACCAATTTCTCAATTTCAGGCGATTTCGTTCAAATTAGCTGATATGGCTACAAAGATCGAAGCAGCAGAATTGTTGACACTTCAGGCAGCCGATTTAAAGAATAGAGGCGAAAAATGTACAAAACAGAGCGCTTTCGCAAAATATTATGCTTCGGAAGTGGCAGTAATGGCCTCGACTGAAGCAGTTCAGATCTTCGGCGGGTATGGCTATACAAAAGACTTCCCGGTTGAGAAATTTTACCGCGATTCAAAGCTATGTACCATCGGTGAAGGTACAAGTGAGATTCAAAAGCTGGTTATTGCCAGAGAAATCTTAAAATAATTTGTTTATCCAAAAGAAATCAATACTTTTGCCGTCCAAATCTTAAAATTAACAATGATCATCGTTCCGATTAAAGAAAACGAGTCAATCGACAAGGCTCTTAAGAAATTTAAAAAGAAATTCGAACGCACAGGTGTAGTTCGTGAATTACGTCGTCGTCAAACATTTGAAAAACCATCTGTTGAACGTCGTCAGGAAATCATTCATGCGAAATATATTTCGAACATGAAACGCACAAATACCCTGTAATAGGTCGATTGTAAGGAATAATTATGCTACCTTTACTGTTGCTGTAACCTTTCGGTCGCATGACAGATATAAGAACATAAATGTGAAAGAGAAACGAATGTCATGCATTTGTTTCTCTTTTTTTATTCAATATGATCATACAAAGTTTTCTCCAATATCTCCGTTTTGAAAAACGATTTTCTGCCAATACAGTAATGGCGTATGAAAGTGATCTCAATCAATTTTTTGAGTTTCAGAAAAAACTTTATGAAGTAGAAAAACCTGATCAGGTAAGTCAGTCAATGGTTCGTTCCTGGATGGTTAGCTTAATGGAAAGTGGAGTAGGTGCACGTTCAATCAATCGGAAAATTACTGCACTAAAAACATTCTATAAATTTCTTCTGCGCAGGGATGAAGTAAAATTAAACCCTCTTCTGAAAGTGCAATCACCAAAGATCTCTAAAAGATTGCCGGTATTCGTTGAAGAAAGTAAAATGCAACTTCTCTTTACCGATGTGAATTTCGGTGATGGGTTTGATGCAATAAGAGACCGTTTAATACTGGAGTTGTTATATGCCACCGGTATGCGGAGAGCAGAACTGATAGGGCTTACAGATGAGCGTATTGACCTGTATCAGTGTCAGGTAAAAGTTTTAGGAAAAAGAAACAAAGAGCGTATTATACCGTTTACTTCTAAGTTGAAGGAATTAATAGAAGCATACCTTGTGGCCAGAAAAGAAATTGCGCCTTTTCCAGCTTCTTTTTTTGTATCTTCCAAAGGTATAAGCATGTATCCAAAAATGGTTTATAGAATTGTAACAGAACGACTCAGTGCCGTAACCACTTTGGAGAAAAAAAGTCCGCATATCTTAAGGCATACTTTTGCCACACACATGTTAAACAATGGGGCAGACCTTAACAGTGTTAAGGAATTGCTTGGACATGCAAATCTAAGTGCTACTCAAGTTTACACGCATAATACAATAGAGAAATTAAAAGAAGTTTATAAACAAGCTCACCCACGGGCTTAAAAAATCAGGAGGATTTCTATGAAAATCAGAGTACAGTCAATTCATTTTGATGCAGACAAAAAGTTGTTGCAGTTCATTGAAGAAAAAGTAGATAAACTGGTTCATTTTTACGACCATATTATTGGAAGTGAAGTGACTTTAAAAATTGATAAAGCCAGTGACAACAAAAATAAAATCGTGCAAATAGTCATTCAGATTCCGGGTAACGATATTATCGCTAAGGAACAATGTCATACTTTTGAAGAAGCAACAGATCTTTGTATTGAAACGCTTTCCCGTCAGATCAAAAAATACAAGGAAAAACTAAGGGGAGTTTAACTAAAAGAAATTGTAAGATATATAATGGAATTACGCTAACCCCGTTCTAAACGGAGCGTAATTCTATTGTATTAAAGAACCAAATGAAAGGCATTTTTTCAGTCGTATTCGCAGTATTTTGTCTAAGCATTTTCAATGCTCAGGCTGACCGCAACTTTAATGTGGTCAACAAGACTGTAATTACATATAATGACACTCTGCAATTGCATTTTCTTCAGGATTCAACTATGCACACGCAAGGTTGGGACACTTTGCCGCAAGCAATTTTCTGGCGTGATGTCATCAACATGACCAGCGATACCTGTATCGTTAACATTTCATATTGCAGAAAGCCAATCAACCGCGTTAATCGCTCTGTATGGATGAGCCAGACTGAACCGCAAAAACTTTGTTACAAAGACAGTCTCTGCAAGATCTATGAAGTTGAAAGTGCTGATCACTTATTTGTGACTGCCGGAAAAGGTGAGTTCTATGAAGTGAAGAAAGTACTTCCAATTATCAGTCGCGCAATCACTGCATTTGAAAAAAATAGTTGCGACCCTTGGTATGCACAAGCGATCATGTTGATCGAAAGTCCCGGGAAATTAAAATCCAAATCATCAGTAGGCGCAAATGGTCCGTTTCAGTTAATGAAATCTGTTGCGATTCGTTATGGCCTAAAGGTTAATAAATATGTTGATGAGCGTTCTGATATTGATAAATCAGCAAAAGCAGCTTCATCACTGATAAAAACCAGTTGTATACCATACATCAGAAAGTTTCTGGATGAAAAAGGTGTTACATATAGTGAAACAGATCTTTGGTTCCGACTGCTGGTGCTTCATGCTTATCATGCCGGACCCGGGAATGTACGTTGTGTTATTGATGCAATCAATCCAACTGCCGGCGGCGTAAAGCTGTTTGAAAAGATCTGGCAAACTACCTGTGGTGGCTTCAAGAATGAATCTCAGAATTACTCACAAATTGCATTGGCATCACTGATCAACTTTAATGGAATCATCGAGCAAACCGGAGATACTGTTTATCTGGTAAAAGGCGATGTGATCATGAAGAATTATGACAGAAAGAAAATGAAGCCCTGGGAAGCATTCGATTATCTGAATACTTGTCTGGAAACATATGAGAAGGACTTTATTGATGATATGATTCCATACGATTACTTCCTGAAAAAAGTAACTTTTATCCGTAAAGAGTTCGTTCACCTGGCATCGGTTGTTACCCAGTCTCAGAAAGATGTTGTACTTCGGAAATACCCTGCCAGTGAACTGCATGTGAATAACCTGGCGAATCAATTGACAAAGAGACAAAGGTATGAAGATGCTATCAAGATGTTCAAATTGAACCTCGATGAAAATCCGACAAACCTGACATCACTAGACAGTCTGGCGAAATTGTATCGCATTACCGGCGATCACAAAAATGCCGAGTTTTATACCAGTAAAGCTGTCAATACAAAGGTTGTTCAGAAAAATTCTGAATAACGTTGTTTGCAATCTGTCTTTAAGTATTTTTGAGGCCACATCCAATTGTGGTGAATGAAAGGTAGACTACTTCTTTTTATATTATGTTCCTCCCGATTCTGGCCATAGCCGGTAATCCTCCTGTAGTTTTTAAAAATAATCTGGATGGTGTCAGAGATTCTGTTAACTGGATCAATGAATCTACTAAAACGTTCGATAGCCAGACGAATAATCATTTTTCCAGAGTTGATACCCAGATCTATGCAATAGGATATAAAGGAAGTTTTCCGGAAAATGTACTGGGCTCAAATATTTATGTAGAGGTAAAAGTAAAATTCAGGAATCTAAAACTGCCTGATGCTGGTGGTTTAGCTTTTTCTGTTCAAAGAAATGATTCTACAATGATCTGGGATTCAAAAGACCTTGAATCAAATAATGGAGATTGGAAAACTAATAAAGTTCCATTTTTTTTACCGTCTAACTTCGTTGATAGTGCCAATACTTTGTTGATCTATTGCTGGACTAAAGATAAAACTGTTACGTGTGATTTCGATGATGTTGAAATTTCGATTGGCTTACTTCCATACAAAACTACTGTCATTCCATATGGTGAAGATGATTCAGAAAAAATTTTCTTGAATCCTGTAAGACTCCAGGGGTCTAAATATATCGTCGAAATTGATTCAATAGCAAAAAAAATTCGTCTGTTATCGAACTCAGGTGATACAATTATTTCGTCACCAAAAGTAATTATGGAAACTTATAGAAAGACAAAAGCAGATTGGAGTTCAGCTGACTTAGTCCTTGAAAATGCATCTTCCATATCTTTCAATGTTGCAAGTGAATTGGTAAAGGTGAAAATCGGATTTAAGTCAGACGAAGCTGATGCAGATTTAGAATTACTCATAAATAATCTTTCCGGTGATATTTCTATTGATTCAAAAATAGTTTTTAATAAAAATATAAGTGTGAAAAGGATTGCCCTTTTCCTTCAATATGGTATTCCGGTACGATCTGTTATAAATGAAAATTCAGATCTCATTTTTTATAAATCCAGGGATTATTGGATAAAGAATGGTCAGATTGTTTTTGAAACAAAAGGGTATGATCTTATTACTGACAAGAATGGACAAAGATCGTCATTGGAATTAATAGGAGAACGATTGATTGTGAATCTTGATTTTGCAAGAGATCATCCATTAAATTATTTTCCTCTAAAACGAAAAAATGAAAATTTCTATAATGATGTATCAGAAAAAATATATCTGAAAGGTTCAACCTTGTCCGGACAAATTAAACTCTTAGCAATAGACAGTGAACGACCACTTATCAGGTTAATGAATAATCCTGACGGAATTCCTGCATCAATGGTGTGGACTGAGCATGCTGATTTTTCAGATATACGAACTCAACGTGCAGTTATGTTTGGTAGTGAAGAAATTGTAAGTGCTGATTCAGCAATAAGTGGTTTTGCCGGACATGGGATTCCAGTCACAAAAAGTGTTTTCTATGATAATCCAACGAAAGAAACGAATTCAATCAAAGATCAGAGATTTAATAGTCCATCGATTTCAGTAAAACAATCACCGGAGTTTTTGGAAATGTTGAAACAGTTGAAGAGAAAAGATTTTGAAATTTGTCTTCATACACCTGATCCATATACAACAAACCGTAAACTTGCGGAGGAAGCGATGAGTTTCATGAAAGAAAATTTCGCAAGTGTAAACTGGATCGATCATGGCTATGACAATTCTCCTAATTCGAATCGTGAAGATATTAATTGTGACGGGCTTGATAGTACTTCAAAATATTATATGTCCGATCTTTTCAAAAAGTATGGAGTGAAATATAATTGGAGTAGCTATTATGAAGACAATGGAACTTTTGCAAATACTTCTTTCAATTCATTTTTTACTAATCCTTATTCCGGTTGGAATGATCCATATGCCGCACGTGAATATTTTCGAAATCCTAAAAACGAATCGCTTATTTCATGGCGGACTACATACACGTTGGATCCACCTGATGGATCTTTATAGAATTATTACTTTGATGATGCCCGGTTAAATGATCTGGTGCAAAGTAAAGGCAATTGTATTCTGCATTGTTATCTGGCAAGAGTTGATTCAACAACAGGATTCTATTCTTATGAGAATGGGAAAATTGTAATTAATCCTGATTTCGATAAAGTGCTTGCGAAACTCAGAGATATATGGATGAAAATAAAATCTGGTTGACTACAGTTGAAAAATTGCTTGACTACCGATTGCAATTGGAGAATGTGAAAATGCAATACTTGAAAAATAATCAGGTGGTAGTTTACAATGCAAATGTCAATACAGTTAAAGGATTAAGTGTTGTAACCAAATCAGCAAACATAAGTGCAGGAGAGAAAAATATACGATTGAAAAAAGTGGGCGAAGAAACCATTGCAATATTTGATCTTGCTCCACAAGAAAAACTTATCCTTGATTTAAGATAAACAGAATGCTCAAAAAGATATTACGGATTTTATTTAAAACTGCACTCTGGTTTTTTGCTATAAGTATTCTTTCAGTGATTATATTCAGATTTGTTCCGATTCCTGTTACACCTTTAATGTTGATCCGGTGTGTTGAACAGAAGTGGGATGGGAAAGAAATGAAACTTAAGAAAGATTGGGTTTCATTGGATAAGATCAGTTCAGCGATGCCACTGGCAGTCATGGCTGCTGAAGATCAGAAGTTCGAAGAGCATTTTGGTTTTGATCTCGAAGCGATCAGAAAGGCTGAGAATTACAATAAGAAGCATCAGGGAAAGCGGATGAAAGGTGCAAGTACGATCAGTCAGCAGACGGCAAAAAATGTATTTCTCTGGCAGGGAAGAAACTGGATAAGAAAAGGGTTTGAAGTTTATTTTACATTTCTGATCGAGATCTTCTGGAGTAAGCAAAGAATAATGGAAGTTTATCTGAATGTAATTGAAATGGGAAATGGAATTTATGGAGTGGAGGCAGCTGCGCAGGAATATTTTCATAAACCTGCTTCTAAGTTAAGTGTCAGAGAAGCATCGCTGATCGCTGCAATCCTTCCAAGTCCGTTGAAATGGAGTCCGGTCAAGCCAAATGCAAGAGTTCAGAAGAAGGCCGGACGCATCATGCACTTTATTAGCAGATTAAAATTAGAAGATTTTTGATCTAATTGTTTGTTTTACTTGATTTGCAAATATCTTTGGCACATATTTGAAAATCAGAAACAAGCATTTTTTATTGCAGTTTCGAAGCATAAATACCAACTGTGGAAATCACCAGACGTAAAGAATTCAATAAGTATCTGCTTTTTGCAGTGGTGATTTTTCTTTCACGGATACCATTTATTCAATACGGGTATGGACTTGATGGCGATTCATGGTCTGTTGCTATTTCTGCTAAACACTTTTTTGATACCGGTGAATATATTCCATCACGACTTCCCGGATACCCTGTACATGAATTTCTTTGTTCATTGGTGAGTCCATTGGGATCATTTGGAATGAACATGATCTCAGCAATATTTACAACAATTGCTGTCACCACTTTTGCATTAATACTCAGGTCGCTTCGGTTCAAATTAATATTTCTTGCGGCAACAACAATGGCGTTTGTTCCTGTGATATTCATTCATAGTACAACAACCATCGATTATAATATTGCATTAGCTTTTATAATGCTTGGTATGTTCTTTATGCTGAGAGATAAACTGGTGCTTGCAGGTTGCTTCTTAGCGCTTGCAATCGGGACAAGACTTACTTCCGGTGCAATTTTACTTCCGCTTTCAATTATATTAACCCGAAACGATGGCTTGAATAATAATGTCAGAAGGATTTTGAAGATGGCTTTGCCTGCTATTATCGGAGGCTTGTTATTCTATATTCCACTGATGAGTAAATATGGTTTTGGATTTTTTACCTACTATGAAGTTCCATATCCTGCTATTCCAAAGGTTCTGTATAAATTATCAATTGAAGTCTGGGGCTGATCGGAATTTTAGGAATTCTGATTTCAACTATCCTTTTCTTTTTGCCACACAATCTTTCAAAGAATAAATTTTTATTTCCAAGATCTATCAATGAGAAGTATGTTATTGCATGGCTTGTTGCAGTTGATATTTACATTATCGCCTTTCTTAAATTGCCAATGGAATCCGGTTATCTGATCCCAATTGTTCCGTTTATCATTCTCATTTATGGCAAATACCTTTACAACAGAGCATTTATTTTCTTCTGTGCAACGCTGATCATTTCATCATTATGTTGTACAATTTCCCCTACAGATCGCTTTGATGCTGCAAGTTTTTCGAAAGTAAGTACAACATTTAATGCCGGCGGAGAAAAGTTGACTTTGGATCTTTTGGAAGGTCCCGTTTATTCTTATCACACAAGAAGAAAAATGGTATCGACTTTGTAAATTCATTGATCGTTTCAATGGATACGATTACTATTCCTTCTGTAATTGTAAGTGGTCGATGGTATAATCAATTGATCGTTCAATCGAATGATACTTCAAAATTAAAAGCGAAGATCAGAGACTACATCTCTGAACCGGAAGCATTGTATTTTTATGCAAAAGGGTATCTGATCTATTACCTTCCTAAACAGGAATACTACAACAAAGTTATGCGAAATGTTGACCTGGATATTTATAGGGCGATACCTTACCTTAAAGAGAATTAATTATTATTTCATTCTTATTTCGTTACAATCCAAAGTCAAACCCGATCCTGATCTGTGGGTTAGTATATGGTGAGTATTTGTCCTCAATTACATCAAAGAGCAACATTAGATTAAGGGAGCTATGGTCACCTATGAATTGCCGGTATCCGGCACCCAGGAAAAGTCCTGAAACAATTCTTCTGTTCGTTTCATAAACAGAAAGTGGGACTTCCATTGACAGGGCTTCGAATTCGGCGTGCAAAAATAATTCTTCCAGGACGTTGTAACGCGTGAATAATCCTCCGCCATAAATATTTGTCTTATAGTCAAATCCGGCATAGTCGTCTTTTAAACTATAGTAAATATATTTTCCGGTGATACCCGCTGAAAATTGTTCTGTGATCCTATATCCAAGCAATGGAGCAATTTGAATATAAGTTGAGGATCCAAACTGTAATCCAAAATCACCGCCTGTAAAAAATCTGTTTTCAAAACCGCCGGATCCTGAACTTGAACGTGCAGGAGGTTCGCTTTCTCTCGGAGTTGGTTCCTGTGAAGGATCTTGTGCTTGTATAGTCAGACAAGAGATAAAAAAGACAGATAACAAGAATGAATTTTTCACGTGTTTTTTTTTGTAAATGTAAAGATCAATTGAATTAGTTAAGCACAAATTGATTTTCTTTACAACTTAATTTACAATTTTATGAATATTCTCATTACCGGAGCCTCCAGAGGAATTGGTTATTATACTGCATTGAGTCTTGCATCAATTGTTACCAACCATGTTTTTGCTGTCAGCAGGGATGAAGCCGGTTTAGATCGTTTGATGGAGGAGTACAAACAAGTTTCAGTGAAGGGAAAACTTACGATTTGCATAGGGGATTTTCAGAATGAAGAATTTTTGAAAGCTCTTAGTCAGAAGATAGAAAAAGAGGTTTCTGTTTTGAATATTCTCATTAACAATGCAGGTTATCTTAAGTATTTGCCGTTTGAAAAATTAACAGGTTCTGATTGGAAAGAAATTTATGAAGCAAACGTATTTGGTCCTGTAAACCTGATCAGAAGTATGTTGAATTTACTTATGAAAAGTGATAGTAATTCTTCCGGTGGAATAAAAAATCACATAGTTAACATTAGCTCAATAGGAGGCGTACAGGGAAGTGTAAAGTTCAAAGGGTTGTCGGCCTACAGTAGCAGCAAGGGAGCACTGTGCGTTCTTACAGAGTGTCTGGCAGAGGAATTTAAGGAAGAAAATATAGCAGTGAATTGTCTGGCGCTGGGAAGTGTACAAACCGAAATGTTTACACAGGCGTTTCCCGGTTTTTCGGCATCACAACAACCATTAGAAATGGGAAATTACATAGCGAGATTTGCTATGGAGGGGAGTAAGTTTTATAATGGGAAAGTGCTGGAGGTTTCGGTGAGTACTCCTTAACTTTTAGCGAATAACCAGTAGTGAAAAGTGAAAAGTGAAAAATGTGGGCACTGAAAATGCGGGGAGATTTTATTTCTTAGGTACCGGGAAATTTTCTAATTTTCATAGGTAAAACACATTTAATTTTTTTTATTATTTACCTTCTTCTGGACGCTTTAATTTTTTTTAAAACACTTAAAACACCTTAAACACTTTAAACCTAAGAAACCAATCATGAAACCTGTCGCCTGACATTAAACTTTAAACATCAGACATTAAGCAAAAGCACTCTCAAAACCCCGAAACTCCATCAATTTTCAACTTTTTTCAACTATATCCGGCTGGCTTCGAGGAATCTAGTTCAAAAAGGGCAAATTGTTTATAAAAAAGATGAAGAAATATTTGGAGGTTTTGATAAAGGTAGTACATTTGCATCCCCAATAACAAAGTTCTTTAACACAAGGGGACGCTGAAAGGCGGATAATTCAAGTGTCGGAGTAGGATGAAGAGGTTGAAAAACGAGTGTTTTTAAACTTTTTCAACTGAAAATGTGAAGGTTAACTGATCTTGAAAAAATAATAAAAATGTGTTGGTTTGTAAGAAACGGTTAGTATCTTTGCAGCCCGAAAAACAAATAGAATAAGCATTAATTCAACGGAATTGATGGAGTACAAAAAGGATTACTTGATTTTGCTCGCAAGAGTGAAATAGAATATATAAGTAAGACGTTCTTTGAAGAATTGAACAGGAAATAACAAGCCCTAATTAAACGTTGACTAAGTCGACATAATTTTGAGTAACAAATCCTATACAGAGACAGAAATCAACTTTACAATGGAGAGTTTGATCCTGGCTCAGGATTAACGCTAGCGGCAGGCCTAATACATGCAAGTCGAACGGCAGCGGGTGTAGCAATACATGCCGGCGAGTGGCGCACGGGTGCGTAACGCGTATGCAATCTACCTGTAACTGGGGAATAGCCTTCCGAAAGGAAGATTAATACCGCATAATATCATGAAGTGGCATCATTTTATGATCAAAACTCCGGTGGTTACAGATGAGCATGCGTGACATTAGCTAGTTGGTGAGGTAACGGCTCACCAAGGCTACGATGTCTAGGGGGTCTGAGAGGATGATCCCCCACACTGGTACTGAGACACGGACCAGACTCCTACGGGAGGCAGCAGTAAGGAATATTGGACAATGGCCGCAAGGCTGATCCAGCCATGCCGCGTGCAGGATGAAGGTGCTCTGCATTGTAAACTGCTTTTGTTCGGGAATAAACCCTTTCACGTGTGAGAGGTTGAATGTACCGAAAGAATAAGGGACGGCTAACTTCGTGCCAGCAGCCGCGGTAATACGAAGGTCCCAAGCGTTATCCGGATTTATTGGGTTTAAAGGGTGCGTAGGCGGGTTATTAAGTCAGTGGTGAAAGCTCCCAGCTCAACTGGGAAACTGCCATTGATACTGATAGTCTTGAGTATGATTGAAGTGGGCGGAATGTGTCATGTAGCGGTGAAATGCTTAGATATGACACAGAACACCGATTGCGAAGGCAGCTCACTAAGCCATAACTGACGCTGATGCACGAAAGCGTGGGGAGCAAACAGGATTAGATACCCTGGTAGTCCACGCCCTAAACGATGATCACTCGATGTGTGCGATAAACTGTACGCGTCCAAGCGAAAGCATTAAGTGATCCACCTGGGGAGTACGACCGCAAGGTTGAAACTCAAAGGAATTGACGGGGGCCCGCACAAGCGGAGGAGCATGTGGTTTAATTCGATGATACGCGAGGAACCTTACCAGGGCTTGAAAGTTAGAGAAGGATGTGGAAACATGTCCGCCCGCAAGGGCTCGAAACTAGGTGCTGCATGGCTGTCGTCAGCTCGTGCCGTGAGGTGTTGGGTTAAGTCCCGCAACGAGCGCAACCCCTATCATTAGTTGCCAACAGGTTATGCTGGGGACTCTAATGAGACTGCCCGCGCAAGCGGTGAGGAAGGTGGGGATGACGTCAAGTCATCACGGCCCTTACGTCCTGGGCTACACACGTGCTACAATGGTCGATACAGAGGGCAGCCACATGGTAACATGGAGCTAATCCTAAAAGTCGATCTCAGTTCGGATCGAGGTCTGCAACCCGACCTCGTGAAGCTGGATTCGCTAGTAATCGCATATCAGCCATGATGCGGTGAATACGTTCCCGGGCCTTGTACACACCGCCCGTCAAGCCATGGGAGTTGGGGGTACCTGAAGTCGATAACCGCAAGGAGTCGCCTAGGGTAAAACCAATGACTGGGGCTAAGTCGTAACAAGGTAGCCGTACCGGAAGGTGCGGCTGGAACACCTCCTTTCTGGAGTGGTTTGTTACACTGCTAAGTAAAATTGGCATTCATGCTTGTTATTTCCTTTCATTTTCTTCTATTCTTAAAAAGATTATCCCAAACGAGCTTTTAAGGTGGTCTCACCATCTGAGAAGAAGGTAAATTCTTCCGCCCAGGCGGAGAACATAGTCCCGTAGCTCAGCTTGGTTAGAGCACTACACTGATAATGTAGGGGTCAGCAGTTCAAATCTGCTCGGGACTACACATCAAAATCTGTCTCGGGGAATTAGCTCAGCTGGCTAGAGCACCTGCTTTGCAAGCAGGGGGTCATCGGTTCGACTCCGATATCCTCCACTAATATTGCCTGTTCAAGGGAAAAAAAATTAAAGAGTACCAGTCATTACAACGGTAACGACTAAATTGAAATAATTAAGAAGTAGCTCAATGGAAGAGCATTCTGCCAATGGCGGAAAGGTAAACGGTTCGATTCCGTTGTTCTTGACGAATCCTAAGTAGTAGGATTACGTTCTTTGACATATTGAAAGAAAACATAACAAACAAGAATTAAGAATTTTATCGAAACGATAAGAAAGTTATTAAGGGCACACGGTGAATGCCTTGGCTCTCATAGGCGATGAAGGACGTGATAAGCTGCGAAAAGCTTCGGGGAAGTGCAAACGACTTTTGATCCGAAGATATCCGAATGGGGCAACCCGTAACATTGAAGATGTTACATCCAATGCGAAGCTAACCCGGAGAACTGAAACATCTAAGTACCCGGAGGAAGAGAAAACAAATAGTGATTCCCTAAGTAGTGGCGAGCGAACGGGGAACAGCCCAAACCATAGTTGTTAAGGCAACTACGGGGTTGTAGGACTGCAATATGATATGTATGCGTGAAGCTGAAGTTTCTGGAAAGAGGAACCATAGAGGGTGATAGTCCCGTAAGCGAAAGCAAGTACATTCTAGCAGTATCCTGAGTACCGCGAGGTCGGAGACGCCTTGTGGGAACCAGCCGGCACCATCCGGTAAGGCTAAATACTAATGAGAGACCGATAGTGAACTAGTACCGTGAGGGAAAGGTGAAAAGAACCTCGAACAGCGGAGTGAAATAGAACCTGAAACCGTGTGCTTACAAGCGGTCGGAGTCCCGTAAGGGATGACGGCGTGCCTTTTGCATAATGAGCCTACGAGTTACTCCTCACTGGCAAGGTTAAGGACCTAAGGTCCGTAGCCGAAGCGAAAGCAAGTCTGAATAGGGCGTATAGTCAGTGGGGGTAGACGCGAAACCTTGTGATCTACACATTTGCAGGATGAAGTGACGGTAACACGTCATGGAGGTCCGAACCGGTAAGCGTTGAAAAGCTTTCGGATGACATGTGTGTAGGGGTGAAAGGCTAATCAAACTGGGAAATAGCTCGTACTCCCCGAAATGTCTTTAGGGACAGCGTCAAATGTATTGTCATAGAGGTAGAGCTACTAATAGGGCTAGGGGGCTTCACCGCCTACCAAACCCTGATAAACTCCGAATGCTAATGACAAATATTTGGCAGTGAGGCCTGGGGTGCTAACGTCACAGGCCGAGAGGGAAAGAACCCAGACCATCAGCTAAGGTCCCAAAATCTATGTTAAGTTGGTTAAACGTGGTCAGATTGCATTGACAGCTAGGATGTTGGCTTGGAAGCAGCCATTCATTTAAAGAGTGCGTAACAGCTCACTAGTCGAGCGATCTGGCGTGGATAATAAGCGGGCATTAAACATAGTACCGAAGCTATGGCATCGAAAGATGGGTAGGGGAGCATTCTAACTGCACCGAAGGTTCTTCGTAAGGAGGGCTGGAGCGGCTAGAAAAGCAAATGTAGGCATAAGTAACGATAAGGCGGGTGAGAAACCCGCCCACCGAAAGACTAAGGGTTCCTGATCAACGCTAATCGGATCAGGGTTAGTCGGGACCTAAGGCTCATCCGAATGGAAATGCCGATGGACAACAGATTAATATTTCTGTACCGGTGCAATCAGTGATGGAATGACGGAGTAGTGAAAGGTCCGCGCACTTACGGAATAGTGCGTTGAAGCCCGTAGATATAAGACCTGTTGGAAAATCCGCAGGACTTGTCGAAGGTGACAGTACCATGAGTCTTCGGACAAATGGATAGTGACCCTAATCAGACTTCCAAGAAAACTTCCTAAACTTATGATTGTACCGCCCGTACCGTAAACCGACACAGGTAGTCGAGAAGAATATTCTAAGGTGCTCGAGTGAATCATGGCTAAGGAACTCGGCAAATTGACCCTGTAACTTCGGGATAAAGGGTGCCCCTCATCATGGGGGGCCGCAGTGAAATGGCTCAGGCGACTGTTTAACAAAAACACATGGCTATGCTAAATCGAAAGATGATGTATATGGCCTGACACCTGCCCGGTGCTGGAAGGTTAAGAGGAGATGTCAGTCGCAAGACAAAGCATTGAATCGAAGCCCCAGTAAACGGCGGCCGTAACTATAACGGTCCTAAGGTAGCGAAATTCCTTGTCGGGTAAGTTCCGACCTGCACGAATGGTGTAACGATCTGAGCACTGTCTCAGTCATGAGCTCGGTGAAATTGTAGTAACGGTGAAGATGCCGTTTACCCGCAACGGGACGGAAAGACCCCGTGCACCTTCACTACAACTTTACATTGATTCTGGATAAATGATGTGTAGGATAGGTGGGAGACTTTGAAGCGGTGGCGCTAGCCATCGTGGAGTCAACCTTGAAATACCACCCTTTATTTATTCGGAGTCTAACCCCGATCATTCGGGGGACATTGTATGGTGGGTAGTTTGACTGGGGTGGTCGCCTCCAAAAGAGTAACGGAGGCTTTCAAAGGTACCCTCAGCACGCTTGGTAACCGTGCGCGGAGTGCAATAGCATAAGGGTGCTTGACTGTGAGACTTACAAGTCGAGCAGGTACGAAAGTAGGATATAGTGATCCGGTGGTTCCGCATGGAAGGGCCATCGCTCAAAGGATAAAAGGTACGCCGGGGATAACAGGCTGATCTCCCCCAAGAGCTCACATCGACGGGGAGGTTTGGCACCTCGATGTCGGCTCGTCACATCCTGGGGCTGGAGAAGGTCCCAAGGGTTCGGCTGTTCGCCGATTAAAGTGGCACGCGAGCTGGGTTCAGAACGTCGTGAGACAGTTCGGTCTCTATCTGTAGTGGGCGTGGGAAGTTTGAGTGGACCTGACTTTAGTACGAGAGGACCGAGTCGGACGTACCTCTAGTGTACCAGTTGTTCCGCCAGGGGCATCGCTGGGTAGCTATGTACGGTTGAGATAAGCGCTGAAAGCATCTAAGCACGAAACTCGCCTCAAGATGATACTTCCTTTAAGGGTCGTCAGAGACTATGACGTTGATAGGTTGCAAGTGTAAAGTCAGTAATGACAAAGCTGAGCAATACTAATTGCCCGTAAACTTTTTATCTGATAATCTCCACTGATTTTTGTTTGTTTGTTTTCTTTCTCTAATATGTCATAATTGTATCTAAGACTTTTATGGTGATTTTAGCGTTGGTGTCCACCTCTTCCCATTCCGAACAGAGAAGTTAAGCCCAACTGCGCAGATGGTACTGAAGTAACTTTCGGGAGAGTATGTCGTCGCCGTAAATTATAAAAGCCTCGCTCGAAAGAGTGGGGCTTTTTTTTTGTCTCTGCCTAATTAATATTCTTTAGATATTTACCTGCATTTTGCCTGTTAGTTTCCAAAATTAATTCCTGTTACTTTCACCATCATTTTTTAAAATGGCGTCGTGATTTTTTCCTTTTCTAAAGTGATGTATTTGAAATTATCCTAAACTTGCATCTGCACCAGTGCTGTCTCTCCACCTCATAATCAATTCAAATGAAGTTGTTTCTCATTTCCGTTTTCATATTATTTACCTCACTTAACTGTGCCCGGGCACAATCAGATACAATGTCGATTATAGGTTCCTGGCAATGGATCCATATAGTCAATTCGGAAACAAATGAGATAAGTCCTGTAGAAACGATTACCATGGGTTTATCAAAGGAGGTAAAAACAGAATTTAAAACCGACAGCATTTTCATTGAGTATAAACAAAAGCTTTCCGGTGAAGGCTTCGCTTCTACTCAAGGACTGTGGTACATTGACACAATATCGAATACGCTTATGATGAAGCCTAAAGCAAAATGGATCGCTTCAAAGATCATTCATCATACAAAAGATTCTATTGTGATTGAATTAATGAAACCATTGAATCTGCTCATGATCAGAATTGACTGATCGAACTGAAAGATTTGATTTAACCGGTCTTGTAAATCAGCTGTTATTTATAATTACAAACTATGTATGACAATTTATTTTATCCGCTTAAGCATACATATGACTTAGGTCAATTGCCTTCAAAATTGATTTTTTATCCTGAAAGTATTACCAATCCCTGGCTGATTGCTGCTGTTAAAGATCTTCAGGAATATCTGCAGATCCAGAAGGAGTGGACACATAATTTTGGCTTCAATACTACAATCGATTCCCCGGTTTCCGGTAAAATGTTTGGCGTTCTTTTGGTAGAAACGGTGAACAACAGCATTGGTTACCTGTCAGCATTTTCGGGGAAGTTAGCAGGCACTAATCACCATTCCCGTTTTGTACCTCCGGTTTTTGATACTCTTTCAGGAGTAACTTTTGTTAACACAGGAATGCAACTGATTACTTCGATGGGTTCGGAAATTGATTCCCTTAAGTTAATTAACGCTCAGAAAAATTCCGAAGAAATAGAATTTCTCAGAGCCGAACGTCGTCATCTTTCTATTAAATTACAGAATGAAATTTTTGATCGCTATATTTTTATAAACCATTCCGGAAAAGAAAAAAAGTTGCAGGCAATATTTCAGGAAGCTGGCTACAAAAATCCCCCTAGTGGAGCAGGAGAATGCACCGCTCCTAAACTGCTGCAATATGCATTTCTGAATAAAATGAAACCGCTGGCAATGGCTGAATTCTGGTGGGGAATGTCTCCAAAATCAGAAACATGGAAACACCGTGAATTTTATCCCACATGCAAGGAGAAATGTGAACTGATTTTGGAATTTATGCTTGGTCAATAAATAAATCAGGACAAACTACTTTTTTCGGGAAAGTGATTTTTCTACTTTGAAAAATTTGAAATTCCTTGTCATTCGTGATTCAAGTTTAAATCTAAATAAATTAAAATTTCCGGAAGGAATGATTTTGCCTACAGACCTGTTTTGGTTTGGTGTAAATGTAAATTAAGACAAATCTGGAAAGCTATTCACTATTATGAAAATCTTATTTCTGAAAAACCAACCATTCTCATCGGAGATCTTAATAGTATTACGGTCTGGGACAGAAAGAGCAGACTAGGTAATCATTCTTATCTGGTTCATCGATTAGCAGCTAAAAATATTAAGAGCGTGTATCATCATTTTTTTTCGCAGCTGCATCGAAAGGAATTTCATCCCACCTTGTTTCTTTACCGTCACAGGAATAAACAGTATCATCTGGATTATTGTTTTGCTTCTGCAGATCATGTAATTAAAGATGTAAAAGTGGGTGCATTTGAAGACTGGGCTAAGCATAGCGATCATGTGCCGGTATTTGTGTGTTTCGAGAATGTTTAGTATTGTTGTAGAAATTAATTCTTTAGAGAGGTTGGTACCGATTATGTCGAATTATTAATAATTGAATTTGAAAATTTAGATGAAATTAACCGGTTGTTCCGATTGTAAAAAAGTAGTTCCGTTAAATGATACGTTGATAATTGATAACGTATACTATTGTTTTCAATGTGTTGAATCAAAATATCCAAATGAAGGAGAATTGTTTAGTCATGATGTAAGAAAGCATTACGATGACACTGTTTGTAATACCTGTAAGAATGATTTTGGTGATGAAGTATTGAAAATGAATTCTCATTATCCTATATGTGATTCTTGTATTGTTTTGCTAAGGGAAAAAATATTTCCAAAATGGGTAAAGGCGTTTTTTGCAGTTCTAGTCCTTATAATTTTGTTTTCCTTTTTCTGGAATTTAAAATATTATCAGGCGTATAAGGAATATAATCAAGCTAACGAATTTTATTCACATGGAGACTTTACAAATGCTTCAAAATTGGCTTTAAGTGCAAATAGCAAAGTACCGAATGTTAAAAGACTGGAGTTTTCCTCCTCCTATTTTCATGGAGTGGATTTATTATACAAGGGTGTAAGTACAGAAGCATATAATGAATTTTATAAGTTGCAGAATGAATATCCGGATGACAACGTTGTAAATTCGTTATTGTATTATGCTAAGGCGGGTATGGCCTTTGATTCCGGCAATTACCAGGGTTTTCTTGATGCTTCAAAAAAGAGTCTTGAAATGGATGGTGCAAGTCCGGCAATTTTGACTGCTATAGCTTCTGCTTACGCCTGCATTTATGTTTCAAAAGATGATGAAGAGGCGAAAAGTAATTGTATTGCATATCTTGACAGTGCAAAGGCTATGAATGATACAAGTGCAGCTGCCCTGGCTTATTTTAATAAAGTAGAATACAGATTGTTTAGTAAGAAAATTATTTCCAGCGAAGAATTTGACAAAAAATTTCCGAACGGCTGGCAAAAAACTGAGAACTAAAAATATCCAAAATGATTCTTATTCCCGGTCACATAATCGCAAAATTTACTTTTCCCGGTGTCGTCGTTCATGAATTTGCACATATGTTATTTTGCAAAGTCAGAAAGGTCGCAATAATTGATGTGTGTTATTTCAGGGACGGAGATCCTGTAGGTTACGTTCAGCATGAAGGGTCAACGAGTTTCTTTACTACATTTCTTATTTCAATGGGGCCTTTCTTTGTGAATAGTTTATTGTGCTTATTAATTTGTATGCCTGCTTATATTCCTCTTAAATTTTTTGAAATCGAAAATATATATTTCTACTTTTTACTCTGGCTGGGAATATCAATAGGAATGCATGCAATTCCTTCGAATCAGGATGCAACAAATGTTTACAATGAAGCGAAGATACATGCCAGGAAAGGAAATCTTCTGGCTATAATCTCATTTCCTATTGTTGGCCTGATTTATATTTTTAATTTGCTGCGTGTTCTCTGGGCAGATGTGTTTTACGGTGTTGGTGTGGGACTTGGAATTCCGTCTCTTATTTTCGGATGAAATTTTTATCTGTAGATTACGATTTTTAAATAAAATGAAGCCCATTGCTCCTTCAGATTTCCGGTGAGGTCTGTCTCCAAAATCTGGAACACGGAAACATAAAGCTTTTTATAAGCCCTGTAACGAGAAGTGTGAACCGATTCTTAAACACATGCTTGAAGGTTGTGATGATATTATTCTAAAGTAATTTCCTATTTTGCACATAAAGTTTCAGTATGACCGATTACCTCAAATATAAATTTAAGGACACACCGGAATTCGTAAACACCTTCGATGAACTTCCACTCTGGAGTGCATCATTCGGACTCCTATTATTGAAGCACGTAGAATTAAAACCCAATATTAAAGTAATCGATATTGGATCAGGAGCAGGTTTTCCTTTGCTTGAACTGGCTTCACGACTCGGTAATTCATGTCAGCTTTATGGAATTGATCCATGGCACAATGCAAATAACCGAGCAAAGGCGAAGATCCGCAACTACGGACTGACAAATGTTGAAATCATTGAGAGTAGTGCTGAGCAAATTCCTTTTGAAGATGGATCGGTCGACCTGATCGTTTCAAATCTTGGAATCAATAATTTCAGTAACCCGCAGCAGGTTTTTAAAGAATGTCACCGTGTCTTAAAACAAGATGGTAAACTTTCGCTTACCACAAATCTGTATGGTCATTGGAAAGAATTTTATAATGTATTCTATTCAACACTTGAAGAATTGAAACTCGAGAAATATATTTCTATCTTAAAAGCAGAAGAGGAGCATCGGGGTACGATTGAAAGTGTATCAGAGTTATTTACTTCAAATGGATTCAAAGTAGATAGAGTTGTGAAAGAAAGTATTGAAATGAAATTTCTGGATGGAACTGCATTTTTGAACCATCATTTTATTAAACTTGGCTGGCTTTCAGGCTGGATGAAATTGTTTCCGGAGAATTTACATGAGATAATTTTCGCAAAGCTTGAGAAAAATTTAAATACTCAAGCAAACACAGAAAATCTTAACTTGAATGTCTCAATGGCATTTTTTCAGAGTATCAAAATTTGATTTTTATGGCTACTAAAGAATGTCCTTCCTGTGCAATGAATGTTGATGAGAAATCAACAGTTTGCCCAATTTGTGGTTATGAATTTCCGGTAAGAAATAAATGGTTTGTCCTTATTGCAATTATTCTACTGATTATTTCTTTTTTGTACTTTGTTTTTTGAAAATTAACCAACAGAATACAAGGAATTCAGATTTAATTGTAAATTAGCATAACCATTCCTAAATTTCTTTATATATGATCAAATTTGTTTTTACATTATTGTTATGTTTTATTTTTCATTCGCAAGTAAGCGCGCAGGTTCTACAGTTATATGGTTTAACTCCAGGGGGAGGATCAAGAGGGCAGGGGAATATTTTTAAGATAAACTCAGATGGCACCGGTTATGAAGAAAAATTTGCCTTTGATTCATTAACTGGTTTCGAAGCTTGGGGTACACTGATACAAGCTTCTGATGGTTTGTTATATGGAGTAACCGAAAGAGGAGGTCCTAATAATTTGGGTGTACTGTTCAGTTTTAATCCGCTTACAAATGTTTATCGTCATGTTCAGGATTTCGATAGTACTACAGGATGTCTAGGTGCAGCGGAACTTTTTGAAATGAATGATGGAAAACTTTATGGAATGTTACCTGTTTGCGGCAATGAAAATTCCGGAGTAATATTCTCTTATGACCCGTTGACAGATATGTATTCAAAACTTTATGATTTTGATAGTGTGACTACCGGGAGATATTTCACCGCTTTTATTAAAGGTAATAACGGTAAATTAATCGGTGCTACCGGTAATCGTCAATGCAGTGCGGGTCTAATTTTTGAATTTGATATTCTTAATAGCAACTTTAATGTCTTGACTGATTTCTGTTCTACATCCGGATATCCGGTAGGAAATGTGATTCAGGATTCCCATGGTAATATATATAGTTTTACAGGGATGGGAGGAACAGCTACTTGGGGTTCTCTTTATGTTTATCCGCCGAATGGTAATTTGACAGAAATTATGATTATGGCATCTACCAATTTTGGAGTTCGGCCTGTCAGTGCTCCGTTGTTGATAAACAATGAAATTTATGGTATGACAAATTTGAATGGTTCATCTGGAGGCTCAATATTCAAATTTAACAAGGTTACTTATGCTGATTCACTATTATATACTTTTAATGGGATTTCAGGGAAGTGGCCAAACGGTTCTTTGAGATTACTTTCTGACGGTAGAATATATGGAGCGACTTGGGTTGGAGGTATTAATAATCGTGGTGTCCTTTTCGCCTTTGACATAAATACAAATTCCTATACAAAGTTGCATGATTTTAATGGAGCAGATGGCGCAAATCCTACTGGTAATCTAATTGAGGTAGATACATCACTATTTTATCTTTCACTTGAAAATTTAAAAGATCCTTTTGACTTAAAGATATTCCCAAATCCGGCGATGGAAGTTCTAAATATTAAAATCAAAATGGAAATAAAGAATCTTGAAGTTTTAATAAGTTCAATTGATGGGAAAAGCGTATTCAAAGGTGTTTTTTCAGGCACTCATTTATCTGTTTTTACCGGTGAATTTGAACATGGAGTTTATTTTTTGACTTTACGATCGCCTGAAACTTCTGTCACAAAAAAAATTATTGTATATCATCAGTAATTAATTTTCAAAATAGATATTATTTTTTGAAGGAAATAGTGGATTAGTTACAATTTTGTTGTCTCATTCATTTTTTCAACGGGTGCTTTGATTCATCTAATCCAAATTGAGTATTTCCCAAAAGTTGGCACCAGGCTACCTTTGGAAAAAACCAATTCTATGAAAAAGTTACTTTTTACCATAGTGTCTATGGTATTCTTTCTCCAAGGTTATGGACAATTAACAATGTCAACCGCAGAAAATCTGGCGGAAGGCGTTTCAGTTTCCGGAACTGTTACTGATAACAATAATGGTCCGGTAAACATCCCATTCCACTTTTACAAAACACAGTTAACAGGGAATGGTGTTATACAGATCATTTCTCAAATCACTAATTCAAGTTCTTCCTCAGCTGGAGAGATCATTATTAACGTACGATTCAAGGATTCAACGCTCTTGGCAAGAAAGCCAATTTACATTCTTGAGAATACGACTGTCATAGATACTTTTTCAATTTCCGGAGCTGAACAGGATGAGATCTACATAGCTTTTCAGAATTACGGAGTCGTTTATGGCGGGCCATTTAATTATACTACTCGCTACGATCTTTTATACGTTGAGCCTAATAATGAACTTGAGCCAAATGATTTCCATTATGAAGCTCAGTCATTACATCCGGGAGATGTAGTAAACGGACATATAAGTTTCAGGAGTGATCAATATTACCTGGATCTGAATGATTACTTTGATATTATCATTCCAGAGAATGGACAAGTTGATCTTGAATTCTCATGGAAGAATATTTGCATTAATTCAGGTTTCATAGTTCCGGGTTGCCAGGTTTATCTCTATGGAAAAGACAGTGTTTCCAGAGGAAATCTGGATCATACTTCTTCAAATTATACTACGGTACAACATATTGCAAATAATGTTAATTCACCATATGGTGTCACGATTTATGATACCATGCACATTTATGGTAAGTCAGCAGATACTGTACGGATCGATCTTTACAATTATTTTTCCGGCTGGGGAATTAATTTTACCGGTGCTTATACTTTGCGATATCTGATGAGCGATCTTGCTCCTTCTAATGAATTGGAACCAAATAATGATCTAGCAACGGCGAGTGAACTCAGTGCAGGAGATACAATTCATGGTTTGATTGCATACACCAATGGTAATTTCGTAACTGACCTTAGTGATTACTATAAATTAGTAAAGCCTGCCGGAGACAGCATGAGATTTTATATTTCAGTCGTAAATAAATTTAAATATGATTCGCTTGCAGTGAATCCTACTGTTTATGCATATGATAAAAACGGAAATCGACTGATTGTTTACAGTGCAAGCGGAGCAGCTTCAAGTACCGGACAGTTAATTGCAAATGTCTGGATGCAACCTGTAGATGTTCTTTTATCAGATACAATGACGATCAGAGGAATTCCAACTGATTCTTTTTTTATAGAAATCTACAATCCAAGTTATGCGTTTAAATATGAATTGATGCCATTGTCTCCATTTACAGGTATAGAAGATTTAAACGAACAAAATTTATTTAGTGTTTATCCAAATCCGGCTACCGATAAAATTAATATATCACTTCAAAACAGAATCAATGAAGAAGTAGTTGTTAATCTGATTTCTTTCTCCGGAGCAAGAGTTGCAACATTGTTTGAAGGTAAATTAACAAGTGAAGTCAAATTACTTGACCTGCCCAAAGTTCCTTCAGGAAATTATTTTGTGTCGGTCCGGTCTAAAAATGGAATAGAGTCATTCAGAAAGATAATGATCCAGAATAAATAAAGTTTCAAAGTTTCAATGATAAAGTAACAATTGATTAGGGAAGATTGATAGAGCCACAAAACGAATTTAGTTTTGTGGCTTTGTTATTGATTGAATATCGATGTATCAATTCCGAGTTTTGTTCCAAGTGCGTTCAAATCTTCCTGAACAACCGGTAGAAGAGGAATTCCTTCTTTCATACGGATTATTTCCATTTCTCTTTCCGGATCTCCGGGAACTAAAACTTTTTCTTCACCTTGAATCGTTTTTGCTTTTCTGAATCCTTGGATCCAGTGATCCATATCTTTTTGAAATTATCTGCCGGACGAAAAGCATCAATTCTCATTGCACCTAAAAAATGTCCGATTCCTTTGCCGGGTTGTTGTGTTGGCATCGGAACATAGGCAGGAAAAGGAGGGACCCACGGTGCATAATTTGCTCCGCTCAAAAGGGCAGAGAAGATATCTACAATTGCCCCTAAAGCATATCCTTTATGACTACCATGCTCTCTATCACCGCCAAGTGGAAGCAGAGCTCCGCCATTTTTTAAAATGTTTGCATCATTACTTGGGTTACCGTTTACATCCTGTACCCAGCCATCAGGAGTTTCCATATTTTTCCTTTGCAGGATTTCAAGTTTTCCATTGGCAGCAGTAGTCGTTGCAAGATCCGCAACAAATGCAGATTGTTTCCCTGCAGGTGCAGCAACAGCAATTGGATTTGTCCCTAACATCTTATCGATAGAAAAAGTTGGCGCAACTAACGGACTAGCATTGGTCATTGCAATGCCGATCATATCGTGTTCAAGCGCCATCATTGCATGATAACCTGCGATTCCAAAATGATTACTGTTTTGAACACTAACCCAACCTGTTCCGACATTCTTTGCTTTTTCAATTGCAATTTTCATTGCAAACGGAGCAACGACTAAACCTAGTCCGCTGTCACCATCGACAACAGCTGTTGATGGTGTTTCGTGAATCACTTTTATTTTTGGAGTTGCATTTATTCTTTTTACTTCCCAAAGTCGGACGTATCCAATAAGTCTGGCGATACCATGTGAATCGATTCCTCTGAGATCTGCAGATAGGAGCGTAAGGGTTGCTATTTCTGCATGTTCTTTTGAGCATCCAATTTTTGTAAAAACCGCTTTTGTAAAAGCTTCAAGTTTTTTATAACTGAAAAGAGTACTTTTCATTAATTAAATTTAATTGGTTTTGAAATTCTTTGAGAGCAAACTATATATTGCAGAATCGGTATAATATCCATTGTAATAATAATTTTCTACAAAGTGAGCTTCTTTCACAAACCCGGCTTTTTCAAGAATGGCTCGTGAAGGAATATTTAATGGATTAATATTGGCTTCAACACGGTGCAATTGCATTTCATTAAATCCATATTTCAAAGATGCAATCATTGCTTCATACATCAATCCCTTTCGCTGGTATTCATTCAGCAAGGAATATCCTATTTCTGCATAATGATGTTCCGGAACTGTT
Source organism: Bacteroidota bacterium (assembly GCA_016711505.1). Lineage (NCBI taxonomy): Bacteria > Pseudomonadati > Bacteroidota > Bacteroidota bacterium. Next base: position 84,522 of record JADJSV010000008.1, on the reverse strand, counting down.
CGCCATAGTCCAATGCTTCCAATTAATTTCGATTCGTTTTTCAAATACATACCCCATGAAATTCCTCGGTTCTCATCGATCTCTGCATCTACTTTTGTAAGCCAATCATAAATTTCTTCAATCGATTTTGGCGGATCACGATCAAGGTATTCTGTTATTTTTTTATCGGAGCGTAAAGTATAGATCTCATTTGCATCAGCTAAAGTCATACGACGAAGTTGCATGCGTTCTGTATCGATGTTAGGGAAAGGAGAGAAGTTGAAGGTGAGCATTTGTGGGTTGATTATGGGGGCAAGTTGAAGATTGTGGGTTTGCAGGTTTACAGGTTTGCAGGTTTGCAGGTTACAGGTTAGCTTCGTAGATGAATACAAGGCTAACCTGTAACCTGCAAACCTGTAAACCTACAACGTTTTCCACAGTGACTTTCTGATTTGAATAATGACAGACTTCGAAGTAGGTGTGTTTGATTTAGCAGCCGTACTATCAATCGGCACAAGAACATTTGTTTCCGGAAAATAAGTTGCAGTACATTTTTCCGGTATACTGAAGGGAACAATGATAAACCGATGCGCGACTCTCTCTATGTTATTGTCGAAATTAAATAGGTCGACGACTTCTCCTGCTTTAAATCCGGCTTTTGAAATATCATTTTCATTCATAAAAATAACCCGGCGTTCATTGATCACACCACGATAACGATCGTTCAATCCGTAAATAGTAGTATTGAACTGATCATGACTTCTGATAATCATCATGATGTATTCATCCTTTTTCAAATCAAATTCTTTGACTGTTGCAATGTTGAATTCTGCTTTGCCTGAAGGAACAGGAAATGATTGCTCGCGTGAAGAATTCGGTAAATAAAAGCCTCCTAATTTTCGCACTCTTGTATTATAATCCGTAAAACCGGGAATGGTTCTGGCAATATCATCGCGAATATTGTCATAGTGCTGCAGATATTTTTTCCAGTCAACTGCTGAATCATTTCCAAAATACTCAAGGCCCAGACGGGAAACGAGATTTGGTTCGCTCATCAGATGTTCCGAAACAGGTTTCAGATTTCCTTTCGACATCTGAATGACTCTCATAGAATTTTCAGTTGTAATAAATTGATCTTCCGAATTCAATTCATCTTTGTCGCTTCTTGCAAGCACAGGGAGTATCAGTGCTTCTTCTCCTGTGATCAGATGACTTCTGTTCAGTTTAGTTGAAATCTGAACTGTCAGTTTGCATTTACGAAGTGCTTCTGCAGTGTATGTTGTATCAGGCGTAGCAGATAAAAAGTTCCCGCCCATTGCCATAAATACATTTACTTTTCCCTCGTGCATTGCATGAATGCACTCGACTGTATCGTATCCATGTTTTCTGGGTGCGGAAAAACTGAATGTGTTTTCAATAGCATCCAGGAATTTATCCGATGGCTTTTCGTAAATGCCCATTGTACGATCGCCTTGAACATTACTATGACCACGAACAGGACATGTGCCTGCACCGGATTTACCAATACTTCCTTTCAGCAATAATAAATTTACAACTTCTTTTATAGTATCAACAGCATTCTGATGTTGAGTAAGACCCATTGCCCAGCAAGCGATGATCTTACTTTTGATTTAAAGATTCCGGCAACTTCTTCAATCTGCTGATGGCTAACTCCGCATGCAGTAACTAGTTTTTCAAGATCAAGACTTTTTAGATGCTCAATAAATTCTTTTGAGCCGTTGGTCTTTGAATTTATAAAGTCATTATCAAAAATACTTCCCGGTTTTTTAACTTCTTCATCATAAAGCATTTTTTCTATTGCCTGAAGCAATGCCATATCTCCATTGATCTTCACCTGAAGAAAAATATCGGTTAGTCTTGCTTTTATTCCCAAGGCTCCTTTTATACTTTGCGGATCATTGAAAGCGATCAGACCGGTTTCAGGAAGTGGATTGACAGAAATAATAGTACAACCATTTTCTTTCGCTTTCTGAAGTGCACTCAACATTCTTGGATGATTCGTTCCTGGATTTTGCCCAAGAATAATAATTACTTCTGCTTTGTAAAAATCATCAAGAGTGACTGAGCCTTTACCTATTCCCAGACTTTCGCTGAGTGCTACGCCACTTGATTCGTGACACATGTTGCTACAGTCGGGAAGATTGTTAGTCCCAAACTGCCTTACGAAAAGCTGATATAAAAATGCAGCTTCATTGGAGGTCCGACCACTGGTATAAAAAACAGCATTGTCAGGTCCGGGACAATCTTTTAATTTTTGTGCAATCAGTTCGAATGCTTTGTCCCAGGAAATAGGTTGATAGTGAGTTCCACCTTTCGGTAAATAAACAGGTTGTGCAACTCTTCCTGCTTTTCCGATCTCGTAATCATTCAACTGTGAAAGAGATGCTACACTGTTCTTTTGAAAAAAATCTGCTGTAAGTTTTTTTGTAGTGGCTTCTTCAGCAATTGCCTTAACGCCGTTCTCACAATATTCTCCAAGAGAACTTCTTTCGCCATCGGGGTCAGGCCAGGCACAGCCCGGGCAATCGTATCCGTTTTTTTGATTTAGGGCGAACAAAGCTCTCACCGCACGACCAGCTCCCATTTCACCGAAAATATGTTGAGCACTGACGAAAATTGCAGGCATTCCTGCAGCAGCGATCTTTGGTTTTATCAACTTAAGACCGGTAAACCGCTCAGGGTTTTCGGCATTTGCTTTTTCTTTGTCTATTGAATCTGAATTCATTTCAGTTTAGAGGCCAAAGGGTTTTCGTAATTATCACTCTGGTCTTCTATAGTCTCATCTAAACATTGAAAATCTTTTTCGATCAGAATATAAAGTTTCTTACCATCTGATAATGGCATTTCTTCTGAAAGACCAACCTGATTACTAGTTGTCCATTGTTGAGATACGCTTATTGGAATATTGATGATCATCGCATCATTCAAAAATTCTGCACTGATCCGGTCAGTGTTTTCCGACATTTTTAATCCATATGTAAATACTTTGTTGCCGAAGTCTGTAGTTTCATGAATGTATCTATTCTCAGAAAAAATTGATACATCTGTTTTTGATAATCTGAATCGAATTGTATTTCCTTTTAACCGTAGTTTCATACAGGTAAAATAAACAAAAATTTTCCTTTTTTGCTAGTATTTTGTTTGATTTTAGGACAAATTAGTATACATTAGGTAGACAAATACCTTTGATCAATTGTTTGTCGCATTTGTTCACCATATTTGCATTATGTCAATAAATTTTGAAATTGTAATGGAGCTACGCAGGGTATTAATGCTCCTCCTTTTTTTATTTATTGCGAATACGGGCAAAAGCCAGAATTCAAAAACTCTGATCGATAGCGGCTGGGCAGAAATGTTAGTTGACAATGATGTTGAAGCATTTATTGCATTCAATGAAGCATATAAATCCGCTCAACTTGAAAAGGATACCGAGAATGTGGGGTTGTCTTTATTGTACATGGGAATTTGTACTTATAGTTCAAGTTTTACTGAAGGATTGGATTATAGTGTCCGGGCTATGAATGAATTTAAAAAATTTGAATCCGGCAGACCAGAGAAAGCATTAGAGGGCCGGAGTAAATGTCTTCAACTTATAAGTACAATAAATAGCAGGCAAGGAAATTACAGAGAATCTATCCGCTTAAGTAAGGAAGCAACTTTAGGTTTCCCTGATGAAAACGATAAAAGCGGGTATCTTGGTTTGATCTATAATACACTCGGAATCGCTTATGCAAATTTAAGCATGCCGGATTCGTCAGCATACTTTCATCGAAAAGCATTGGAAGAAAGATTGCTTACCAAAAATTTCATGTATTTGCCGGTTTCTTTTTCTGCTGTGGCAAAGATTGAAATGAAAGCAGGAAACAAAGATCTTAGCAGAGGTTATATTTCTAAAGCAATACAGATTGCAGATAGCACTAAAAACCGTCAGGCACTAGTAACTGCATATTTGGTATTAAGCGATTGGTATAAGGAGTTTGAACCAACAAGTAAAGAAGTTGAGTTTTCAATATTAACTGCGAAAGAAATTGCCAAAGATTTGAGTGATCGGTCTTATTACCTGAAAAGTCTTGAAGCACTGATCCAAATAAAAAAGCAAAAAGATGATTTCAAATCTGCTTTGGCTTTGGAAGAGGAGGCATCGATTGTACGGGATTCACTGTTTTCGTGGGATAAACAAAAGATTCAACACAGTCTTGAAGTTCAATTTGATGTTTCTGAAAAAGAACGGCTTTTAAAACTTAGTCAGAGAGAAAATGAGATTGCAAAATTGACTCAGTATCTGCTTTGGGCAATCATAGGATTTGTAATAGTTATTGCGACAGGAATAATTATTTTCCTGAGAAGAAATATTGAAAGGAACAAGTTGCTTTTGCAAACAAAAGAATCATTGTTTAAAGCAATTGAGGTTCAAAAGCAATTGCGGGAAAAGCAAATGCAGAATGAAATTGAATTTAAAGAAAGTCAACTAACAGCAATGACAGCCCAGATGCTTCAAAAGAATGAACTTATGCAAGAGTTGAAAAATAAGCTCGAAGAAGATAAGAACATTTCTAAAGACAGTCCGATATCAAAGATCATCAACAAAAGTCAGAACCAGGATCGAGACTGGAATGATTTCAATACTCATTTCGAAAGTATAAATAAAAACTTCTATACGCGATTAAAGCAATCATACCCTGATATCAGTCCAAATGATCTAAAAATCTGTGCTCTGATAAAATTGAATTTGTCGATCAAGGAAATGGCTTCAATATTGAATATTTCGCCTGATAGTGTCAAGACGGCCAGATATCGTTTGAGGAAAAAATTGCAGATGAATACGGAAGATAATCTCACAGATTTTATTCTGAATTTAGAATAAATCAATTGTAAAATTAATTAAGCCTTTTAGCAATACCGATTATATTTTTCCCCTCTTAAAAATCCGATCAATGTAATGCCTGATTCTTTCGCAAGTTCAAGAGCAAGACTGGAAGGTGCACCTATTGCAACAACAACAGGAATGCCGGCCATACTTGCCTTTTGAATCAGTTCAAAGCTGGCACGTCCACTAAGTAAAAGAATAGTGTCATTCAATGGAATGATGTTTTTTAAAAGGCGAGATCCGATCAGTTTATCCAGAGCATTGTGTCTGCCTACATCTTCCCGTAATTCTAAAAACATTCCGGATAAGTCAAAAAGAGCAGAAGCATGAAGTCCGCCGGTGCTTTTGAAAATTTCTTGTTGTTTGCTGAGTTTTTCAGGCAGAGAAATTATAATATCAGGACCGATATTTTTGAATTTATCGGTGATCTTGAAATTCGAAACCGTAGCAATTGCATCAATGGAAGCTTTCCCGCATACACCGCAACTGGAGGTTGTATAAAAATTTCTTTCCAGTTTGTTTTCTGAAGGTTTTATATTTTCATTGAGTTGTATGCAAATTGAATTTTCTGAATTTTGTGTGACACTTTTTATTTCAGCAGAGTTTTTAATAATTCCTTCTGTAAACAGAAATCCACATGCTAATTCATCATCGTTCCCCGGAGTTCTCATTGTAACCGAAATATTCTTTTCTACAATAGAACCTTCCTCTGAATATTTAATTTTTATTTCCAATGGCTCTTCAACTGCAAGTTGATCTTCCAGCTTTTGAAAACTTCCGTTTTCGTAACGATCAATTGGTGTCGATATAGTTGAAACAGGTTTCATATTCATTAAAAGTAACTAATTTCCGGAATATTATTTAAAGCTGATTGTTATTTTTTCACTTTTCACTTTTCACTTTTCATTTTATTCCAGCCTCCCGGATAGTTTAATCTTCCTTATTGCATTTTCATAATCACTGGGAGTGTCTATACTTCTTATTCTTTCCTTCGAATCAGGTTTTACTTTTACCGCTTCAATATCGGAAAGAAATTTACGAAGAGAATCATTTCCGGATTCAAATTCTTTTTCTAGAAGATCCAGGCTTTCTACACTATAGAAGGCAAGTATTGGTTCGTATTGATCTATATAGAAAGCACATGTAGATGTTGTATCAGACACTAATTTTAAAATGTCTTCAGGTAAAAGCAAGGGGTAATCGCAGCCTATGTACAGGATTGCCCGGCCTTTGAATTTCTCTTTACAGCTTAATAGACCACTCACAGGACCATGACCGGAATATTTTTCTGAATCAATGATCACATTTGGAATAGAACTGAAAAAAGATTCTTGTTTTTTCTGAATGGAAAAATAGATGTCAGCAAAAACCGGCTTGAGTAATTGTTGTAAGTATTGAAACTGAGGCAATCCATGATAATTCAATTGACTCTTATCAGTACCCATACGTTCACTGTTACCACCGCAGGCGATGAGTAGGATGGGAGGGGAAGTGGTCAAGTTTTTTTTTAACTAATAACTATTAATGAATAATGGTAGCTCGGAAACTCTTTTCTAATTTCTAATTGCAAATCAGAACTTCAAAAAATCAATCATACGACTCGAACTTGATCTTTTTCCTGTCATAACCCATTGCTTCGAGACGTTGTCGTGCTTCGTGAAGCATGTCGCGCCAGCCGCACATATAAAAGGTGGCCGGACGTTTATCGGCGAAAATTTCTTCGTAGATTGGATGAACGTAACCTTTCTTTCCTGTCCAGTTTTCGCTGTCTCGTGAAAGAACAGGAATATATTCAAACGAAGGCATCGTTTTGGCGAGGTCTTCCATATCCTTGCGGTAAATGATATCCTTTTCCCAACGGTTTCCAAAAACCATATAGATCTTTTTGTGTGGAATGTTTTTGTTTTTGATGTGATGCAACATAGAGCGAAGCGGTGCAATTCCTGTTCCTGTACATACAAAACAAATGTCGTCTTCGATAGGATCTTTAAGAACAAATTTACCAAGCGGTTTAGAGACATCGATCTCTGAGCCTTCTTCGATATTTTCCCATAGATATGGAGTGCCTAGCCCTTTTGGGTTCAGAACTATTGCAAGTTCAAATGTATTATCGTCTGATGGTGCGGATGCAATGGAATAACTTCTGTTTGTAAATTTTGAAGCAATAGGCAGATTAAGCATGATAAATTGTCCTGCATTAAAACTGAATGGAATTTCATCCGGAACTTTAAAAAAAAATCTTTTTACCAGTTCAGTTTCCTGGACGATCTTATAGACGGTACTCTTATTGTATTTATAAGACATATTAACTGTATTTTTTCAGTGTGTGTGATAGTTTTTCAAGCATTGGATCAGTGAAGTCAAGGTGCGTGACAAACCTTACGATTTGTTTTCCAAACTGCACAGCTTTAATATTATTATCTGAAAGAAATTCCAGAAACGATGTAATGGGTTTGTCGTCTGAAATCTTGAATACAATAATATTTGTATCAACAGGAAGAATATTTTCTACATAGTTTAATTCTTTTAAAATTGTTTCAATATTTTTAGCTCTGACATGATCCTCTTTAAGTCGTTGAATATTGTTGTCAAGTGCATATATTCCGGCTGCTGCAAGAAAACCTGATTGACGCATACCGCCGCCGAAAGCTTTGCGTACACGTTTGGCTTTGGTGATATTTTCTTTGGATGCAATCAGCAGGGACCCAACAGGGGCTCCAAGGCCTTTTGAAAGACAAATTGAGATCGTGTCAAATAATTTTCCGACTTCCTGGGACGAATCTTTTGTTTCTACCAATGCATTAAATATGCGGCCACCATCGAGATGTAATTTCAGATTATGCTTTCTCGATTCTGCTGCAACATCTGAAAGCTGATTCAGATTGTAGTAGCTTCCACCACCTTTGTTGCTCGTATTTTCAATTGCAACAAGAGATGTAAAGGGTTGATGGATATTTTCAGGAGGATTGACGTTATCTGCGATTTGTTGCGCAGTCATTCGACCACGATCTCCGTCTACAAGTCGCATTGATATTCCTGAATTGGAAGCAACGCCTCCGCCTTCATAATAATAGATATGCGAAAGTTTGTCACAAATAACTTCTTGTTGTGGCTGGGTAAGAACTCTGATTCCAATTTGATTGGTCATTGTACCGCTGGGACAAAAAAGAGCAGCTTCATGATTAAAAAGTTTTGCTGCTTTTTCTTCCAGTGCTTTTACTGTGGGATCTTCATCAAACACATCATCGCCGACTTCTGCACTGAACATTGCATCCCGCATGGCCGGTGTTGGACGAGTAACGGTATCGCTTCTTAGATCAATTAATTTGTCAAACATGCTCAAAGAAAGCAAGATTTTTCAGGAATCACTAGTGTGACACGGATTTTGATGATTCCGGAAGGAATATTATGGTGTAAAGTGGTTGAAATTAAGTTACTTAAATTATAATTGACAAGTGGTCAAAAAAAAGAGGATGTTGAATTCAACATCCTCTTAAAATCTGATTATTCTTTTGGTATATCGTCTGAAGGTGAATCAGGACGATTTCGCTTTCCTTTCATCATTTCTCTTCTTTGTGCCTGCATATCCTTTAATTGTGAATACTGCTCAGGTGTCAAAATCGATTTCATTTTTGCATCGTGATCTTCACGTGCTTTTTTCATTTCATCACGTTGTGCCTGAATTTTCTTCTCATTGCTTATAAGTTGAGTATACACCTGATCATATTGCGCATCTGTCAACTTTAATTTTGCTTTTAACGTTTCAGCTCTCTTCTGAGCTCTCTCTTCCGGACTACCATCTCTACCAGCACGTTCCTGACGCTGGCCCATTGCAACAGTACTGATCAACAAAACAATTGCAAGGAATTTTATTTTTAGTTTCATGTTTCTATGACTGAAGGAATCGGGGTGGGTTTAATCAGAGATTTAATGATTTAAGATTAAAGTTGAGGCATTTCTTCAGGCAAAATTCATTTTATAGAAAAAATTTCACTTTTCACTTTTCACTTTTCACTTTTCACTTTTCACTTTTCACTTTTCACGTTTCACTTTTCACTTTTCACTTTTCACTTTTCACTTTTCACTTTTCACTTTTCACTTTTCTCATCACCATCACCCCATCCCTCACAGGTAGCAACACTTTCTCAAGTCTGTTGTCATGTGCAATTCGTTCGTTGAATTGGTGTAATGCTAAAGTGTCTTTATCCATTTCAGATAAGGGAGCAATAATTTTTCCGCTCCATAAAACATTGTCAGCTAAAATGTATCCACCTTTATTTACTTTGTCAAAAACAAGATCGAAATAATTTGTATAATTTATTTTATCTGCGTCAATAAAAACAAGATCAAATGGACCATTCAAAGTGGGAATAATGTCGAGAGCGTTGCCGGTATAGATTCTGAATTTTGAATCAAGTCCGGCCAGACTGACATATTTCTTTACCATCGGAGTCAATTCATCGTTGATATCAATTGTATGAATGATTCCGTTGTCCTTTAAACCTTCAGCAAGACATAGCGCAGAGTAACCGGTATAAGTTCCGATTTCAAGAATGGATAAAGGTTGAATCATGCAACTGATCATACTTAACATCCGGCCTTGCAGATGACCGGAAAGCATGCGTGGCATTAACACATTCGCATGTGTTTCGCGATTTAAATTTTTCAGTATTTCTGACTCAGGTGAACTGTGTAGTTCAGAATAGATATTAATTTTTTCGTCAATAAAATCCATTGAATCAATTCCAGTCTTTAGTAGCACCAATTTCTACTTGCTGTACATTCTCTATCCAATGTGAATCTGAAGTTGTACCGTATTTGTCAACAAAGAAAATAATAAAAGAATTTGCAGTGTTAATTCCATTCAGATCTATGACATAAGATTTTACATATGAATTTCCACGGGTCATAATTGCTGCAGGAATTGGATCACCGATCAAACCATTATTTGCAATCAATTTCTTCAATTGATATTTTTGATTGTAGCCTCTGATCGTATCATTCAATGCATAGAAAGGTAAAGTTGTGTCCGGTGACAATCCTTCAAAGCTGAAATCGTTCATTTGATCATAAACAGAATCATTGCTGATGAAATTTCTTTCGACGATGTATCCATGTAAACGATAATCGCCAAACATATCAGCGCTGAATCCTGTGTGTACTGTCAGGTTAAGTTTATTTAATGCAGTGATCTCAGAAGCTTCAATTGCTAAACCACATGAAGGTACCTGACCAATTTTTGCCTGTACTGAAGTAACCCAATAGTCAGGTGCAAAATCAATTGCTGAAGTGTTAATTCTGTTTATTGGACCGCCGGGATAAAAAGCGCTTGTGTTAAACATACTATCAAGTAAGTTAACTCCTGTCAAAGGGTTTACAAGTGCACTTGATTCAAGTGTGTCGCCAACATGTATGTTAACTGCAAAAACACGGTCCGGCCAAAGTCTGATCAAAGAATCGATCAAATAGTGTGCTTTCGGGCACTGACCGCAAGATAATTGTGTATAATCTTCTATGAGTATTTTTTGCTTAAAAATTGTTGGAACTTCCGAAATATCAGGAGCATTCCCCGGGTTTGGGATATCCTGCCCATTTTCAGAACAAGAAGCCAGGAATGCGAATAGGGCAATAATAAGATATCTGCTTTTCATAAGTGCTTAATTAACGCTGAAAAGTAAGCAATCTCCCTAATTAAATAAAATATTTTTGGCCTGTGTTTTTTCCTTAAAATGTGGATGAATCCTTTATATTTGCGGCCAAATCGAAGAATATGAAAAATCTATCCCTTGCTCTGAATGGCGTTTTAATCGTTGCAGTCGGAATTTTATACTATTTACACTTTAATGGTAAACAAACTCCGGATTCAGGATCTGCATCAGCTTCCGGATCTATAAATGTTTCATCAAAAGGGATCGTTTATGTTAATTCTGATTCGCTGCTGGACTCGTACGATTTTTACAAAGATCAAAAGACAAAATTTGAAGCTGAACAAAATCGGATTCAAATTGAATTAAAAAGCGAAAGCGATAAACTTCAGAAAGATGCTGCATTATATCAGCAACAGGCGATTGGTATGACCGATATGGAACGCCAGCAAAAGGAACAACAATTGGGAATGCGTCAACAAAATTTGATGGAAAAGAAAGATGCAATGCTTGGAAAACTCGATCAGTTGCAGGCAAATTCATCTGAAGAACTTTATACAAAACTGAATAATTACTTACGTGAATTCAATGCTGATAAAAATCTGCAATTTGTTTTAGGTTATCAAAAAGGCGGTGGAATTCTTTTTGCAAATGATAGCTTGAATGTGACCCGTCAGGTTATTGAAGGGTTGAATAAGGCATACGCTGCGGAAAAACAATAAAAGATTTCGGAATGCGGATTTCGGTGTTGTGATAGACCTCTGCATTTCTCAATTTTGATTCGACTTTCCAGGTTGCATATTCCGCAATCCGAAATTCGAAATCCGCAATGCCTATGGTTTGTTGAACAGAAGTTTAAAATAAAACGAAGGCTTTTTCAGTCTGGCACGAATGTCAAGGTCCTCAAACATACAGGTGATGGTTTCCCGTAAGGTTTGATTCCTGATCGCTTTGTTGACTACAAAATTGAAAAGAATTTCATAGCGTGCAAGTTTTTGCATTTTGTGACTCAGATTAATTTCGCTTTCGAGTTGACTGTAAACATTCTTGTGATAACTATATAAGAATTCGGAATCAAAACGTTCTGCTGCGATCGCTTTTACAATTGTTTCGCCTGCAATTCTTCCACTTACAAGTGCATTTCCGATACCTTCGCCTGTGAATGGATCTATCAATGATCCTGCATCACCTACAAGAAGAAAATTGCTGCCGGAAATTTTTCTCTTTACACTTCCTAATGGCAATCCCCAGCCTTGAATTGGTGTGATGGCTTTCGCATTTTTAAAGCGCTTTGAAATTGTGGGATGCGATGCGATTATTTCTTCAAGTGACTTTTTCAGATTCACTTTTCGTTTTGATACATATGAACTCAACATTCCAATCCCAACATTTACACGGCCATCGTTCATCGGAAAGATCCAGAAATATCCCGGTAATAGTTCTTTCAGAAAATGTAATTCAATAAAATTGTCGGGGTGAGAGTCAGAAACATTTTCGTAATACACACGCAAACCCGCACAGTAATGTTCGTTTTCTTTTTTATCTCCGGATAATTCTTTACCAACTATAGATCTGTCTCCTTCAGCTCCAACTACGATATCAAATTCATCCTCCGAAATTTGTCCGTTTTTATTAATTGTGACTTGCAGCCTGTTATTTTTGCGGATAATATTTTCTATGGAAGTATTCTGCCGGATGTCTGCGAATTCCGGATCTGCTTTTGAAAAAAGAAAATTGTCGAATTTTAGTCTGGGAGAAATAAACCCGGGAGCATGCTTCAGTTTTTCAGGGTTATTTGAAAAAGGTACATCCAGCATTTTTCCTTGTGGTGAATAAAAACGAACTCCGTAACTTCCTGAATTATCATTTGTATTAACAGCGATTTCTTTTATAAATGCCGGATCGATCTTGTTCAATTCGCTTACAACTTTACCACTCAAAGCATCTCCGCATATTTTATCCCGCGGGAAGATCTGCTTTTCAATTATCATATGCCTGATCTTGTTTTTACTCAGGATCATTGAAGTTGCCATTCCCGCCGGACCGGCACCGGCTATGAGTATTTTATATTTTGAATCCAAACTAATTATTCTTTTTTGTGTAATTGAGTATGATCGTCTAAAGATATATCTTTGAATTGAAAAATCAGTCAGCAATAAATTATATGGGCAAACATCCATTCATCATCAGAGTTTATGGAATCTATATCGATCCCGATAAAGGAATTCTTGTAAGTGACGAATTAGTAAACGGACAATATATTACAAAATTTCCGGGTGGTGGACTTGAATTCGGTGAAGGAACGATCGATTGCCTGAAAAGAGAAATGATGGAAGAAACAGGGCAGGAGTTTGAAGTTGGTGAACATTTTTATACTACGGATTTTTTTGTTCCATCTGCATTTGATAGTAATTCGCAAGTGATAAGCGTTTATTATTTTATTAAACCCGTTGCTGCATTTCTTCAAACTATCTCCACCAAAAAATTTGATTTTTCAGAACATAAACATGGGGCTCAGTCATTTCGTTTTGTCAGGATTACTGCAATTCTTGCTGAAGAATTTAACCTGATCATTGATAAAAATGTTGGAAAATTGATTTTTGAATCTGGTATTATAAACAATTAATTTTTCAATATCCGTGAATGTATAAACCCCATTTTTTTAAATTTCCATACCAATACTTCAGCATCCTTTTTTGATTTAATGCCGGTAGCAACAAGAATGTACATCTTTTTTTCTCCGGTATCAATAACCCGGACTCCTATCGAGTCTAATTTAGTTTCAAGAGCCAAAGTTGAGGCCATATAAAAAGCGTGCTTCCAGAATTCTGTTCTCCAGATAAATATAGATTTGTCTTTAAGTGAAATTTTATTTGCATAGCAATCCCACACTTCATCATTCACAAAGATGGAATCATTTATATCCAGACGGTCAAGGTAGGTAAGTATCTCTACCTTTACCGGAACGACTCCAAAAGGAACCATGTCGATTTTGATAGCAGCTGAACGAGTCAGATCAACAACCCGGCTTTTTTTAAACGGACCTCTGTCATTGACTCTGACAACAACTGATTTATTATTCAATTGATTGGTCACCAATAAAAACGTATTAAAAGGTAAAGTTTTATGTGCTGCCGTAAAATCGTTTTTATTATAGGTCTCTCCACTGCTTGTTTCCTGCCCTTGAAAACGATCATGGTAGAAGGAAGCATTCTCTGAATTTTCCAGTGAGTCACTTACCGACTGACAGAAGATCTTTGAAGTGCTTAATGATAAAAGGAAGACAAGAAAAAATAAACGTAGCATTTGGCAAACATATAATTATTTGACAAGCGAATCAAGTCGAAATAAAGTTTTCGATTTGATATGGCATTTAAATGAACTTAATTTAAGCGTTTTGTAAATATGCTTTCTATTCTATGAAGTAAATCGACAGGTAAATAATTTCTCCAGTTCAGATCATCAAGTTCGCCACCCATGATCATGTAATAATCAAGATTGAAACGTTGCATTTCTAAAGCAACATGCGGACGGAAATTTATTGCAGCGATCCAGCCTTCATCAATTTCCTGAAACCATTCTTCATAATAACAATCATCGCTGCCATGAAAGTTCAGAACATTTTCCCCAATAAGAATAAATTTATTGATCCCTTCATTTATCATGGGTTCTATTATCTCCCTTTTCAAAAACATAATGTCATTGTACAAAGCATCATTCCATTCACCGATAAATTCAATAATTGCATATTGCTTTTCGTAGTCTGCAAATAAAATTTTTAAATAAAGAGTCGCACTTCCAAATACATCCCATTGCGGATGAATATAAAAATTGTAGATAGTATTGGAATACTCGAGTTCACTATAAACATTACCATGCAGTGGAGAAAGTTCGTCCTCTGCTGCTATGTATAATTCACGCCATAAATAAAAGGGCTCGAGGTCCTGCATTTCCTATCGGATGATTTTTGTAAAGATAAGAAATTGCGGAAAGATTTCGAAATAGTAAAATTCAAACTACAGTTCGACAAACTAAAGTCTTACTTCTTGTAATTTTCAATTGCTTTTCTGACGTTACCAAATTTAGTAAGTAGTTCGCCGGCTTCATTCGCAGTAACGTTAAGTTCTTTCATGATCATCTTCGTACCGCGTGTGATCAATTTTCCATTTGTTAATTGCATGTCGACCATCTTATTTCCTTTAATACGACCAAGTTGTATCATTATAGAAGTAGAGATCATATTCAAAACCAATTTCTGCGCAGTGCCGGCCTTCATTCGTGTGCTTCCTGTTACGAATTCAGGACCAACGATCACTTCAATGGGATAATGCACATTTTGTGCAAGTAAAGATCCATGGTTGCATGTTAATCCAATTGCTAAAATGTTATTCTCTTTGCATTTTTTTGCAGCACCAACTACATAAGGAGTACTGCCGGAGGCTGCAATGCCAAGTACTACATCTGCAGTTGTGATATTATGTGTCTGTAAATCTTTCCAGCCTTGCAATTCATCATCTTCCGCAAACTCAACTGCCTTTCGGATTGCATTATCGCCGCCTGCAATCAATCCTATTACTTTACCATGTTCCAATCCGAAAGTAGGTGGCAATTCAGAAGCGTCTACAATACCTAAACGACCACTTGTGCCGGCACCCAGGTAAAATAATCGACCGCCGGTGCGCATCTTTTCTGTGATAAGTATCACAACTGTTTCAATGCGATGCAATACTTTCTCCACTGCTTCTGGTACAGATTTGTCTTCTGTATTCATAGCAGATAGTAAATCATAAACACTCATTGATTCCAATGAGCTGTAATTGGATTCTTTTTCCGTAACTTTTTCTGTCATGTGAATCAGCAGCGAACTGCAGTGTGTGTGTGAAAATTTTGAACGGGTTAAATATACAACGGAAATTGCTGCGGATTATATTCGTTAAAAATTCTATAAACAGAGTTAACAACATCTTCAACTGATGGTTTGGAGAAAAAGTCTCCGTCTGATCCATATGCAGCACGATGATCTTTAGCTGTGAGTGTAACAGGCGCAGAATCAAGCCATTGAAAGGCGTTTTGTTTCTCTAATAGTTGTTGTAAAATATAAGCACTCGCACCACCGGGTACATCTTCATCGAGCACAAGAAGTTTATTGGTTTTCTGAATACTCTTAGAGATAATTTCTTGAGTATCAAAAGGAAGTAATGTTTGGCAATCAATCAACTCAACAGAAATTTCCAATTCTTTCAATAGTTGAATGGCCTCCTGGGCTATTCTTACACATGAACCATAAGTGACAATTGTCACATCATTCCCTTCCTGAATTATTTCCGGAACGCCTAATGGGATTCTGAATTCTCCAATGTTTGCTGGAAGCTTTTCTTTTAACCGATAACCATTTAAACATTCAACGATCAAACCCGGTTCGTCACTTGCCAATAATGTATTATAAAATCCTGCTGCCTGTACCATGTTACGAGGAACCAAAACATGAATACCACGAATCGCATTTATGATCATTCCCATAGGAGAGCCACTATGCCAGATCCCTTCCAGACGATGACCACGGGTCCTGATGATAACAGGTGCTTTTTGTCCACCTTTAGTTCTGTATTGCAAAGTAGCAAGGTCATCACTTAAGATCTGCAATGCATAGAGTAAATAATCAAGATATTGAATTTCTGCAATCGGTCTTAGCCCACGTAAAGCCAGTCCTATTCCTTGTCCTGCAATGGTAGCTTCACGTATTCCAACATCCGTAATTCTGATCTCACCATATTTTGCCTGAAGTCCGGCGAACCCTTGATTCACATCACCGATTTTTCCGAGATCTTCTCCAAAGGCAACAAGCCTTGGATCTTTTGCAAAAAGTGCATCGAAATTGGCCTGCAATATTTCGCGGCCATCTATCATAGGAGAATCATCATTATATACCGGTGCAATCGGTTCGATATTAAAAACTGACTCATTAGATGTGCTATGTAGTCCGGCATTATATCTCTCTGCATTCAGCTTCTGATAATTTGAATGCCATTCCTGCAAATTAGTTTTAGCGGCAGAATTTTCGTTTCTCAGTAATCGAAGAACTTTCTGAATTGCAGAAACAATATCTCTTCGCGCCGGATCAATAACTGTATTCAGATCAGATTTAATTTTTTGAATGAAAGAAGATTGTCCGGTTGTCTGACTAATGGCATCAAACATCTCCGATACTTCTCTGATCTCATTCTTTACAGGTGTCATGAATTCAGTCCAAGCTGCTTTCTTACAATCCTGTGCATATTTTTTGCTTCGCTTTCAATTTCATCGAGTTCAGCTTCTGTAGCAATTGCAGAACTTAAAATCCACTCGCGCATTTTTTTTATTCCGTCATATTCAACTTCAAAATCCAACCGCTCTTTTGATTTATATCTTTCGTGCGAACCCGAAGTACTGTGACCTTGCGGTTGAGTAATTTCCGTGATGTGAAACAATACAGGAACCTGTTCTTCTCTGCAGATCTTAATTCCTTTAGCATACATTTCGCATAGAGCAGGGTAGTCCCAGCCTTTTGCTCTGAGGATCACATATCCTTCGCCTTTTTCATTTCTTTCAAAACCCTTGAGTACCTCAGAAATATTTTGTTTCGTTGTTTGATACTTTGATGAAACTGAAATTCCGTATCCATCATCCCAAACTGAAATTGCCATTGGTACCTGAAGTACACCGGCAGCATTTATAGTTTCCCAGAATAAGCCCTCAGATGTACTTGCATCACCAATTGTTCCAAAAGCAACTTCATTTCCTTTCGTAGTGAAGTTGGTCATGTGATGCAGATCCGGATTGTTTCTGAATAATTTCGATGCCCATGCTAATCCTAAAAGTCGCGGCATTTGTCCTGCAGTCGGACTGATATCAGATGATGAGTTTTTTATTTTTGAAAGTTCCTTCCAGCTACCATCTTCGTTTATCGTTCTTGTAGAGAAATGACCATTCATCGATCTTCCGCCTGAACTAGGTTCTGCATTCAGATCGGGAGTTGCATAGAGCTGCGCGAAAAAGGCTGTAATATTCGATTGTTCAATGGCAAACATAAATGTTTGATCCCGGTAATATCCGGCTCTGAAATCACCGGGCATAAATTGCTTTGCCATAGCAATCTGTGCAAGCTCTTTACCATCACCAAAAATTCCGAATTTCGCTTTGCCTGTCAATACTTCTTTTCGTCCGATCAAACTTGCCTGACGGCTTGAGTTTGCTAAACGAAAATCATTAAGAACTTCTTTCTTGAAGTCTTCAAAACTCAATGCATTGGAAGCCTGACTTTCAGGAGATGGTTTCATAAAACGTACTGATATTTGGTTATTGACAAATATAAGAAATATTTAGTTCAAAGGATTTTCTGTTTTCATTTGATAATGCTTTAAAACTACCTAAATTTGCAACCCATTCAAAAACCAGAAAATGAAGAAATTAATTTTAACAATATCGGTGTTCTCCTCCATAGTTGCCTGTTCTAACCCTCAACCTGAACGAGCTGCTGTCCCGGAAAAAGTATCTATGTCGCAGGAAAGTGGAATTCTCCTTGCCGAAGGTTTATTGGTTTCTACCAATGATACAATGTGTGGTATGTCAGTAGGAAATGAGCCGGCAGATACCGTAACATATGACGGAAAACTATTCGGCTTTTGCAGCACCGGTTGTAAAGAAGCTTTTCTTGCAGAAAGAATAACTAAATGAGAAAACATTTGATGTTAAGGTGGGGGGTAGTAGCATTACTGGTAATGGTGTCTATTGCCTGGGCTTATCAAATTCTTACCACTGAAAGACAACAAGCACCTTCATTACCGGTCTATGGTGAAAAGGCGGACGACAGCACCGATCATAGAATCGCATCCTGGAAATTCATCGATCAGAATGGGGCGCCAATTTCTCAGAGCGATCTTGATGGAAAAATATATGTTGCCGATTTCTTCTTCACAACATGTAATGGCATCTGTCCAAAAATGTCAAATCAAATGGAGAGAGTTGCAGAACGATTTAAAGGTACAGAACAAATTCATTTTTTATCACATACAGTTAAACCTTCAGAAGATTCTGTTCCTGTGCTGAAAAAATATGCTGAATTTCATAATGCTGATTCTAAGATATGGCATTTTGTGACAGGAGAAAAAAAGGATATTTATGAAATGGCAAGGACTTCCTATTTGTCTGCCGTTTCAGAAGGTGATGGCGGACCTGACGATTTTGTGCACACTCAGTTTTTCACATTGATAGATACTGAACGAAGAATTCGTGGTTTTTATGATGGAACGGATTCTGTAGAAGTAAATAAACTTATTGATGACATTTATGTTCTAATGAATGAGTAATTTCACTTCATGAAATTTACTTCTGCATTTTTATTGATTGCATTCTTTTTTAATCCATTTCGATTCTCTTGCGCAGAATCAGATTGATGTGATTTCTGATTTAGAAGCAAAGTCGTTTCGTGCAGCAAAATCTTTTTCTTCAACTTATAATTATGAAAATGCAGACATTCACTATACAAGATGCGAATGGAAAGTGGATCCGGCAGTAAATTTTATTTCAGGAAATATTACTTCATATTTTCAGGCTCATTCGTTTCTTGATTCTATTACTTTTGATTGCTCACAATATCTTACCATTGATTCAGTAACTTATCATGGAAGTCAAATTTCATTTTTGCATGATTCTGATCTGATAAAAATTTATTTCCCTGCTTTTTTGTCTGCCAATTCTCTTGACTCGCTTTCTGTTTATTATCATGGTGCTCCTGTATCGACCGGCAATGGTTCATTTGAACAAAGTCTGCATAATGGTGATCCGGTGATGTGGACACTTTCGGAGCCTTATGGTGCAAAAGACTGGTGGCCTTGCCGGCAGAATAATGCAGATAAAATAGATTCGATCGATGTGTGGTGTGAAATTCCATTGGGAACGAAGTGCGCTTCAAACGGAATTTTAGTTTCTGCCGAAACAGCAGGAGTAAATATGCTGTACCACTGGAAAAGTAATTATCCTATTGCGCCCTATCTGGTAGCAATTGCTGTAACAAATTATGCAGAATTCTCCGATTCAGTTGTATTAAGTAATTCTGATACACTTCCTATTCTGAATTATATATATCCCGAGCAAATCAGTGTTGCTCAACCTGCTTTTTCAGTGACTGCATCATTGATCAGTTATTATGATAGTTTGCTGGTTTCTTACCCATTCTCAAAAGAAAAATATGGACATGCCCAATTTGGCTGGGGTGGAGGTATGGAACATCAAACTATGTCTTTTGTTGGAAGCTTTGGATATGAACTGATCGCACATGAATTAGTTCATCAATGGTTCGGTGATAAAATTACCTGCAGCAGCTGGAGAGATATCTGGCTTCATGAAGGCTTTGCTACATTCTTTGCAGGAGCTGCAATTGAAAGATTCAAACCGGAAGAATATTACGCATGGAAATATTCTGCATTGCAAAGTATTATTTCCAAACCCACTGGTTCAGTTATCTGCAGTGATACCACTGACAGAACTCGAATCTTCGATGGCCGTCTATCTTATAGAAAAGGAAGTTATGTTTTAAATATGTTGCGCTGGAAATTTGGCGAAGAACTTTTTCTGGAATCAATAAGAGATTTTCTGAATAAAAATTCTTTGCAGTATAATTATGCAACCACGGAAGATCTTAAATTATCTTTTGAATTTATTACCGGATCTGATCTGACGGAATTTTTTGATGAATGGGTTTATGGAGAAGGATATCCTTCGTTTAAAATTGAATGGAGTAAATCAGGAAATTCAGTTACAATGATCGTTGATCAGGTTTCTTCAGATCCGGGAATTTCTTTTTTTCATATTCCGCTTCCGGTTCAGATTGGAAATGCGGAGCGTGATTCAATTGTAATTATTGATGCTACATCTTCCGGACAGCAATTTAATTTTGAACTTGATTTTGAACCTGATTTTATTTCAATCGATCCAAACCTTGAAATCATTTCAGGTAACAATAAGTTGTACGAAAATTTACCGCCCGGAAGTATTGAAGATCTGATTGCAATTTTCCCAAATCCAAGCAATGGAATTCTGGATGTCTTTGCTAAGAAAAACAGCTTGATGATGAAGTCGTTTTCTGTCTTGGATTATTGCGGGAAATTATTGTATTCTCAGAATGTAAAAAATGGCTTTAACGATACATTTGATTTAAGTTTTCTGAACAATGGTTTATACATTTTAAAAATAAGTACTGATTTGGGTTTTGTTCACAAAAAAATAATTATCCAAAAGTGAGAAATTTTAGTTTAAAGTAAGATACTTTGGAGACACTCTAAACTTCTGCCTCAATTACTTGAAATCATTGGTTTTCTGACGTATTTTAGTCACCCGCAATTCTGTGGAAAGTCTATTTACTGCGCTTAATCATGAAATTTAAATTGTACTTAAAAATGTTCCTGTTGACAGGAGCGCTATTAACCCTATTCAATCAGCTTTACGCACAAAACGAATCGGTATGGAAAGATGCTTCAGTATCTGAGTTCTCAGAGGAGTGTTATTTGAAAAGTATGCCGCGTAATTATCGATTGCTTGAACTTGATCTGAATAAAATAAAAGCAGAATTAAATACTGCTGTGTATGATTCGGATCCCAATGCATTTAAAACTGCGCCAATTATTTCTTTACCATTGCCTGAAGGAGGTTTTGGAAGATTTAAAGTAGTTCGTTCAGAAGTTTTACCGGATGATACTAAGCCATCGTATTCAAATATTATCAGAACTTTTTCAGCTGTGGGCATAGATGATAAATATGCGACAGCGAAACTTGATTATACTATTTTTGGTTTTCATGCTATGGTCATGACTCCAAGCGGATGGTTTATGATTGATCCTTATTCTCTTTCGAATTCATCTCATTATATTTCTTTTTATCGTCGTGATAAAACAGGAATGTCTGACTTCAATTGTGAAACAGAGGCCAATGATATCAGAAGACTAAATCCCATTGAGCATTCTGCTCCCTCTGTAAACAGAACTTCCGGAGCGAATTTAAAAACGTTCCGTCTTGCTTTATCATGTACAGGTGAGTATGCAGCATTTTATGGTGGAACGCAAGCCGGAGCACTTTCCGGAATGGTTACATCTGTAAACAGGGTAACAGCAGTTTACGAATTAGAGCTTTCAGTTCGATTGGTTTTAATTGCGAATACAACAAAGTTGATCTTCTTAAATTCAGCAACAGATCCATTTACAAATAATAATGGAAGTACGATGCTTGGTCAAAATCAAACGTTAACTACCGATTCAATAGGATCTGCGAACTATGATATTGGCCACGTATTCAGTACCGGTGGTGGAGGAGTAGCAGGACTTGGTGTTGTTTGTAATTCGAGTAATAAGGCACGCGGTGTAACAGGTTCCGGTTCACCGGTTGGTGATGCATTTGATATTGATTACGTCGCTCACGAAATGGGACATCAGTTTGCAGGAAATCATACTTTCAATGGTGCCTTGGGTTCATGTTCCGGTGCGAACAGAAATGGTTCAACAGCATATGAACCAGGTTCAGGAACTACGATCATGGCCTATGCAGGAATTTGTAGTACAGACAATACTCAAAGTAACAGTGATCCGATATTTCATGTAAAAAGTTTAGATGAGATCTTAACGTTTGTTACATCAGGTAGTGGAAGCGGATGTCCAACTTCTTCAGCAACCGGTAATTCAGCACCGGTAGTTACAGTTCCCGGAAATTTCACAATTCCATATTTAACACCTTTTTCATTGACCGGTTCTGCAACTGATGTGAATGGAAATTCTCTGACATATATCTGGGAAGAATACGATTTAGGAACTCAAGCGCAAGTGAATGCAACTCAAACTGCAGGATCAACTTTTCCTTTGTTCAGAGTGTTTACTCCTCAGACAAATGGTACAAGGATATTTCCAAAGATCAGTGACATCGTAAATAATACTTCTACAATAGGAGAACGACTACCTTCTGTTGCAAGATCATTGAACTTCAGAATGACCGTTCGCGACAATCGATTGAACGGAGGTGCAATATCTAACAATGATACTCCTGTCTTATTAACAGTCGTTGCAACACCTGATACATTTCTTGTGAAGCAACCTAACACAGCTTTAACATGGAATGCCGGATCGACTCAGACTGTTTTGTGGGATGTGTCGGGGACCGATGTGGCACCGATCAGTTGTGCGAATGTCAATATTTATCTTTCAACTGATGGTGGATTTACTTATCCGACAACACTTGCTTCAAACGTTCCAAACAATGGTTCTGCAACGATTACAGTTCCCGGAACTCTTACTACAACGGCAAGAGTAAAAGTTGAAGGTGCAGGAAATATATTTTTCGATATTTCAAATGTGAATTTTACAATTGCAGCAGGAAGTGCTGTACTTACAACACTCTCTACACTACCACTTGGAAGTACTTTTCTATGTGCAGGCGGAAGTTCTTTCAATGTTAGTTTTAGCGGTGATGGTCCGTCCAATGCAGGGAATATTTATACTGCACAATTATCAACAGTAGGTGGAGCTTTTCCCGGAACTACAATTGGAACTCTGAGTTCAACAGCTTCTTCGGGAACTATTTCATGTACTGTACTTGCAGGAACAACTCCGGGAAGTATTTACAGGATCAGAGTAATTGCATCAAATCCTTCCGTGACGGGATCAAATAATGGAACGAACCTGACAGTTCAACAGTCAGTTGGTGCTGCAGGTTCTGTTACCGGTACTGCTACAGTATGTGCAGGTCAGAATTCAGTTGCTTACTCTGTTGCTGCCATTACTAATGCAACTACATACAACTGGAATTTACCTTCGGGAGCTACAATTGCATCAGGAGCTGGGACAAATTCGATTCTTGTAAATTACAGTGGTGCTGCAATTTCCGGAACGGTTACTGTTGCCGGGGCAAATAATTGTTTCAACGGAACAACATCACCTGCGTTTAATGTCACAGTCAATCCACTACCAACGGCATTATCTGCTATTACAGGAAGTGCAACTTGTGTTGGGCAAACAGCAACATTCAATGTCTCTACTAATCCTACAGCAGTAACTTACAACTGGTCGTTAACCGGCGGTGGTACGATAGCTTCAGGAAATGGTACAACTTCCATTACTGCAAATTTCAGTTCGGCATCGACAGGAACATTAAGTGTTTCCGGAGTAAACTCATGTGGAAGCGGAAGTCCATCGACATTAGCAATTAATGTGATCGCTCAACCGGCTTCACCAACAATAAGTGCAGGTGGTCCTACGGCAATTTGTGCAGGCGGAAATGTTTCGCTTTCGTTTACACCTGTCGGTGGTAATTTATATCAATGGAGAAAAGATGGAACATTGATCGGAGCTACAACAACATCACCGTTGTCTGCAACTACAGCAGGAACATATGATCTTGCATCATGGGCACCTCAAACCTATTCAAATACCACACCGGTGGCAATACCTGATAATGTTTGTGCAGGCGGAGTTGCCAGTCCGATTTCAATTTCAGGTTATACCGGCGCTGTTACCAGTTCCGGAATTTCGATCTCTATAAATATAACACACACGTATGATGGAGATCTTATTCTTTCGTTACGTGCACCGAATGGACAGATGCTGGCATTAACCAGAAATACAGGTTCATCAGGTGATAATTTTACGAATACTGTTTTTACAGATGCTGCAGCTGCATTGATCACTACGGGAACTGCTCCTTTTACAGGAAGTTTTAAACCAATTGCAACAACTGCTACGACTTGTACAACTACAACGATCACTACTTTCACAGCAATAGGCGCGGGTGCAATCAATCCAAATGGAACATGGAATTTAATTGCAATTGATAACGCTGCAATTGATTCAGGAATGATCAACAACTGGTCGATCACAATTCCGACAAGCACCTTTGCGCCTTGTTATGGAACCGGAAATTCTATTGCAGTAACAGTTACACCTGTGCCTGCGATCGGTTCATTTGCTCCATCAACGGGAACAGCAGGGCAGACTGTAACGATCAATGGAAGTGGATTTACCGGTGCAACTGCAGTTACTTTCAACGGAATCAATGCGACTTCTTTTACAGTTGTAAATGCTTCTCAGATCACAGCAGTGGTACCAGCCGGTTCAACCACAGGATTAATATCAGTCATAACCCCATGTGGAACTGCGAATAGTGCTTCTAACTTTACCTCAGAGATCACATTAAATCTGAAACTCTTCATCGAAGGATTTTATTCAGCAGTCAATACAATGAGATCACCATTGTTAACTTCGAATTGTGATAGTATTGATATTCGACTTTGCTCTTCAACTTCACCGTACTCGATTCTATACACTTCAAGAAATGCATTCAATACATCAGGTAATGGTGTATTTACTTTTCCCGGAGCAGCTTTGGGAAGTTCTTATTACATAGTACTGAAGCATAGAAATTCATTAGAGACATGGAGCGCTAGTCCGGTTTCATTTGCAACTTCGTCAACGTTGTATGATTTTACTACTGCTGCAAACAAAGCATTTGGATCAAATCAGATACAGATGTCGGCAGGAGTTTGGGCGATTCGTTCCGGTGATGTGAATCAGGATGGATCTATCAATCATTCTGATTTTACAGTATTGCAGGCAACGCTTCCAATCTTCTTTATGGGATACCAGATCAGGGATATTACAGGGGATAATTGCAATGAATCTGCAGACTACTCTCTGATGGAAAATAACTCGAAACTAAATCTCGTGGTGTTAAAGCCGTAGTGTTTTTAAACAAAGTATAATAAAACTGTCATTCACAAATGGCAGTTTTTTTTTGCTTTAACGTAAGAGATCTGCAATAACAAATGCCGAAAAAACAATACTTGCAATTCCATTTGTAGTAAAGAAAGCAAGATTGACTCTGCTCAGATCATTTGGCTTTACAATAATGTGCTGATAGGTAATGAGAATTGCAAAAACAGAGAAGCCAATCCAATATATAATTCCAAATGGCAGATAAAGTCCTGCTACAAAAACAAAAGCAACGGATAATAAATGCAGAAGTATTGAAATATTCAATGCGCCTTTTTTTCCGAAAGCAACGGGCATTGAATTCAGTTGTAAATTACGATCAAACTCTTCGTCTTGCAAGGCATAAATTATATCAAAACCACTTACCCAGGTGATAACAGTGAAGCTGAAAAGTAATGGAAGCCAATCAAATTTTCCGGTTACAGCAAGATAGGCGCCAATTGGAGCGAGAGACAAACCAATTCCCAGGATCAGATGACAAAGCCATGTAAAGCGTTTAGTGAGAGAATAGCCTAGTACTACGATGAGGGCTACAGGAGAAAGGTAAAAACAGATCTGATTAATAGTGTAGGTAGTAATGATAAATGCTACAGAAGAAAGAATCACTAACGTAAGTGCTGCGACCGGACTAACAACTCCTTTTGGAATTTCTCTGACAGCAGTCCGGGAGTTCTGAGCATCGATGTTTCTGTCGATGTACCGGTTAAAAGCCATAGCTGCAGTTCTTGCGAAAATCATGCAGAGAATTACCTTGAATAAAAGCAGTAATTCGAAATGTGATTCAGGACGAGTGATGGCAATTGTAAAACCAATCAAGGCGAAGGGCATTGCAAAGACAGTGTGACTGAACTTTACCAGTGAAAGATAATTGTTTATTTTATTTAAGAACACAAAGGTTTCCTCCGGTGCAAATGTAATTAAAAATTAATACCCGCAGACTTATGAAGATGGCATAAAAAAAACCGGCATTAATAAAAAATGCCGGTTTCGTTTTGTATAATATAATTCTTATAGAATAATAAGTTTTTGTGTTCTTATAGTTTCTCCATCAATTTTTAAAGTGCAGAAATAAATTCCGGAATTCAGTTCACCGTAAGGTATCTCCAGGCTGTTGCTGATCAGTTTTAATGAAATGTTCTTTACAACAGATCCAATTGAATTTGATATTGTGATCGAAGCTTTTCCGAATTTACCTATAGAAGCAAGATCATATTGAATACTTGTATTTGCTGAACTCGGGTTCGGATACAAAGAGAAGTCAATGCTTTCGTACATCTCATCAATTCCGATATTGCAACCTCTGACTGAAGCATAGGCATTTACTTTTCCATAACCCCAGTTATTATCCGGTAGAGTGGAGCCGGTAAAATTATCATGATCTGCACAATTCAAAATTGCAGTTTTAACATCCAGCCATGTAGCAGTCGGATTTTTCTGAAGATAAAGCGCGCAGATTCCTGCAACCATTGGTGAAGACATTGAGGTTCCACTGCTTCGTTTGTGTTTTTTTCCCGCAGCAACTTTTGTCGGTTCTGTTGCCGATAAAATATTTAATTCTGATTGCGTTCCTGCCGAAAGGACCCATTCGCCGGTTGCAGTAATATCAGGTTTGATCCTGCCATCACGTGTTGGACCACGACTGGAGAAAGAGGATAATTGTCCAACTTCTAAACTTGTATCTCTGGTAATAGCGAAATTTGCATTGGTGTAATAATTTCTGTTAATGTATGAGCCAACTGTTATGACCTTATCACTACATGTGAAACTACTTACAATAGTCTGCTCACCATCCGGTTTTTTATACTGATTTATTACAGGGAAAATTAAACTGTCGGGAATATTGTCAAAAACCATTTCAAGACTCCATGCATCCATTCTTCCACTGCCAAATGTTTTGAAACTCCATAAATATCTGCTGGTATCATTTCCGGAAATATTCATAGTTGAATCCGGATAGATGATGTATTCAAAAGAATATCTGCCATTGAAATATTCTGCATAGCGATAGATTGTTCCAAGACGATTGGTGCCATCGAATAGGGTATCAACAACAACGGTATCCAATTGTGATTGGATATTGACAAATGGCATAGTTGCAACTGAATAATAATCCGGTTTAACTCTGTCCAGTCCAATCGAAAAATTTGCATTCTCAAATTGTCCTGAATCGCCCCATGCCTGAATGTAAATGTAATCACTGCTGAATTGCAGCCATGTAAAATTAGTATCTGCATTCAGGTCATATCCGAGATGAATCGGTGCTGTACCTGCATTTCCTGCTGAAGCTACAACTACACGACCGGGTCCTGTTGTTATAAGATTGTCGATGTACTGCGCCTGAATATCTTTTCCATCATGAGAACCGAAATAAGTTCCCAGACTAATATTGATAACTGCGGGTTGACCTAAAGCATCGGCTTTATCGAAAATATATTTTACTGCATCACCCAATGAACTCAGAAAGTCATTGTCAGGCTGGTTTAAATTTGCCTTGACGATGATCATGTCTGCTTTTGGAGCCATGCCTTTATAATTATTTACTGCTAATCCATTTCCGCAAGCAATTCCGGCAACATGGGTGCCATGTCCGAAAGGACTATCGTAATGTTGCGTGGATGTATCGATCTGATTACCGATGTATTCTTTTCCATAGCCATAAGGCTGAGGTTGTGTCAGTGGATTAAGATTGATGATCGACTGATCCCAAAGAAATTTGATTCTTGTATTTCCAAATTCATCTCTGAAATCAGGATGAGTGTAATCAATTCCTTCGTCTATGATACCGACAACTACACCTGTACCATCATAACCTTGTGGTAATCCAAAACCATTTTGAACTTCAAGCGCATGATTATTTCTCACAGCCTGATCATTCATTGGTAAAAATTTATAGTCGTTACTTTCAATTCTCTGAACATCTGCAACCTTTGCAAGAATATCGATCTTGTTCAGTGGAATTCTGATCGAAGCTATGTCACCTGCAGAGTTTTTAAATACTCCACCTAATTCAATTGTCTTTGCCTTTATAACATCAACATTCCCTTTCACCAGTACTGAGATCTCTCTTGAATCGTTATTTTCAGCTTTTATTTTTCGCTTCAAGCCGAAATTCATTTTTGCAGATTGCTCTTTTGCCTTTGTAGATACATTGGTAAAAGAATTCTGAGCAATGGCACTTACAGTGAGAATCAGAGAGAGAGAAATAGAAATTAACTTTTTCATTTTTGCAATAGAAATTTATTCTGATTAGTACTGAAGATCAGCGTTTTTGTTACTTCTAATTGGTGAGAAATCTGACTTAAAATATTCTTTGCTATTGAGGTGGAAACTTCGAAAATAAGCGGAATTATAGCTTTTTTGAAGCTAATCCAGGTGTCATTGAAATATGACAGCTTTCAATATATCTTTTGATTGAGGGTGAGAGCTCAATTTGTTTGCCTTATTGAGCCTTTCTGCTTCATTTTTTGCCTTTTTTTAGCGACATTTGCAGCCTTATTTTAAACCGGAAATGAATCATTTTCATGATCTGCCGGACTCAATTTTAATAAACACAAAACAAGTATGGCTGACGATAAAAAGATAATTTTTTCAATGGTAGGTGTAAGTAAAACTTATCCACCACAAAAACAGGTTTTAAAGAACATTTATCTTTCGTTTTACTATGGAGCGAAGATCGGTATCCTCGGTTTGAACGGTGCCGGTAAATCAACTTTGATGAAGATCATAGCCGGACTTGAAAAATCTTTTACCGGTGAAGTAGTTTTTTCTCCGGGGTATACTGTCGGATATCTTTCACAGGAACCGGAATTTGATAAAGATAAAACAGCAAGAGAAGTTGTAATGGAAGGTGCGCAAAAAGTTGTCGATCTTTTGAAAGAATTCGAAGAGATCAACAATAAATTTGCAGAGCCTATGGATGATGATGCAATGAATAAACTCATTGAACGTCAAAGTCAGGTTCAGGATGCAATTGATGCAGCGAATGGATGGGAGATCGATAATAAGATTGAGATCGCTATGGATGCTTTACGTTGTCCTGATCCTGAATCGAAGATCGCAACTCTTTCTGGAGGTGAAAAACGTCGCCTTGCACTTTGTCGATTGTTATTGCAAGAGCCGGATGTTCTTTTGCTCGATGAGCCAACGAATCATCTGGATGCTGAATCAGTTTTATGGCTGGAACAACATCTACAGAAATATTCAGGGACAGTAATTGCCGTAACTCACGATAGATACTTCCTTGACAATGTTGCAGGATGGATTCTTGAACTGGATAGAGGAGAAGGAATACCATGGAAAGGAAATTACTCATCATGGTTAGAACAAAAATCAAATCGATTAGCGCAGGAAGAACGGACTGAAAGTAAACGTCAGAAAACTCTTCAACGTGAATTGGAATGGGTTCGCTTGTCGCCGAAAGGTCGTCATACTAAATCAAAAGCACGTATCGCTGCCTATGATACCATGTTGAATCAGGACGTTAAAGAGAAGGAAGAAAAACTTGAATTATTTATTCCACCCGGACCGCGTTTAGGTGGAGTAGTTATTGAAGCGAATAATATTTCGAAAGCATATGGCGACCGGGTTTTGTTTGAAAACCTGAGTTTCTCATTACCACCTGCAGGGATTGTCGGAGTTATCGGACCGAATGGTGCCGGTAAGACAACACTTTTCAAAATGATCATGGGTCTGGAGAAACCGGATTCAGGTGATTTTAAAGTTGGAGATACTGTTCAGATCGGATATGTAGATCAGTCGCATGACGATCTTGTTCCGGGAAAAACGGTTTATGATGTAATCTCAGGCGGAACAGATACAATGATCGTCGGAACTCAGAAATTGAATTCGAGAGCGTATGTTTCTAAATTCAATTTCAGTGGAACTGATCAGAGTAAAAAACTGGAAGTGTTATCAGGTGGAGAAAGAAATCGTGTCCATTTAGCCATTGCTTTAAAACAAGGT
The DNA here is from genome assembly GCA_016711505.1 of Bacteroidota bacterium. NCBI lineage: Bacteria > Pseudomonadati > Bacteroidota > Bacteroidota bacterium. Next base: position 54,265 of record JADJSV010000008.1, on the reverse strand, counting down.
TCGAACGTACTTTTGCTCGATGAGCCAACGAACGATATCGATATCAATACACTTCGTGCACTGGAAGAAGCACTTGAAAACTTCGCCGGATGTGCCGTTGTTATTTCCCATGATAGATGGTTCCTCGATCGTATTGCCACTCACATCCTAGCTTTTGAAGGTGACTCTCAGGTTTATTTCTTTGATGGAAACTTCTCGGAATATGAAGAGAACAAGAAGCAGCGTCTGGGTGATGTACAGCCTCATAGGATCAGATATCGGTCTTTGGTCAGATAAAGTTTACTCAATTCCGGTTTTTGATTTAAGCCGGTGAAGAGTAAAATGTTTAAATTGTTTAAGGTGTTTAAATTGTTTAAGGTGTGGAGAAAGTATCAAAGCACTTTAAGCCCTTTAAACACCTTAAATACTTTAATCCACTATTCAAAAAAGAAAATTTCAGTTTCATGCAAAGAAGATTGTGAATAATTCCCTTCCACCATCCATATTCATGACCGTTTGATATCTATTTTAGAGGCTACATAAAAATCATGTCAAAACCAAGTATACCAAAAGGCACAAGGGACTTTTCTCCGAATGAAATGCGCCGGCGGAATTATATTTTCGATACTATCCGGACCATTTATTCTCGCTATGGTTTCGAACAGATAGAAACACCTTCTATGGAAAACCTTTCTTCACTGGAAGGAAAGTATGGGGAGGAAGGAGATAAGTTGCTGTTCAGAATTTTGAATTCAGGTGAAGTAGTGGATCAGATAAAGAAGGCCAATGGAAATGTTACAATGCGTGACATTGCAGAAAAAGGACTTCGTTATGATCTGACTGTTCCTTTTGCGCGTTATGTTGTAATGAATCAGAATGATATTTCTTTTCCATTCAAAAGATTTCAGATCCAGCCGGTGTGGCGCGCTGATCGTCCGCAGAAAGGAAGATACCGCGAATTCTTTCAATGTGATGCTGATGTTATTGGTTCAAATTCTTTACTGAATGAAATTGAATTGATCTCAATCATCAGTGATGTATTTGAGAATTTGAAGTTCGGTGTAACGATAAAACTCAATAACAGAAAAGTACTTGCAGGAATAGCAGAATTAATTGGCGCTTCAGATAAAATAATTGACATCACTGTTGCTATTGATAAACTTGATAAGATCGGTATAGAAAAAGTAATTGATGAATTAAAGTCAAAGGAAATTTCTGATCGTTCGATAGAATTATTAAAACCGATCATTGACCTTAAAGGCACGAACGAAGAAAAACTAAATGTACTTTCTGAAGTATTGTCTGATTCGGAGATCGGTAAAAAAGGAATCGAAGAACTCCGTGAAATTCTGTCAGGATCTACGGATATCCCGCCAATGTGTGTGCTTGAACTGGACATTACATTAGCACGTGGATTGAACTATTACACAGGAGCGATCATAGAAGTGAAAGCAAATGATACCCGGACGACTTTTACCGGTAGCATCTGTGGAGGTGGACGATATGATGACCTCACCGGAATTTTTGGTTTACCAAATATGTCAGGTGTAGGGATTTCTTTCGGAGCAGACAGGATCTACGATGTAATTGAAGAGATCAATGCATTTCCTGATTTCAGTAATGTGTCGACACGATTGATGTTTGTCAATTTTGGAATTGCGGAGGCAACTTATTGTTTAAGCATTGCACGACAATTACGGAAGTTGAATATCAATACTGAAGTTTATCCTGATGATGCTAAAATGAAAAAGCAAATGGCTTATGCGGATAAGAAAAATATTCCATTTGTAGGTTTGATCGGTTCCGAAGAAATGTCTTCCGGAAATCTGACTATAAAAAATATGAAAACAGGAGAACAAGTAAAAATAACTGCAGAGCAGCTTCCTGATTTAATTTCTTGATTTAATAATTGTAATTTATGGCACAAGCACAGCACAAGATCAGCAGCACAGAACTTTCGATAAATGATATCGAAGAAATTATTTTCGAGAACCGAAAGCTGGTCCTTTCCGATGATGCAAAAACGAAGATCGTTAAGTGCAGAAAATATCTTGACCGTAAACTCAAAGAATATAGTGAGCCTATCTACGGTATCAATACCGGTTTCGGTGCGCTTTACAATAAATCCGTTTCTGAAAATGATCTTGGAAAACTTCAGCGTAATCTCATGGTTTCACATGCGTGTGGCACCGGAGATGTAGTACCGGTTGAGATCGTACGTTTGATGTTGCTTCTGAAGATTCAGGGATTGTCATATGGAAATTCCGGAGTTCAGCTTGTGACTGTTGAGCGATTGGTTGACTTCTTCAATAATAATATTTTTCCAGTAGTATATCAGCAAGGTTCGCTTGGGGCTTCCGGTGATCTTGCGCCACTCGCTCATCTTTGTCTGCCATTGATCGGAGAGGGAGAGGTTTTGTTTGAAGGAAAAGTTCAACCTTCGAAAAATATTTTAAAGAAATTCGGCTGGAAGCCAATTGAGCTTCAGTCAAAAGAAGGATTAGCGTTACTGAATGGAACACAATTCATGTCGGCATATGGCCTGTATTGTATTATGAATTCATATCAGCTTGCTTCAATGGCTGATTTTGTTGCGGAAATTTCTCTCGATGCATTTGATGGCCGGCAAGAACCTTTTGATAAATTAATTCACAAGATCAGACCTCACAAAGGTCAGATCGATGTGGCTGAGAATATGAGAAATATTCTGAAAGGCAGTCAGATGATCAAACGCCGCAAAGAACATGTGCAGGATCCGTATTCATTTCGTTGCATTCCACAGGTGCATGGAGCTTCGCGCGATGCTATAAACTATGCTGCTGGTGTTATCCTGACAGAGATTAATTCTGTCACAGACAATCCAACTGTTTTTCCTGACGAAGATAAAGTGATCTCAGCAGGGAATTTTCATGGACAACCTTTAGCTCTTGCTATGGATTTTCTTGCCATCGCACTTGCTGAGCTTGGAAATATTTCCGAAAGACGAACTTATTTATTAATTTCAGGTCAACGTGGATTACCGCCTTTTTTAGCAGGTAATCCGGGTTTAAATTCGGGTTTTATGATTCCGCAGTATACTGCTGCGTCAATTGTTAGTCAGAATAAGCAATATTGTACCCCTGCTTCAGTTGATAGCATTGTATCCAGCAATGGCCAGGAAGATCATGTCAGCATGGGCGCGAATTCTGCTACTAAATTATTTAAGGTGGTGCAAAATGTTTATACCATTCTGGGAATTGAGCTAATGACAGGAGCACAGGCTCTGGAGTTTAGAAAACCATTACAAAGTTCCAGAATGATTGAAGAATTTGTAGCAGCTTACCGTAAGTCTGTTCCATTTATTGAAGAAGATGTAGTAATGTATCCATTGATGAAGCAAAGCGAGGAGTTTCTGAAGAACCTGTAATTCGCAGAATAAAATACTTTTGTAATGATGAGAAAAAGTTTAGTTTTCTTTTTTATGTTTTTTTGTTCTGTTTTGCAGGCGCAATATTCGCGTTTGAATTCATTGAATTTTACTCAGTTTTCTATTCGTCAAAAGGAGAATGAAAATGAAATCAATAAACTGATTGCTTCTGAATTCAACTCACATCCTGACCTTGGAATTTATCCGTTCGATACCCAGAAGAAAAACCGGATGATTGAATTGGTAGACAGGCGGACGGTTTTTTCAAGATACTTTGTTGAGAAGGGTTCCGGTGGAAATCGATTCATGATTCAGAATTCCTATTCACCGATAAATTATTTTGATGAGAATGGTTGGTTGCGGGAAATAAATTATCGATTGTCCCCAACTGAAAAGCCCGATATTTTTGTTTCGGATCAACAGCGTTCTCCACTAACGATCGATCTCGGAAAGCGTGAAGTTGAAATTTTATTCCAGGGAAAAAAATTAAAACTGGCGAAAGACATTCGTTTAATTCATATTGACGATAATGGTATTGAAAATGAAATTGGTCAATCAGATTGGTCCAACCGTACAGTAGGGGATGATGGTATAAAATTTCATAATTTTTATCCGAATGTTGATCTGGTTTTTGCTGTAAGTGAAAGCAAGATTGAAATGGATTTTATTTTGAAACAAAGGCTGAACTTAATTGGAGGAAATCTGGTTATGCGTCAGCAGTTTGAAATGAGTGATGATCTCAGAATCAATTCTGAAATTATTGGACATGGGACTAATCACATTGTTGATGGGAAGAATAATATTTGTTTTACTATTGAAAACTGTTATGCTTATTCAAATGGTAATTCTGATCTGCCATTAGCAGTTAATTCGGGGTTTAATTCGCAGGGAGAATTCAATGTTTTTACTCCTGTAAGTTGGTTAAATTCTGCATCAACAATTTATCCTGTTGTCATTGATCCTGTTGTTACTGCTGCTGATAGTTTGTTGGCTGCTTCTATCATGGGAACAAGATACAGTGCGGTTTGCTGGACCAACAGTTGCGATTATTTTCTGAATGTTCCAATACCTGCCAATACAACTATTACAGATATTACCGGTAAATTCAGATTTTTTGCATTTGGAGCTTGTATGGGAGATGATGGAGGATTCAGTATTGAAAATGCGGGATGTTTATTTCCTCCCGGGTCACCTCCGGTAATGACATGTCCTGCAGCCATAAATTTTAGTTGCGGATATGACAGTACTTCAATGCCCGAGCTCCTGGCATGTTTGCCTGCACCATCCTGTTCAGCTCAGGTTTTGAATTTTGTTTTACACTTCTACAGATGTAATGTCGATCCTGATCCAAATTGTACCGGCAATTGTGTGAGGGCAAATACAAATTGGGTCATGTATGTTTCCGGAACTACACTTGAGAACGCATTCTTTACTCCAAGTATGCAAGTCTGCGGTGGAACAAGTGTTGATCTGGTTGTTGTTCCTCAGAATGGAGTTCCGCCTTATACATTTGTCTGGAATACTTCGTCATCAACTAACGATACATTACGCGTTACACCAAATGTTACAACAATTTACAATGTAACAGTAACGGATGGTTGTGGAACAACTTTTACTGCAGCTGATACTATTACTGTCGAACCAAATACCAACCCGGGCTTTACAATTTCTCCTATTACTGCTTGCATCAATACACCAATCAATTTATCAGGAAATGGTAGTTCAGCTGTGACGGATTATGATTGGGTAGTACCGGGAAGCAATGCTGCCGGTGGAGTTATCAATGACAATCAGAATCCGACAGTGCAATATTCTTTGCCCGGAAATTATAGTGTAACACTTCGCTACTTCAATTCAAATTGTCTTTATTTCGATTCTACAATTGCTATTACGATCACTTCGCAATCTGTTCCTGATGTTTCAATAGTAAATTCAGTTGCAGGTCCTTTTTGTCAGGGCGATACATTGCATTTTGATGCTACACCTGTGAATGGTGGTACTGCACCGACGTACGATTGGATCGTTGATGGAGTTTTATTGCAAAGTGGAGCAGTGGACACTTTTTCTACTTCTGTGTTGAACAATGGATCAGTTGTCCAGGTTGTGCTTCATTCGAATTCTTCTTGTGTTTCTTCTCCGACAGATACTGCTTCAACTTTCATAGCATTAAATTCTTCCGTAGTTCCAAGTGTTACTATTTCTCCCGATACAGCAGTTTGTCCGGGTTCTCCAGTCACCTATACTGCAACAGAAATTAATGGTGGAACAACTCCAACTTTTCAATGGTATGTTAATGGTTCAGCAATTCCCGGTGCAACAACCGCAACGTTTGCAACAGTTTTGAATGCAGGTGATTCTTTGATCACTGTTCAAATGAATTCTGCATTACGATGTGTAACTACTTCAACTGCTATCGATACTTCAATAAATGTGCAGTTGCAAAATTCTGTTCCTGCACTCAATTTAAATTCAGATGCAAGCGCTTCTCTCTGTACAGGTGATACAATTCATTTTACTGGCTCATCTGTCTATGGCGGAAATTCTCCGCTCTTTCAATGGTATGTGAATGGAATTGCATCCGGTACTGCTTCTTCAGATTCTACATTTGATTTTGTAGTTGGTACCGGAACTGATTCTGTCAGTGTTTTATTGACTTCCAGTTTGCCATGTATCATTACTAACACAGCTGCCGGATATGATATTATTCAGGGATTGATTTCTTTGATGCCTGATGTGACTATTTCTACAAATCCGCCGGTAGTATGTGAGGGGAATACAACAAGTTTTATCGCTCAACCGCAATATGGAGGAGTGAATCCGACTTTTGAATGGTATGTTAATGGACAAAGCAGTGGTAGTGGTAGTATTTTTACTCCGCTACCGTTAGCTACTGCAGATAGTGTAAGTGTTGAAATGACATCGAGTGTTCCATGTGCTATTCTGCCACAAGTCAGTTCCTATTTTCTGGTCAATAATTTCCCATCGCCAATTGCAGATTTTATTTATTCAAATCCTGCCGAAGGTGCCTTCCTGAATCAGGTCAGTTTTCTGAATACTTCGATTGACGCAAGTTCATGGGTATGGTATTTCCGGTCAGATTCTGATACAACTTTTGTCAGAGATCCGGTTCATCAGTTCCCGGCACAAGGAACTTATGAAGTAACATTGTTAGTTCAGAATAATCTTGGTTGTATTGACTCGATCACTTACAATGTTATTGTCGAAGATCCGATAGCCGTATTTTTGCCAAGAGCTTTTTCTCCAAATGGGGATAATATTAATGAGTCATTTGCCCCGATCGGTGCAAGTTTGTCTGAATATGAATTCAGGATCTTTAACCGGTGGGGCGAGGTTATTTTTATCGGTAATGAAAAGAAACCCTGGACAGGGAATGTCCGGGATACAGCAACACCTGCTCCCGAAGGTGTGTATGTTTACCATCTGGAGGCCAAAGGCCTTGATTTAGAGGAAAAAAAGGTCAATGGGAGAGTGACATTGATCAGATAAAAATTCCCATTTTATAACAGTCATTCTACTGACTTTTTATCTAACTTCGCAGCTCAATTCTATCTCGTATGGCTAAAAACTTTATCAGCAATAAAGACGAAACGGTCAGAATGTTCAAGAATGGCTTTCTAGAGAAATTATCCCACATTCACTATTCAGTTCCTCTTTTCATCTTTCTTCCTGTGATCGGATACTTCGGCTATAAGTCGATATTCGTATATCATCTATCTGTTCTGTCAATTTTTGGTTATATAATGCTTGGCCTTTTTATCTGGACCCTGACAGAATATGTTCTGCATCGGTTTGTGTTTCATTGGTTACCTCCGGGAAAAATAGGAGCTAGGTTGCATTTCATTTTCCACGGTGTTCATCATGATTATCCGAGTGACAGCAAAAGACTCGTAATGGTTCCAACAGTTTCAATTCCGTTGTCAGCATTGTTTTTCTATTTGTTTAAATTAGCAATCGGTCCGGTATTAGTTGCGCCTTTCTTTATGGGCTTTCTTGCAGGATATTTATTCTATGACATGGTTCATTATGCCATCCATCATTATAATTTCAAAAGCAAATTCTGGTTGAATTTAAAACATCATCACATGCTCCATCATTATAAAGATATGGATCATGGGTATGGAGTAAGCTCGAAGATCTGGGATTATATTTTCAGATCTGATTTTAAGAAGTCGGCGGATCAGTAAGGGTATTTTGTAATTTGAGTGTACGATAAAAAGAATTTAAGGGGTTTAAGGTGTTGTGAAGCATTTTTGATCCCTTTTTTTTAGTCAAAATAATATAAAAATTGTTTAAGTGTTCAGCAGTAAATTCCGAAGTATGACATCGGATGATACAGGGCTGCGAACTATACTTTTTCATTATCACGCATATTTATTCTCATGGAGATAAAATTAAAAATGCCTCATTGAAACTCCGTCTTTTAAGTAAAATTTTAAAAGATTAGTAATTGCGTTCTTAATATTTTTGCTTCGTGTGGCGTAATAAGAGATTTTTTTTAAGTTTTAATGGATTAAAAAATTTATTAAGTCATACAGTTGGACTTTATTACCAAAAAGATCCCTAAAGGGATGACGTATGCCCTATCTAATGGTGCGAGAGCGGAAGTCGTGAAAGAAATTTTGCCAAAGGCAAAATTTCTTTCACGACTTCCGCTCTCGCAAAACCGAAAACATGCTGGTGTCATCCCTTTAGGGATCTTTTTGGTTATTAAGGGATCATTTTTCAAATTGATTTATATTCAATAGCACTTTCTTACGTATTGACTCCTTACATATTAAATTAATACCGTATAATGGATAAAAATATTAGGTACATATTACTTTAAATGATTCACAGATTATTTTAATTTTACTACCTGTTGAATTCAGGTCTATTAAAAATACTCTTAGTTTTATATCATCAAAAAGTCCATTCCAACTGCTATAGAAATTCTTAAGATCCTCATCTGAATTTTCAAGCTCCATCGCATCTAATATCGTTTCATTTGCAACGATACCAAAATTCAAATCCATTTTTAAATATCTTAGATCTTCAAATATTAATTTTGACCTTTTATCTTCATGGTAAAATTCAACTTCTAATTCAAGAGTATCATTATATCCCGGGTTACTTCTGTCTAGTGCAATATTGTGTACAATTGAATCGTGCCAATGGTAATCTTCAAACTTTTTCATATTGAAAATACGATAATTGATCTTAATTAAATTTGTAGAATAAAAACGGGAATTAATATTTAATGATCTTTTGGCTGAACCATGAATTATTGTTAAGAATTCTAACTATGTAAATTCCAGGTGCAAGATCTTTTGTTGAAATTTGAAATGGGCGATCAGAAAGTTTAAAAATATTTTCTTTTTCAAAAACGGTTTTTCCACTTATATCTGTGATGCTTATTTCGATTCTGTCATTCTTATTAATTTCAGAAAATATAGATATTTCTGAATCAAATGGGTTTGGATAAATGTGAAATAATTGTGAGTTAAAATAATTTGCAATCGCTGTATTCACATTCTCCACACAAGGTGCCAGATATGCTCCACTGTTAAACCTATCCTTCGCAGGGATACTACCTGAACCAATCGGACTTGGATCACCGATTGTCGGGAAGATAGAACTTGTCCAGAAATCAGGTATGCTGTCGAGATAATATGATGTGTCAGGAAGTGGGATGGTTCCTGATGGCGTGATCGTTCCTCTGATGTTATTTGCAAATTCAAAATGACCGGAACCGGCAAGAGAATAATTGCCAAGGAATGGTCCAATATTGGAAACTTCATTGCCAACAAAATTAATCGAATCACTTTGTACTGTTCCTGACGTCATCAATAAGCCATACAACTCTGCACGGTTTCTGAAAAAAGTATTCAATGGTCCGGATGGTCCCCATGTCTGATCGATCTGAATGTTCTGTACTATATTTCCTTCAAACAAATTTGCATAACTGAAATGACCATGCATTGAAATATCTGCTCCGAAATCTGCAGGAAACTCTGAACGATTCGGTTCTGTGGAATAATTATATGCAACTACATTTCCATTCGCGCCACATTGTAATGAGAACGAATGGCGAAGATGGCGCATTATGTTATTTTCAATTCTGCATTGTCCTGTGTGACCAAACAAAGTGATCCCGTAGCCATGTGTAGATGTTCCGTCATAGGCAAAATTGTCGTGAATATAGCTGCGGGAAACAGTGATGTTTGTAGAAGCATCTATTTCAATATGACTTCCGATACTTGTACCAATTTCAACACCGGTTATCCAGCATTGAGCTGCATAGGAAAGATTGACATTGAAACAAACTCCTACAGCAACATCATCAAGCCGTTCTATTTTCAGACATTCTAATCCAACCTGAATTTTTGGAATGATCTTTCTGATTCGTGGATTGAGTGAATAATCATAATTGATTCGCAATACTTCATCAAATGTAAGAGTGTTCGAACTGATTGCTGAAATTCGAACGATCTGTCCTATGGAATTATCTGCCCAACTGACCGGCTGTGTATCCCATGTTCCATTTGTCTGCATGATCTCTGCATAATCACCAACAGAGAATAAAGTTGCATCATCAACAACTATTGAATTGCTGAATCGTTCTGCACCTGATGTAACATTTGTAAAAGTCGGACCGGTAGTGCCGGAAATATTAATTCCATTTCCAATTGCTCCGCTAAAATCAAAAAGAAGATTTGTTGAATCTGAAGTGGCGCCACGCAGGATCGTACTGTCGGGAAGATTTATTGAAGAATTAAATAAATAGTTTCCACCGGGAAAATAAATGACAACAGGTTTTGGAGCATTCGCAATTGCATTTTGAAGTGCAACTGAATTGTCAGTCAACCCATCAGCGACTCCACCTACAGTTAAAAAATCAATTACTGTTGCATTTCGTAAATAGTTTCCCTGATAACCGCTATTGGTCAGTTAAATGTTCTGTTTAATGGGATTGTTTGTGCAAAACAACTTGCTGTGATGAAAAGTAAAAATGCAGTAAACGTTAATTTCATATCCGGTCAGATTTACGATAAATGTAAAAAAATCCGTCTAATGAAAATGCAAAAAGTAAATTATTTTGGCGAAAAAACTTTTCTCAGCTTGAAGGTTGATCCGGATTCAGGTTGACCGAAATTGTGATCACATTTGATTTATCTGAATTCTTATCAGATGATGGAGTAGTAGTATAGTTGATTTTCAGAGGTTGAGTCTCTTTCGGATCAACAGGTTTAGAAGCAGTGTTCAGTTTGAATTGAATGTTCAGGTTTCTATGAAAAACTACGCGGACGCCCTGGTATTTTCGTTTTGAAAATTTCAACAAAGAAATGAGTCTGATAGCTTCTTCATTGCAACCATAACCAATGCCATGTTTTATCTTTGCTCCGGAAACCACTCCGAATACATCAATGTCAAAGTCGACAGATACTGTTCCCTGGATTTGATTTTTCAAAGCCTCTTCAGGATATTTCAAATTCGATGCAATGAATTCATTCAATGCTTTTGCCCCACCAGGATAAGTAGGTTGAGTGATAAATGAATTTGGTTTTTTGCTTTGGTTTTTCAAGTCTATAATATGCCTTAGAACGTTATGATAAATCTACTGTTTTAACATTTTTAAATGATATCCATTACCGGTTTGAGTTTCAGTAATACTTAATATATAAACTCCATTTTCTATATGATCTGAATCTAAAACGGTATTCTTTATATGCGACTTTTCTTTTAAAATACACCTGCCTTGCATGTCGAACAAATTTATTTCTACAGAAACATTTCCTTTTGTCTCTATATTAATATTGTTATTAAAAGGATTTGGAAACACAGATGTTTCTGCAATTTGTGGTTTATTTATACTTGAAGTAGGTGAAACATTCAGCATTAACCAAAAGGCTGAAACACCACTATAAGGACAAGCGTTATCATTTGCATAAAATATATAATTAGTCGGATTGACTACAGTGTCTGATAAACTGGGTGTCCAGCAAATAACTGCAGTATCTCTCCTGCCTCCTGTATGATTTACTGTCATTCCTATAGGTAAGATAGCGGCATCAATAATGATTGTGGTGTCTGAATAATTTAAATCACTTGAATATAGAGAAAAGCATGCTTCTATTCCAGGTGTTAAAGTTGTATCAAGAGTAAATTGTCCATTTATATCAAGTAAATTGGGTATCATATTGGGAAAGTTCTTTATTTCAAATAACATATCAACCTGAACTTGTCCGATTAAAATATGATTTCTATATTCATTTATTCTGTATGCATAAATTCCAATATCTAAAACTGTTGGTCGTAATAAAAAATTACCTGTCTGAGTATCAAAACCATAAATGAGGGAGTTGCATGGCTGATCAAAAGTATAGTTGTTTAGAAAGGACACAACATCTGTTGAATTGGACCCAGTTCTTGGGCTAACTAATTCAAAACTTAGAGAGTCTCCATCCGAATCAAAAGCATGAGCTTCTAATGTATTTAGTTGATTAATTGTCAAATTGAATATTGGATCGTTAGCAAAATCAGCTGAATTATTAGCAGCGAAATTTGTATTATGTAATATACTATAAACATACATAGAAGTAGCGCCAGGATCCAATATTGTAGAGATTGCCTGAGGTCTGGAATTTTCTGAATGAGAAAAAGTCCAAGAGCATTGACCCGGTAATAAAATCGTATCTTTATAAGTATATTTTTCGACTCCATAATTGAATCCGCCATTGCAAATTGTAGAACTTGTACATAGCATTGGAACCTGAAAGCCTGAATCAATTTTATTCAAATAGATATTGCTAATTGGAAATCCGCAACTGTTAGAAATATTAATTTCCAGAGAATCAGGTTCCTGAATACCACCGCAGTCCCTGAACATTGTATATTTTAATTCATATGTATTGGGAGATAAATATTTATAGATTATATATCCTCCAGCGGAATGAGATGCGTAAGTATAATTACTAGAAATGAAACATATGGAAACTAAAATGAGAATTTTTTATATAAAAATATTTCATGTATTTTGAGTTTATTTCATTATACAATTGAAGGTAAAAAACTTAAATTAAAATATACTTAACAAAAACCTAAAAATGCACTACAGAAATTTAGACATGTTTGAATAAATTTTATGTAGTGCAATTTTTGAAATATAAATTATTTTACTTTACCGGCATAAGACCAGTCACGTGTATCAATTTTAATGATCTCACCCTGATTTACAAAAAGCGGCACATTTACAATTGCTCCTGTTTCAACAGTTGCTTGTTTTAATGTGTTAGTAGCAGTATCACCTTTTACACCGGGTTCAGTGTAAGTGATCTCAAGTTCAACGAATGTCGGACCTTCACCTACTATAGGAGTTTCATTTTCAAATGCGACTTTCACAAGCATACCTTCTTTCAAAAGTTTTGCTGTTTCGCCAAACATTTCAGCAGGAACATATACTTGCTCGAATGTTTCATTGTCCATCACTACCAGACTGTCACCTTCAAGATAAATAAATTGAAGTTCTTTAAATTCGACACGAGCGATATCAACTTCTTCACCTGCACGAAACCTGTTTTCGACAACTTTACCGTTTTTCAGATTTTTCATCTTTGCCTGGTAAAATGCACGTAAGTTTCCCGGTGTTCTGTGGATATATTCTGTTACAAGACACAATTCACCATTATAGCGAAGGATCGTTCCAACTTTAACATCTCCTGTATTTGCCATTTCTTATAATATTTTATTGATTTTCAAGTTTAATTTCGGAACGCAAACATAAGAAATCAAATAGAATCAATTTCTATATTTACGCCTATGATAATTCGAATTATTACTGTTTTCATTGCATTTCTTACTTGGACAACTGCCGTAAATGCTGATTCTGACTCAGTTACAGTGTCCTTGAAAGGAAAAGCCTATGATACCCAAAATCCGGACTTACGTCTGGAAGACCTCATGATCATTAATCTCAGGACCTCTCAAGGTACATTCGGGAAGGTGGATGGAACATTTGAGGTGAATCTGCTAAAATCTGATACTTTATTAATTGCCAGCACAGGTTACGAATATCAGAAGATCACTTTAACGGATTCAGCATATCATCAGAATTACTTTATGAATATTCCAATGGTAAAGTTGAATCGGCAGTTAAAGGAAGTCGTAATTTTTTCACCACGGGATCTGCAGGCAATATACACTGATATAGAGAAACTCGGTTACAATAAAAAGGACTTTGAACTAAGTGGAGTTGATGCATTCAGCAGTCCGATTACTTTTCTCTATCAACAGTTCAGTCCGCTTGAAAGAGCGAAGCGACACAATGCTCAACTTAGAAATGAAGATAAACGCCGTGCATTGTTAAAACAACTTCGGTAAATTATGTAGCGCACGACATTATCAATTTGAATGATGATGAATTCGAAGATTTTATTTCTTTCTCAAATGTATCCGAAAGTTATCTCAAACGAGCTTCACAATATGATTTCTGTATTTATATAAAGCAGAAGTTTGATGTGTACAGGATGATGAAGGCAAATCGACGGTAGTTAGTTCAAGGTTCAAAGTTCAAAGTTGTCTTCGTAGCAACCTACGAAGACAACTTTGAACTTTGAACTAACGTTATTCCTTTTCCCACTTCGAAACCACTGCCGTAGCAACAGCATTCCCCATTACATTCGTAGCTGATCTACCCATGTCGAGCAGCCAGTCGATAGCGAGTAACAATGCAAGCCCTTCTTGTGGAATCGAAAAAGTCTGGAGCATTCCGGCGATCACTACGAGTGAAGCTCGTGGTACTCCTGCCATTCCTTTGCTGGTAACAAGAAGAATTAACATCATGGTCACTTGTTGAGACATTGATAATTCGATGCCGTATGCCTGGGCAATTGACATTGTTGCAAAAGTCATATACATTATCGATCCATCGAGGTTAAATGAATAACCGAGTGGCAATACAAAACTTACAATTCGCGGCGGACAACCAAATCGTTCGAGACCTAAAATTGTTTTGGGCATTGCTGCTTCACTGCTTGCTGTAGAAAATGCAAGCAGCATTGGTTCTTTTATGTGATTGAATAATTTTTTGAAATCGATTTTAAGAATATAACAAAGCACCATCAGAATTCCGAATATGAAAAAAAGCAATCCGCCAAAGAAACAAAGAATGACTTGAACATATCCGGAAAGAATTCCTAATCCTTTTGTTGCAATGATAGCTGTCATGCTCCCGAATACTGCAAGAGGTGCAAGCTTCATCACATAACCTGTTACTTTTAACATGGCATGTGAGAGTGCATCAAAGAAATCTACAATGATCTTACCTTTTTCATTCAAGGATGCTACCGCTACTCCGAAAAAAAGAACAAATATGATGATCGGCAAGATCTGATTTCTTGCCATTACATCGACGATGCTCTCGGGGAAAATATGTTGGATGAAATCTTTTCCATTAAATTCCTTTGCCTGAACAACAGATGATGAAACTTCTGTCATTTGTAAAGCTTTCCCGGGTTCGAAGATATTTACAATGACAAGTCCAAGAACTAAAGCGATAATAGTTGCAGCTGTGAAATAGATCATGGTTTTCAAACCAATTCTCCCAACCGAATTAAAATCGCCAACTTTTGCAATACCGGTAAGCAGCAATGAAAATACCAATGGTGCAATGATCATTTTTATCAGGCGTAAAAAGATATCACTCAGTAAATGCATGTTCTCTGCAAACGGAGTGATGTTCGCAGGATCAGGCCATGTTTCACGATACCATGCACCAAGAATGATTCCCAGAATGAGACCGATGATGATCTGCGTTGTAAGATTTATTTTCTTCATAAAAATTATTTACCGATAAATGTCTTTGACCGAAATTTCCATCATTCGCTCAGGCACTGCAAGTTCTTTGAATCCATACTTCTTGTAAAGTCCATGTGCATCTAAAGTTCCAAGTAAAAATTTCCGAAGTCCTTGTAACTCCGGATGTGCCATAACTTCGTTCATCAATTGCTTTGAATAACCTTTGCTTTTTTGTTTTTCGACAATAAATACATCGGCAAGATAAGCGAAAGTTGCTTTGTCTGTAATGACCCGACAGAAGCCAATTTGTTCTTTTTCAATGTAAACGCCGAAGCAAATCGAATTCTCAATAGACCGCTTGAGGATTTCCAAAGGAATATTTTTCGCCCAATAGGATTCTTTTAGTACTGAATGTATGGTGTCTAGTTGGAGGAGGGATTTGTCGGTGCTGATGTGAGTGAGTGGCTCATTTCAGAGATCAATTTTTTTTGTAATGTTAGTGAAAAAGGAAGATGTATGTTTAATTATCATCGTTAAAAAATGCTCTTTTTCAGAGCATTTTTTAACGATGATAATCACTCAGCGAAATCCGTCATTCAGGAGGAAACTTTTCGGTTATGAAGCATGGTAGTTTGTTTCGAGATATGATAATGTTTTAAAATCCATGATGCATTAGGAAATCGCAATGATTCACCTTCGTTGATTCATAACCGAAAAGTTTCCTCCTGAATGACTGGTTTTCGTTTGTCTGAATCATCTCAAATAAAATGCTCTGAAAAGAGCATTTTATTTGAGATGATTCAAAGATAAGGAGCTACGGAATTCAAGTATCAGTTTTTTGTTTATGAATTACTGTCTTTTGTTCTATGAGTTCGTTGTTTGAAAAAGTCAAGAATGCATTAGCAAATGATTCACCTTCGTTGATTCATAACCGAAAAGTTTCCTCCTGAATGACTGGTTTTCGTGTGTCTGTATCATCTCAAATAAAATGCTCTGAAAGAGCATTTTATTTGAGATGATTCAAAAAGGAGCTACGGAATTCAAGTATCAGTTTTTTGTTTATGAATTACTGTCTTTTGTTCTATGAGTTCGTTGTTTGAAAAAGTCAAGAATGCATTAGCAAATGATTCACCTTCGTTGATTCATAACCGAAAAGTTTCCTCCTGAATGACTGGTTTTCGTTTGTCTGTATCATCTCAAATAAAATGCTCTGAAAAAGAGCATTTTATTTGAGATGATTCAAAGATAAGGAGCTACGGAATTCAAGTATCAGTTTTTTGTTTATGAATTACTGTCTTTTGTTCTATGAGTTCGTTGTTTGAAAAAGTCAAGAATGCATTAGCAAATGATTCTCCTTCGTTGCTTCATAACCGAAAAGTTTCCTCCTGAATGACTGGTTTTCGTTTGTCTGAATCATCTCAAATAAAATGCTCTGAAAAAGAGCATTTTATTTGAGATGATTCAAAGATAAGGAGCTACGGAATTCAAGTATCAGTTTTTTGTTTATGAATTACTGTCTTTTGTTCTATGTGTTCGTTGTTTGAAAAAGTCAAGTATGCATTAGCAAATGATTCACCTTCGTTGCTTCATAACCGAAAAGTTTCCTCCTGAATGACTGGTTTTGTGTGTTAGAATCATCTCAAATAAAATGCTCTGAAAAAGAGCATTTTATTTGAGATGAAAAAATAATCACCTTAAAAGTTCCGTATTATACTGGATGCATAAGTGGGTTTTAAATTTCAAATTTGTAAAATGTATTTCACTTATATTACTACAAATCCAGGCAAGAATGTTCTTTATGTTGGGATGACCAATACTTTAAAAAGACGAATTAGAGAACATGAAGCTAATAGGGGAAAAAAGGAAACTTTCGCAGGGAGATACTATTGTTACAAGTTGGTTTATTTTGAAACATATGCTACCCCTATGGAAGCCATTGTTCGAGAAAAGGAAATAAAAGATATGAGCAGGGAAGAAAAGTTCAGGCTTATAAAATCCCGGAATCCTGGAATGAATTTCTTTGATCCTTAGTTAAAGTCCATTCATTTCAATTATTTTCCCCATCTTTCCCCCATGAAATGGCCGGCAGAATTTTTAACTCGAATGCAATCGTATTTTGGCAATGACTATGATACTTTTTTAGAAGGACTTTCAAAACCTGCACCTGTCAGCATCCGGATGAATGAAAGAAAAGCCATTCGTCAATTTGAAAATTGCAAGTCAATTCCATGGTCACGTTCCGGTTTTTATCTTGAAGAACGGCCATCTTTTACTCTTGATCCATTATTT
Organism: Bacteroidota bacterium; assembly: GCA_016711505.1. Classification (NCBI taxonomy): domain Bacteria; kingdom Pseudomonadati; phylum Bacteroidota; species Bacteroidota bacterium. The sequence goes on along the minus strand of JADJSV010000008.1, from coordinate 36,798 downwards.
CATGCAGGTTGTTACTATGTTCAGGAAGCAGGATCGCAATTTCTGGAACAACTTTTTTTGCATGCCATAAAAGAAAAGGAAGAGCCAATTGTTTTAGACCTTTGTGCGGCGCCCGGAGGAAAATCTACACACTTGTTATCTTTGATGAATGGTTCGGGTTTGCTTGTCAGTAACGAAGTTATCTCATCAAGAAATAAAGTTTTACAACAGAACATCGCCAAGTGGGGATTTGCAAATTCAATTGTTACGCAGAATGATTCATCTGATTTTGGTAAAGCAGGGGAGTTGTTTGATGTCATCGTTGTGGATGCGCCTTGTAGTGGCGAAGGACTTTTTCGAAGAGACCCGAATGCTGCGAATGAATGGAGTGAAACTGCAGTTACAGCATGTTCTGTCAGGCAGCACGAAATTCTGGATAACATTCATCTGGCTTTAAAACCAGGAGGATATCTTATTTATAGTACTTGTACATTTGAAACTTCAGAGAATGAAAGACAGGTTGAAAGACTTATTACTGAGTATGAATATGAAATTTGCAATCATATTAATGCTGATCATGGAATAAAAAAATCAGAAGCTGGTTATCATTTTTATCCACACACAACAAAAAGCGAAGGGTTTTTTATTTCAATGCTTAAAAAACCAAGTGCAGGTCACCATATTCGAATTAAGGAAGACAAGCCTAAAAATTCTGATCGTCAATCGACTGCTGTTTTAGCTGAATATTTTCAGAATGCAGATGAACTTGTTTCTATCGTAAAAGACGATAGACTTTATACATTTCCGAAAAAGCACTATTCTCTTTTGCGTATCTCATGAAAAAACTCTTCATCCGACAGACAGGAATATTTTGCAGGCAATCAAAAGAGAAAAATTTTATTCCTTCAGAAGAACTTGCGCTTGCAATTGATTTGAAAAAGGAAATTGCATCAGTTGAAGTTGATCTAGAAACAGCACTGAACTATTTGCGATGCGAAAATATTTCTTTGCCAGGAGTCGCCACCGGCTGGACTCTTATTAAATATCAAACTTTTTCGTTAGGCTGGGTAAAGGTGCTGGATAGAAGAGTAAATAATTATTTTCCGAAGGAGTGGAGGATTCTGAATAAGTAGATTGGTTTATTTTGGCAGCTAGTTTAGTTAAGGCCGTCAAAGATTAAGGCCTTCAGAAGATCTGCAGAAATTAAACACAAGAACACAAGTCCACACAAGTCCACGGAATTTATAACTCAAAATAATAAGCGTTAAATCTGCGAGATTCGCGAGATCTGCGGGAAATAATTTTTCAGTAATAATTTATTAGAATTTAAATCCATCCATTCAACTTGTAGTACACCAACGCCGCAAACTCCCTCATACATGTGATCTCAAGTTTCAGATAATTCCAGTAATTATATCGTAGTCCCATATTTTGTGAAACATCGGGTGCGAATTTTTTTCCGCCAAGTTTTTTGTGACTATACTTCAAACTTATGTGCATTGCATTTTCGTAAGAAGAAATTCCGCCCAGTTTAGTATAATCAAGTTTTCGGAAAACCCGCATGGTGCGATACATATTTTCAGGAGAGGTAACAATTGCAACACCTGTATTTTCAAAACCTGGTCTGAAATTTTTCAGTTCCATAGCCTGTTCACGTGTATTTGTTCCTTTCAGCATCATTGAAATTCTGGTTGAATCAATTCCTGCATTGATCAGATAGCGTCTCATACTTTTGGCTACTGATGAATCCTTAGGATGTGCAAGGATGATGTCAGAATATTTATAAAATTTAGCAAGTTCTGCTGTATAGTAAAGTCGAATCAGATTCGATTCCGACGGCATACCACTTCCGCCAAGCATAATAATTGAATTTGGATAAAACCGAAACTTTGTGCCTTTATCGCCCAGCCAATGATGTATGTCGTATGGGATTCTTGTAAAAGCAATGACAGACATGAATAAAAATAGAATTCCCAGAAAAAAAATGAATCGCTTGATCAATCTGCTGATTCGAGGGAAATGTTTTTTCAATAATGGATTTGAGTTGTGCACAAATTGAAGAATGAATGACAATGTTACAAAATTGGTTTGAAATTCGTAGTCAAACACAAGAACACAAGTTCACAATAAGTGCACGGAATTAATTTTCCGTGCACTTATTGTGAACTTGTGTCCTTGTGTTTAAATTTCACTGATATAATGCTTAAATTCTTTCTTACATTCTTTGCCGTCAACGGTTGAAACCTCTTAAAAAAGGTCGTTTTCGTTCATCATTTTTATTAAATTTGCAGCAATCCACAACAATATTATGTCCGAAATTCCAAAAACTTACGACCCCTCGCAAACCGAAGATAAATGGTATGCCTACTGGATGAAAAACGGCTTTTTCAGGAGCGTTCCTGATGAGCGTGAGCCTTATACAATCGTCATTCCACCACCGAATGTGACTGGTGTATTGCACATGGGTCATATGTTGAACAATACTATTCAGGATGTATTGATTCGTCGGGCCAGGATGCTGGGAAAAAATGCTTGCTGGGTTCCGGGTACTGATCACGCTTCTATTGCAACTGAGGCAAAAGTGGTTGCAATGCTGAAAGAGAAGGGTATTAACAAGAAAGATCTTTCACGTGAAGACTTTTTAAAATATGCCTGGGAGTGGAAAGAAAAATACGGTGGAATTATTCTTGACCAGTTGAAAAAACTTGGTGCCTCGTGTGACTGGGACAGAACCCGATTCACTATGGAAGATGACCTTAGCGATGCTGTTATTGAAGTATTCATCGATCTATACAACAAAGGACAGATCTATCGTGGTGTAAGAATGGTAAACTGGGATCCGCAAGGAAAGACTGCACTCAGTGATGAAGAAGTAATCCATAAGGAAGTTAATTCCCGGTTAGTATATGTTCGCTATGCAATAATTGATGCTGCACTTGCTTCGATTCTAAAATCAAATTCTTCTGAATGGAATTTGTCAGAGAATTCATGGGAAGTTACTGCAGTTGGAAAAAAATATACCGGAAATGAATTCATAACGATCGCTACTGTACGTCCGGAAACAATTCTGGGTGATACAGGCGTATGCGTTCATCCTGATGATCCTCGTTATTCATCCATGAAAGGAAAGTTTGCTGTTATACCTATGGTAAATCGTCCGGTGCCAATAGTATTTGACACCTATATCGAAATGGAATTTGGTACGGGAGCATTGAAAGTTACTCCTGCACACGATATCAATGACTACAATCTTGGAGTAAAATATAATCTTGAAGTTATAGATACAATTAACGATGATGGTTCGATGAGTCCTGCCGCTCAGTTTTATATTGGCGAAGACCGTTTTACTGTTCGTAAAAAAATTATAAAGGATCTTGAAACTTCAGGACATGTCACTAAGGTTGAAGATTACAGAAATAAAGTTGGATATTCTGAAAGGACTGATGCTGTAATTGAACCAAAGTTGTCGATGCAATGGTTTCTGAAAATGGATACTATCAGCAAGCCTGCTTTGGAAAATGTTTTGAATGGAAATGTAAAACTGATTCCTGACAAGTTTATCAATACGTATAAACACTGGATGGAGAATGTACACGATTGGTGTATCTCCCGTCAGTTATGGTGGGGACAACGAATTCCTGCCTGGTATGATCCGAAAGGTCGTACTGTTGTTACGCGTACTTCGGCAGAAGCAATTGCATTGTTTAAAAAACAGTTCAGTGATTTTGAATTTACAGAAAAAGATCTTCGTCAGGATGAAGATGTACTTGATACATGGTTCTCTTCATGGCTATGGCCAATTAGTGTTTTTGATGGTTTCAAAGATAAAGGCAATAAAGACATTAAATATTATTACCCGACGAATGATCTTGTAACAGCTCCGGAAATTTTATTCTTCTGGGTTGCGAGAATGCTAATCGCCGGATATGAATGGATGGGTGAGAAGCCGTTTTCAAATGTCTATCTGACGGGTATTGTTCGTGATAAGCAAGGACGTAAAATGTCGAAGTCGTTGGGAAATTCTCCTGATCCGCTTGACCTGATTAAAAAATACAGCGCCGATGGCGTTCGTGTTGGAATGTTATTATCGTCTCCCGCTGGAAATGATCTTTTGTTTGATGAAGCTTTGTGTGAACAAGGAAGAAATTTTGCAAATAAGATCTGGAATGCTTTCCGACTTGTAAAAGGATGGAATGTTGGAGATGTAAAACAATCTGATGCAGATAAGATCTCTATCGAGTGGTTCAATTCACGGATGGCAGAACAGGTTGATATCATCAACGATCATTATTCTAAATTGAGAATGAGTGATGCTTTGATGTCATCATACAAATTGATCTGGGATGATTTCTGTTCATGGTATCTGGAAATGATCAAGCCTGATTTTGTAGATGGGCAGCCAATGCCTGTTTCGAAAGAAACAATGGATGCTACTATTTCGATCTTCGAAAATCTTCTGAAAGTAATTCATCCATGGATGCCATTTATCTCTGAAGAACTATGGCATTTGTTGAAAGAAAGAAAAGATAAAGATTGTCTGATCGTTGCTCAATGGCCGGTCTTCAAAACAAAAGATCAATCGTTGCTGACTGATTTTACTTATGCATCAGAGCTGATCACGCAAGTGAGAAATACCCGCAAACAAAAGAATCTTTCTCCAAAAGAAAAAGTTTCATTGTTTGCAAAGGATGCAGGTGCTTTGAAGAGTAAATTCAATGATGTAATAATCCGCCTTGTAAACTTGGATAAGTTTGATGCGGCAACTTCTAAAATTGAAAATTCATCTTCATTTCTCATAGGCAATCTGGAGTTTTATATTCCTTTCTCTGCCGGAATAAATGTTGCAGAAGAAAAAGACAGGTTGATGAAAGAACTTGATTACAACAAAGGATTTCTGAAATCAGTTCAGGCAAAACTTGCCAACGAGCGTTTCGTTTCAAATGCAAAGCCTGAGATTCTTGAGAATGAGAAGAAGAAACAAGCGGATGCTGAAGCAAAGATTCGGTCGATTGAAGAGATGCTCGGGTCTTTGAAGTAGTTTGTCATATCTGTTACAGGTTACAGGTTTCAGGTTTGCATGTTGCAACCTCCAACCTGTAACCTTTATCCTGAAACAATTTCTTAATTGAAAAAATTCTTCCGCTATTTTTTATATACTTTATTAATAGCCTTGACTTGTCTGATTGTCTGGGGTCTTTTTAATTTTTCATTAGTAACATACGGCTGGAATCAGTTAAAAGGCCAGATGCACATCATCAATAATTCGCGTCCGTTGACAGAAGTATTGAATGATAAAGAAATCCCTGATTCGCTGAAAGCAAAGATCCGATTTATAGATGTGATTGCAAAGTATGCATCTGATTCACTTGGATTAAAACGTTCTGAAAACTATACTACTTTGTATGATCAGAAGAACAAGCCAATTCTATGGGTGATAACTGCATCGGATCGTTACAAGTTAAATGCGTACCAATGGAAATTTCCGTTTTTGGGAAGTGTATCATATAAAGGATTTTTTGACTATGCGAAAGGTGCATATGAAGATTCACTCCTTCAGCTACAAGGGTATGATACAGATTACGGAGAAGTCAGTGCATGGAGCACACTCGGCTGGTTCAATGATCCGATTCTTTCGAATATGCTTTATCGAAGCGATGGACAATTAGCCGAACTCATCATTCATGAAATGACGCATGCAACTGTATACCTGAAAAGTAATGTAGACCTGAATGAAAATCTTGCCAGTATGATAGGTGAGGAGGGAGCCATACGTTTTCTGAATTCACATTTTGGAGAAAATTCACAGCAGGCAAAAGATTATGTTAACCGGAAAAATGATTACGATCTTTTCAGTAATCAGATGCTTCTTGCGAGGACTAAACTTGATTCGCTATACAAAACCTTTGATGGACTGAATACTGCTGTAAAAGATTCACTGAAGTCATATATGATTGAAGAAATAGTTTCCTCATTAGACACAGTTTCATTCCATAATAAAAAAAGGTACGCTTCACTTTTTGAAAAGCGCAAACCTAACAATGCATACTTTATGAATTTTGTGAGGTATGATTCGCAGAAAGAGGAGATGAGAAAAATATTAAATGAAAAGTATAAAGGAAATATTATTTTATATTTAAAATCTATTTCAAATTAATTTTTTTTGCACGGCCCTTAAGGGCCGTGCAAAAAAAATTATTACATATTTCTTCTGTATTGGCCACCCACTTCAAACAGCGCTCCGGTAATCTGTCCAAGCGAAAGATACTTTGCAGCTTCCATCAGATCCTCAAACAAATTCTTATTCTGAACAGCGCTCAATTGTAATTTACGCAATAATTCATCCTTCTTGTCAGCATGTCTTTTGTGAAGTTCATTCAGCATGTTGATCTGATATTCTTTTTCTTCTGAAGTAGCACGGATGACTTCACGCGGAACTACTGTAGGTGAACCTTTGCTCGACAAAAATGTATTTACACCAATGATCGGGAATTCGCCATTGTGTTTCAGTGTTTCATAATACAGACTTTCTTCCTGGATCTTTCCGCGTTGGTACATTGTTTCCATTGCGCCTAACACTCCGCCTCGTTCTGTGATGCGATCAAATTCAAGCATGACTGCTTCTTCAACAAGGTCTGTTAATTCTTCGATGATAAATGAACCCTGAGTTGGATTTTCATTTTTTGCCAATCCTAATTCGCGGTTAATGATCAACTGAATTGCCATTGCTCTCCGAACACTTTCTTCAGTCGGTGTAGTAATGGCTTCATCGTATGCATTTGTATGCAACGAATTACAATTATCATAGATTGCATAAAGTGCCTGCAGTGTTGTACGGATATCATTAAAATCAATTTCCTGCGCATGTAACGATCTGCCTGATGTCTGAATGTGATATTTCAACATCTGCGATCTCTCATCTGCATTGTATTTTAACTTCATCGCTTTCGCCCAGATCTTTCTTGCCACTCTTCCGATCACTGCATATTCAGGATCAATTCCGTTGCTGAAGAAGAAACTTAAGTTAGGAGCGAATTTGTTGATGTCCATTCCACGTGATAAATAGTATTCAACGTATGTGAATCCATTTGATAACGTCAATGCAAGTTGAGTAATTGGATTTGCTCCTGCTTCAGCAATATGATATCCGGAAATAGAAACTGAATAAAAATTCCGTACTTTTTTGTCAATGAAATATTGCTGTACATCGCCCATCAAACGCAATGAAAATTCAGTAGAGAAGATGCAAGTGTTCTGAGCCTGATCTTCTTTCAAAATATCAGCCTGAACCGTTCCTCTTACAACTTGTAGAGTATGTGTTTTTATTTTCTGATAAATATCCTGTGGTAAAACCTGATCACCTGTAACTCCTAACAACATTAATCCAAGTCCGTCATTTCCTTCAGGTAATGGGCCTTGATAAACTGGTTGCTTTGTACCTTTTACTTTAAAGATCTCATCGATCTTAGCTTTCACTGTATCCGTTAATCCATGCTCAACAATGTATTTTTCACATTGCTGATCAATTGCTGCATTCATAAAAAATCCGGTAATGATTGAAGCTGGACCATTGATGGTCATTGATACAGATGTTTTTGTATCTGCAAGATCAAAGCCACTGTATAATTTTTTTGCATCATCCAGACAACAGATAGAAACACCACTGTTACCGATCTTGCCGTATATATCAGGACGGTAATCCGGATCCTGACCATATAGTGTTACAGAATCAAATGCTGTCGACAACCGTTTTGCCGGCATGCCTTTGCTCACGTAATGAAAACGACGATTCGTTCTTTCAGGACCTCCTTCACCGGCAAACATTCTTGTCGGATCTTCTTCGCTACGTTTGAAAGGATATACTCCGGCAGTATATGGAAATTCACCCGGGAAATTTTCCTGCAGATTCCATTTCAGAATTTCTCCCCAGGCTTCAAACTTAGGAGTTGCAACTTTTGGTATGTGTGTATGTGAAAGTGATTCTGTATATGTTTTTACTTTAATGTCTTTTTCACGAACCTGGTAAACGTAAAATTCATCTCTGTATTTCTGTACTTTTCCCGGCCAGTCTTCAATGATCTTTCTGTTTTTTCCATCAAGATCCAATGCAACCTGTAAATAAAATTCTTCAAGTTGTTTGATCATTCTGTCTTTGTCTTCAAACTTTGATTCTTTCAAAGCATCTATTGACTTTCTGATGCCGAATAATTTTTGTGCAACACTTCCCTGATCAATTGTCCATTGTGCATATTTCCGAACAGTCTCAGAAATTTCACTTAGGTAGCGAGTACGGGCAGGAGGGATGATGTAAATTTTTTCTGACATCTCTCCGGTGATCTCGAAATGAGATTGAAGATCGATCTTTACTTTTTCATTCAATCTGTCAATGATTGAACGATAAAGCCGGTTCATTCCCGGATCATTGAATTGCGATGCTATAGTTCCATAAACTGGAAGCTCATCGTCGTTGGTTTCCCAAAGCTGATGATTGCGTTTGAATTGTTTTTTTACATCGCGCAATGCATCGAGTGCTCCTCGTTTGTCGAATTTATTTAATGCAATCACATCAGCAAAATCAAGCATGTCGATTTTTTCTAATTGTGTTGCAGCACCATATTCAGGTGTCATAACATACAATGCAAGGTCGGAATGATCCATGATCTCTGTATCGCTTTGTCCGATCCCTGAAGTTTCGAGAATGATCAGGTCATACGCAGCAGCTTTCAAAACATCAACTGCATCTTTCACATATTTCGACAAGGCAAGATTAGATTGACGCGTTGCCAATGAGCGCATATAAACTCTTGGATTGGAAATAGAATTCATGCGAATTCTGTCACCAAGTAAAGCGCCACCGGTTTTTCTTTTCGATGGATCAACAGAAACTATAGCAATATTTTTATCCTTGAAGTCGATCAGAAAGCGACGAACCAGTTCATCAACCAATGATGATTTCCCTGCACCACCGGTTCCGGTAATTCCCAGAACGGGAACTTGTGCAATCGTTTTTGTTTCAGTGATAGAATGAATTTTTTTGCGGATCTCAGCAAATTCCTTTTCGTTATTCTCAGCGCAGGAAATTAATTTAGCAATTGCCTTTGGATTTTTCTTAGTCAAATGGTCAACTTCTCCATTCATGTTCATTCCCGTTGGGAAATCACATTTTTGCAACATATCATTGATCATTCCCTGCAAGCCCATAGAACGGCCATCATCAGGAGAATAAATTCTGGTAATTCCGTATTCCTGAAGTTCTTTAATTTCTTCCGGAAGAATTACTCCACCACCACCACCGAAAATTTTTATATGTCCACAACCTTTTTCTTTCAAAAGATCATGCATGTATTTGAAATATTCAACGTGCCCACCCTGATATGATGTCATAGCAATTGCCTGAACATCTTCCTGTATTGCACAATCCACAACATCAAGCACACTTCTGTCGTGACCAAGATGGATCACTTCCGCACCACTCGATTGAATGATCCGGCGCATGATATTGATCGCTGCATCATGTCCATCGAACAAAGATGCTGCAGTAACAATTCTGATTTTATTTTTAGGGTGGTAGACTTCTATTTTATTCATTTTTTCAGGCAATCAAAATATTTGTGGCAAATATAGCCAATTTTGGCCTGAAAACTAGGGTCATGCAGTGGTATAATCTTCTAATTTTTATGATATTACAAGGTATTTGTATTATCTAATGACATCAGCGATAATTTATTTTGAATTTAATGTTGAATTAATTTTAATGAAATTTATGATGACGTAAACCATTCCTGCTTTTTATACTTGTATCAATATTAGTTCAATTGAATTTCAGATCGCTTAATTGGCGGATTGTCATTTTTTGTTTCTGTTTAAAAGCAACCTTAAAAATTATTATATTTGATTAAACTCTAACTCTGAATGCCTATGAAAAAAATCTCTACTCTGGTAACACTATTAATTTTATTTCAGATTTCATTTGCTCAGCAAAGTAAATTTTCAAAGATCTATTTTGATAATACAAATTATTTTTCAGCTGATGGAATGGTAAAGTCTTTTGATGGCGGTTTGATCGTCACCGGAATTTACAATTATACTTCTTCAGTAATGAAAATTGATTCCTTAGGAAATGTGGTCTGGGCAAATTCGTTTGGCTTTGGACAGAATGAATCTGTTAATGCTGTCGTCAGAACGACAGACTCCTGTTACGTTATGGCAGGAAAAGCGTATGATATTCTTGCAACAAATCTTGATATTCAAATCACAAAGATTGGGCAGTCAGGAAATTTGATCTGGTCTAAAATAATTAGTCTGCCTGAACATCAGGAAGCATTTGCAATTTCACCAACTGATGACGGCGGATTTATTTTAACCGGTAATGAAGGTTACATAAGTCCACCACACAACAGAATCCTCGTATCGAAACTCGATTCATTAGGAGATGTGGAGTGGTTGAAAGTGTATCAAGGCGGTAACAATTCCAATTATGGGAATTCAGTAAAGCAAACTCCTGATGGTGGTTATGCAGTAATTGGTTACGTTGAAGATTATCCGCCTTTCAATGGAAATGGATTATTGCTGAAATTATCATCAACAGGAATTGTAGAATGGGCAAACAAATATAATACAGTTACGCCTTCTGTTTTTGTTGGAAACGATCTGGTTATTACTCAGGATGGGATCATTTCATATTATAGTACCGGAAATGAACATGCTATTATCAAAACAAATTTTAGTGGAAATGATTACTGGAGAGAAACTATAAGCGGAGCAGTACCTGGCATGAATATTTTGAATACAGTTTCTTCGAAAATGAAGCTGCTCCAGGATGGTAATTTAGTTTTTGCAACAGGTAACAGAGGATTTGCTTCGCAATCATCAATCGTTTGTATTGATTCTACAGGAGGCTTTAACTGGTCACAATATATTACAAATAGTTCACATGATATTGAAGAAGCGGATGACCATGGGTTTTTCATTCTTGGGAATGGACCTTTGATCGGTGTCAGAACAACTACTATTACCAATCCACACGTTGGAATTATAAAATCTGACTCACTTGGGAATGCAGATCTTTGTACTTCAATAAATCCATCAGTAAGTATAAACTTCGGAACAACGACACAAGATCCGATTTCGATCACTGTTATTTCTTACTCTGCATTTTCCACTGCTGTATCACCAATCAATAGTGCAATGGTGATTTCAGAAATGACAAGTTGTGTTGATTTCATTGGTGGAATTGAAGATTGGTTATCTGATAAAATTGAAATCTCTCCAAATCCTTCTCATTCTTCGTTTAACCTTCATCTTCCCGGATTAACCGGAAATATTTTAATCAATATACAGGATGCTTCCGGAAGAATAACGTTTTCACAAAAACGAAACGTGAATTCTTCAGATGTAATAAATATTGAACCAGATTTATCAGCAGGAATTTATTTTCTCAGCGTGAATTCTTCAGCAAATAAGATTATTAAGAAAATAGTTGTACAATAAAATATAATCTAATTTGAAATAAAAGAGCTCCATAATTTAAATATTATGGAGCTCTTTTTTATTCTTAGAATATTTTCTCTCAAATGTTTCAATTTTTCGAAGTGCTGCCAACATGCCCGGTGAAGCAACTTCTGAATGTGTTTTTAAACTTTCTTTCAGTTCAGAATACAGTTCCGGATATTTCCGGCAGATCTTTTCAATCGCATAAGCGGCATAAGCCCGATTTGCAATTGGTGAATCATTTGAATTTAAAATCAGAAAGCAATTATCCACTAACAGCGATTCAAGTTTTTCCGGAACTTCTGCAAACATCAGAAGCTTTGCCAGATTTCTCTGAATTGCAGGATGTGATCTCACAGGGAGATGACTGATGATCCGCTTTAAATGCTTGTTCGCTAATTCAGGATATAGTTCAATGCAATATCCAATCGGCCACGAGGCTCTTTGTGCCAGACGTTCATCTTTCCCTAATGTAATCTTCAGTAGTTCATCGAAGTGGAGTTGATTTTTCCCAACATAGCGCACGATTTTTTTCATCTGAAGTGCACTATGTTTATCATCGATCAGATTCTTCAGATATGACATAAAGATTATTGTCTGATAATTTTCTTCGTTCTTTGAATTCCATCTGAACTTAATGTCAGAAAATAATTCCCTGAAGGCAGATCACTGATATCAAATTGCTGAGTGATCAATCCTTGTTCACTTGCAGATTTCAATGATCTGCATAGTTTTCCTGTTACATCAAATAATTCCAGTTGATGTTTTGCAAGTGTGGGGATAAAATATTGTACTGTGACCTTGTCGACAGCAGGATTGGGCGCTGGATCATATAATTGACAAGTTGTTATTATAGTACTTGTTATCGGCTGATTAATTCCTGTGGTTACCGATGAATCGATAATAATATTTTCATCACCGGGGAAATACAATGTATATGCAAAATAGACTAGCATCATTTCATCAGTTGTCCCTTCACCTAAATAAACCCAAGCCGGCGGATCGTTTGGATTTTCAGGATTTGCTGTTGTATTATCATAGAAGGCCGAAGAATAGATGACCGAACCTACCGGAATTTTTAAAACTCGCGGAAATGAATAAAGCCCTTGCCAGTGGAAATCCCATTCAGGAATATCGATGAATGGAATTGTATCGTTCAATGGAGTTACACCATATGAACGAATACTTCTTCCAAGCAAATGCATGTGCGGACCAATTGCCAAAGTAGAAATATCATAACCTAAGGTATAATGCGCGTCAAATGTTCTCGTCTGGTTTGGAGGTAAAATCAATGGTCCATTATCCAGGAAATAATGGTTCAGCGGCGCTTCAATTGCAATTTCGCGTTGCAGGTTAGAGCTTAACTTAAGATTGATCTTTGTACTGTCCATACGATTTGAAATACCACCCGGATAATGAACCTGCAGAATGACATTTGCATTAGGAAGTAATTTAATTCCCATTCCTGTCGGTGTAAAATATGCACTTTGTCCGGGGACCCAGATTCCAATCAACTGCGAAGTATTCGAACCCGTTCCACCAAAATTAGTGTAACCCGGATCCGGGTCTGCAGCATCGAGTTGAAGCGGAGTAGCAGAAGTATCTGAATAAATAAGAATGTGATGGACAATTGAACGGTCTCCCGGAATTGCTTCCAGACCGTTTATGTATTTTAATGTTGATTGACCGGTAGGAATTACGAAGCAACGATAAAGATCATCAGTAGTGTTCACAGTATACAAAGGTGCAGACAACACAAGATCAGGAGAACCTATTTCCCCACTACTTGAAAACACCGGTGCATCAGGTTCAAGAGAGGTATCTCCTAACAAAGTCCCATTGTTAACCCAGTCGGCAATGTCAGCAATTTCCTGATCTGTTAAAACCCGTTCGTGAGCAAGACGATTGTATGCCGGATCAGGCGGCCATGGTGGCATACTGTGATCCTGAACAGCATCAAGTATATCTGAAGCGTTGTCAGTTGCATCAGTGTAACTCATTAGTGAGAATGGAGCGATGCCATTCGCATTATGACAACTACTGCATTTTGAATAAATAATATTTGCCACGCGTGTCGACCAGTCAGTCTGAGCTGAGGCCTGTAATGTAATATGGGAAATCAAGAATATATAAAGTAACTTTTTCATAGTGTAAATATAAAATTATTTTGAAAGAATTCCATAATTATTACCTTGCCTACTTAATTCGATATAAAATGAGAAAAATTCTTTTATTGTCAGCATTGATATCAATTTATTTGACCGGGAAGGCACAAATAAATATCGGTAATCCGGGTGCAATAAAACCTACCAGTTTTAAAAATAAAGATATTGAACTGTATAAAACATTGACCACTTATTTTGTGATCAGAGAAGGGGATAAAGAAAATCAGACTGCAATTGAAAATATGTTAAAGCAAGTCTGGACATTTAATAAATTTCAAGTGATCGACTTTGACAAATATAAGACTATGACTGAAAATGAAAATGCTATCTTTTTTGGTCTGAGGAATTATAACAGTAGTTCCGATTACACATCAAATTCTGATCTGTTTGGTAAATACGCTCAATACTCTTCTCTCAGTATTCAATTGTGGAGAAACCTGAAAAAGGAAAAGCCCCAATTGTTGAATGAAGATGTACTTGCCTATATCAATCTGGGAACACATTGGAGAATGTCAAAGGAGTTGCAACAGCGGGTAAGCCTGGATGCTTTTGAATACATTTGTAAGACAGATACAATTGTAAAAGAATGGAGTTGGGGATATCTTAAAAATTATCTGCAGGAGATCAACAGGCATTTGGAAGCAAATAAGCCAAGATGGAGATTTGAAAGTGAAGTTGATAAGGAGAATATTTCAAAATTAAATTCACAGACCTTATATGTTAGTTCCGATGTAAAAGATCAATATGATAGAAGAGCAAAAGAAGATCCTTTTACAGAATATAAAGGTAAGAAGATTGAAATGATTTCTCCCGGAGATCTTTCTGAAAAAATTCTTAATTCAGAAATACCATTTTATTACATGAAGGTGTACATGCCATCATCAGATAAGATCATTACAATCATCAATAGCGCTACAGGAGAATATTTATATAGTGATTATAGTGGGATGGCGTATTTTTTCAAGGATAAGGATGTGAAGGAGTTGAATGGGAAACTTAAATAATTGATAATAATAACTAATAACTAATGATGATGATTTGGAAAGGTAACTCCGTCAATTAAATATAGAGCCTCTTATTCGTTTTTAGTTCTAGAAAAGTTCAGCTATCATACACCTTACACCACCACCACCAATAGTTTCAATTTCTGATATGTCTGAAGAAATGATTTTGGCGTATTTTTCAATCTGATTCAGCTGATTTTTATTGAAGCCGGCTTTTGCCTGATTGGACATTATAATTAATTGTTCATTCGAACTGTTCTTTAAGGCCAGACAATTTCCGCAGAATTTTTTTGTTTGTTCAAATGAGATTGAAATGATTTCTCGTCCTGTAGATCTTAAATGATCTTCTATCCGGCTTTTATCTGAATTTATAATTGCATCTGAACAAAGAATAGCAAAATTATTTGCAAGAGTCAAAATAACATTGGTGTGATAGATTGGAAATCCGTTTTCGTCATTTGCAGTAAATTGAAATACTTCATAGCTTGTTTCTTGTTTCCATTTCTCAATCGCAGCTACATTTGTTCGTTGTGAAATGCATGCATAAGCAAATTTCAAAGTGTGATCGAGGACCAGACTTCCCGTCCCTTCTAAAAATATATTTGAATTTTCAAGATAGGAAAGATCAGCAATGTTTGAATAATTTTGTTTTAAATACTCTATAAATTCTATCCGTTTTTCTCCACGACGGTTTAAAGCCATCATTGGATAAATCATCAAACGATTCGGTGGAAATGTGGAGAACCAATTGTTCGGATATAGTGCATCGGGTGTTGTTTCGTCGGGTGGACGAAGTACATGTACTCTTACTCCGGCGTTTACTAAAGTAGATTTGAAATTATTAAATTGACCTTGAACGTTATTTATTTTCTTCTCAATTTGAAACCGGTTGTCAGCAGCCGTTTCGGGATTATAAACAAATCCAATCGGTTCAATAAGGAGGATATTATCAGTAAGAATCATTCTGTCAATTTAATTTTTTTTGGAGGAAATGTGAAGAAAATAAATTTCCTTTAAATCCTTACACTTTATTTCAACGTATTTCGTTTATGAAAGTGAGTTATTTTTTTGTATTTCAGATCATGTCATGCAAATTATAGTAAAATCTTACATCATCATAGAATGACCAGAATCTTCAAAGCATATCGCTATACAATGTCGTATTATGCATCAAACCCCACGAGAATGAAAAATGAACCTGTAGGAAGCTACAATCACATGCAAGAAGACGAGCAGACCATGAATAGCATACAGGCTGATCCTGTTCCTGCTAGTTTGTACATGCTTCTTATTGTTGATGCTGTTTTAATTTCGGCATTAGCAGTTTTTGCGGCTCAGATCATCTTCTGATTTATTCAGACTAAAAAAAATTCAAACGATAGTCAGACAGACTGTCGTTTTTTTTTGTAAAAATTTCACCTGATTATACGATATGGTATTTTTACACCTCAATACTTGAAGATTAAATATTTTTAAATGAGGTGAATCCAAAAATTTTGTAAAGATCTTTTTTCATTTCTTCTGTTAAACCTTCTCCAAAGGTGAATTCATGCACAAATTGATCTTCTATAAATTTAATTTCGGATGTAAACAGTTCGTTCATCCGTTTATTCTGTAAATGTGGATTTTTTTTGTAAAATTCTGAAAGTTTCATATCTTAAGAGAGTCATTTTCATGCCACTGATCAAATTACCTGTAAATGGATGAAAATTAAGTCGGGAACAAATCAATTTTGAGAAAAATTGCCATGTAAAAGAGTAAGGAACGCTTCTAAATCCCGTTCATTTTACTATTTTTGAAGACTCTAACCAACCTCCCTAATTATGAAAAAGGAATTTTACTCTTGGCATTTTTATGCCTGATTTCAATTGTCAGTATCGCGCAAATTTCTCTCACACAATTTGCTCAAGGATTGGCTCTTCCAGTCGATATTAAAAGTTGTGGCGATGATCGTCTCTTTGTACTTGAACAAAAAGGAAATATCCAGCTTCTGGATACTTCCGGAATAATGTATTCCCGACCGTTTTTAAACATTCAGACACGAGTTCAATTGAGTTCAGAACAAGGGCTTTTAGGTCTTGCATTCCCTGATGATTATGCTACCACAGGATACTTTTATGTAAACTATACTGCTAAACCTAACGGTGAAACAAGAATTTCACGATTCAGAACTTATGCAAGTTCACCTGATTCTGCTGACCCAAACAGTGAAGAAATTCTGCTTCGCATTTATCAGCCTTATTCAAATCATAATGGCGGACATTTAGCATTTGGTCCGGATGGATATCTATACATTGGAACGGGTGATGGTGGATCCGGTGGAGATCCCGGAAATCGTGCACAAAACACTGATTCACTTTTAGGGAAAATGCTACGTATAATCGTTGATCCGTCAGATTCTACTTATTCAATTCCTCCTTCTAATCCATTTGCACATGATACTTCCAATGGTCGTCCTGAAATCTGGGCAGTCGGAATGAGAAATCCATGGAGATGGAGCTTTGATAAAGTGACCGGTGATCTCTGGATAGGTGATGTCGGTCAAGGTGCACAGGAAGAAATCGATTTCATTCCGGCCGGAACAACTGACTATCTAAACCTTGGATGGAATTGCAGAGAAGGTCTTGCTTCATATCCATCGTCACTTACTTGTGGTGTGGCAGCTGATTACTGGTCTCCGGTAAGAACATACTCTCATGCAGCAGGATGTTCGGTAACCGGTGGTTATATTTATCGCGGTGGAAAATACAATGAACTTTACGGAAAATATTTTTACACGGATTATTGCCAGTCTAACATTCATTATCTGGTTCCTAATGGAAGCGGTGGTTTCGCTGATACAGACCTTGGAAATTTAGGCGCTGCCAGTGTGATCTCTTTCGGTGTGGATAAAAATGGTGAATTGTACTGTGGAACATCAGGTGGAAACATTTACCGTTTTAGTTCAGCTGACTGTACTCCAGTAGCTGCAATTGCCAATGGAATCGATTCAATTTCCGATTGCGGAGCCGGCTCAGTAATTCTGAATGGCATAGTGAATGACGAATATTTTGCAAACTGGTATTTGGATGGGGCTTTATATGCTTCTGATACAACACAAATCCAGGGATTTCAAAATGGTACTTATGTTCTTGAAGTCATCAATGGCGCTTGTGTAAACAGAGATACAATTTATGTTAGTCTGGTTCCACCTCTGAATATTTCGTTTACAGGTCTGGATACGCTTTATTGTGTATATAATTCAACTGCATTCTTATTACCAAATGTTCTTGGTGGAACTTTTTCAGGACCGGGAATAAATCTTGCGAGCTTCAATCCCGCTATTGCAGGAGAAGGTATTCATACAATAACTTATACTTATACAGATGCTACAGGTTGTACTTATTCCGGTTCACAAAATGTTCGTGTCGATCTTTGTCTTGGAATTTCAGAGAACAATTGGTTGAATACAATTTCAGTATTTCCAAATCCGTCGAATGGAAGTTTTAACATTCAGGTTTATAGTACAAAAGATCGTAGTATGAATATGCTTATCACAAATAATATCGGACAATCAGTTTCGCAGGAAACATTTGTTGTCGGAGCAGGGGAGAGCACAATCGATATCGATACAAAATTACCTGCAGGAATTTATTTTGTAAGATTAACTGAAGGTGAAAACATTCTTGTTAAAAAAATTGTTGTTCAGTAAAAATAAATTCAGATACAAATGAAATTTAAATTAGTGCTGTCATACGTAGTTTGTTTGCTTTCATTACAAACAAATTTCGCACAGCAGACATTCGATATTCACATACAACCATCAACAATAACAAGTGCTCCGAAAATTCACAGCGGAGCATTTGCTGTTCATAATGGTAAGTGGATCTTTCTTGGTGGAAGAATTGATGGTTTGCATATCATGCAGGCAAATCAGGCATTCCCTACATTTGGCAGAAATGATTCTGTTTTTGTTGTAGACCCTGTGACTGATACGTATCAGGCTGCATCTGTTGCACAACTTCCATTTATCATATACGAAGCACTTGGTTCTTCCAATATGCAATCCTATCAGAAGGACAATCATCTTTATATGATCGGTGGTTATGGAAAATCAGATTCAAGCGGTGTATATACCACTTTCCCTTCATTGATCTCCATTGACCTTGATTGTCTGATCTCAAATGTTTCAGGAGGAAGTTCGATAAATACATGTTTCCGTCAATTGCTGGATACTAATCTTGCTGTGTCGGGCGGTGAACTTGAGAAAATTGATTCAACATACTATCTTGTCTTTGGACACTATTTCCATGGTGCTTATGCTGAAACTCCGCAGATCAGTCCGTTCGTTCAGAGATATACGCATGAGATCCGTAAGTTTAATATCAATGACGATGGAGTGAATTTGTCTATCTCAAATTATACTGCTATTCAGGACACAAATATTTTCCACCGTCGCGATTACAATCTGGTGCCGCAAATTTATCCTTCCGGTGAATTTGGAATGACAGCATTTGGCGGAGTGTTTCAGAAAAATGCAAACCAGCCTTTTCTGACACCCATCGATATCACTTCAACGAATGTTCAGCATCAATCTTCTTTCAATGAAAATCTGAATCAGTACACAACTGCGACATTGCCGGTATATGATTCCATCAATAATTATATGCATACACTGTTTTTTGGAGGAATGAGTTTGTATACATTAGACACTGCAACAAATGTGCTTATTCAGGATACACTTGTGCCTTTCATTCAGTCTATAAGTAAAGTTACCCGCGATAATGTCGGTGGATTAACAGAATATCAAATGGCGGAATCTATGCCGGGATATCTGGGAACAAATTCATTTTTTATTCCTGATAGTAGTGTAAGATATCTGGAAGGTGGGATCCTTGATCTCAATTCAATCAGCGGTAACCAAAGAGTAGGATATATTATAGGTGGAATCCAAAGTGATGCTCCGAATATTGCGAATCTGGATCCCTTTGGAATGAGTCGTCCAAGTGCAACTGTCTATGAAGTTTTAGTTGATAAAACTAATTCTGATGTTCGCGAAATTGAAGTAAACAATAATATCAATAATCTTATTGTTTATCCGAATCCTGTTTCTAAAATTCTGAATATTGATTTCTCTGTACCTAATACTACGAATTGTGAAGTTGCATTGTATTCTCTCAAAGGTAAATTGGTAAAGTCAATTTTGAGTGAGACAATTCAGAAAGGTGTTAAACATATTTCATTTTCTGTCGAAGGAGTGAAGAGTGGAGTTTATCTGTGTAAGATCTCGACACCGATTGCTAAGAAAGTAGTTAAGGTCATTGTAGAATAATTTCTGCGAAAATCTGCGGTACTCTGCGGGAAGTAAATACAGCATAATATTTCCCGCAGAGTTGCGCAGAATACGCAGAAAAACCGCAGAAATTCCTGCGGAATTAAACAAAAATATTAATTTATAATTTATTATTAAATAGTGATTGTATAAGTTAATTAATCAAAGATTATTTAATCTCGAAGAGATCTCTGCGGCTTTTCTGCGTGTTCTTCGCACTCTGCGGGAAATAAAAATTGTTTAATTTTTCCCGCTGACTCAATCAGAATTATTTAGGCGCGATCTTCATTAGATAAACTGCAATAATCGCATAAATAAAATTCGGAATCCAGACAGCGATCAATGGCGGAATGGATCCATTAATCGCAAATGTATTACTGAATTGTTGAAAGAGAATGTAGGTAAAGCTCAGAAAAATTCCGAAGCCCAACTGAACACCAATTCCACCTCTGACTTTTTTACTTGAAAGCGAAACACCGATCAGCATAAGGATAAAAGTCGAAAAAGGAACGGCGATCCGTCTGTACTTTTCAATCATATAGGTGCTTACATTTTGAGAACCTTGATCATTTTCTTCTTTGATAAACCGGTTTAACGTTGGAGTATCCATTGCATCGATAATATTCAACCTGCGTTTGAAATCCGTTGGCTTGATCGAAAGTACTGTATCCATTCTTTTTCCGCTTCGCAAAGATTCACGGAAACCATCGATCGTCCGGATATAGTAATTCTCAATTCTCCACTTTGATGTTGTGCTGTCCCAAACGATCCGGTCTGAATTCAGAAACCAGTTTCGTTTTCCGTTTTCAATTCGTTCGAGAGAAAAACGATAACCGACATTTTCTGCATTGTTATAACCTTCCAGGTACATGAATACACCCGGACTGATCTGCCGGTGCAGATTTCTGTCCTTGAACTCTACGGGATTTTTTATATACTGATTTTCAAATTCAAGTTTTATTTTATTTGAATGTGGAATTACCCAGCCGTTGAAATAAAATGACAAGGAAGCTAGAAAAGTGGCAGCAATGAAGTAGGGGAAGAGTAATCTCCGGAAACTTATTCCGCTGTTGAGGATTGCAACGATCTCTGTATTGGCGGCCATTTTTGCCGTAAAAAAGATAACGGATATAAAGACAAACAAAGGCGCAAACAAATTTGCGAAATATGGAATGAAATTAAAATAGTAGTCGAACACAATTGCATGAAAAGGTGCCTTGCGTTCAATAAAATCATCCAGCTTCTCCGATATGTCAAAGATCACCGCAATCACAATGATCAATGCCAGCGAAAAGAAAAACGTTCCGAGGAATTTTTTTATTATGTATTTGTCTAGTATTTTCAAATTGGTAAGTGGTTACTTTTATTTTCGTTTTTCGTGAATCGTAATCGTGAATCGAATGTCGTTGTAGATAATCTGGTACTTAGTCTAAGCATTCCAACCAATCCGAAATCCGCATTCCGCATTCCGAAATTTTTCACTTTTCATTGAATACTACATTTTCCTGCCAAGCTTCGAAACCATCTCATTCTTCCATGAAAGAAACGTTCCTTCCAGTATCTTTGTTCTTGCTTCCGTAACAAGCCAAAGATAGAAAGCAAGATTGTGAAGTGTGCATATTTGTGCTGCAAGAATTTCTTTACTGATTACTAAATGGCGAACATATGCTTTTGAATAATAAGAATCAACATATGAAGTTCCGGATTCATCTAATGGTGAATTGTCGTCTTTCCATTTTTCATTTCGCATATTCATGATTCCATTCTGCGTGAATAACGTACCATTACGTGCATTTCTTGTTGGCATAACACAATCAAACATATCAATTCCAAGTGCAATGCTTTCAAGGATGTTAATTGGAGTTCCAACACCCATCAGGTAACGCGGTTTGTCTTCAGGTAATATCGCGCAGACTGATTCTGTCATTTCGTACATCATCTCTGCAGGCTCACCAACAGAAAGTCCACCGATGGCATTTCCATCTCGCCCCTGCGCTGCAATGAATTCAGCTGACTGCAACCGAAGGTCTTTGTAAACACTTCCCTGAACGATGGGAAACAATGTTTGCTTATGGCCATACAAAGGCTCTGTTTTATCTACATGATCGCAACATCTCTTCAACCAACGATGTGTCATCTCCATACTTTTCTTTGCATATCGATGATCGCACGGATATGGAGTACATTCATCAAAAGCCATGATGATATCTGCTCCAATCACTCTTTGTATGTCCATGGCATATTCAGGTGAAAAGAAAAGCTTTGAACCATCGATATGACTGGAAAACGACACCCCTTCTTCCTTGATCTTCCGGCGGTCGGCCAGAGAATAGACCTGATACCCGCCACTATCAGTCAGAATCGGACGGTCCCAATTGATGAACTTATGCAATCCACCGGCCTTTTGCAATACATCCAAACCCGGTCGGAGAAACAGGTGATAAGTGTTACCTAAGATGATCTGTGCTTTTATATCTTCCTTGAGTTCATGCTGATGCACAGCTTTCACCGTACCTCCGGTTCCGACAGGCATGAAGATCGGAGTATGAATTTTTCCGTGATCAGTTGTAATTTCACCGGCGCGGGCTTTGGTTTGCTCGTCCGATTTCAAGAGTTTAAATTTCATTTCTGATTAACAATCTTACGTTAATATCTCGCCAAATATAAACACTTTGATATGAACGGCACTTTTACATTTGTAGGAATCGCAATTCTTTACCGGATTCTTTAAATTCTGCATGACACACCTTACTAACGACCTTACGGGCGTACTTTTTATTTTATTAGTGGTAACGGCTGTTATTCAGCTTGTTTACTACTGGATATTTTTCCGTCGACTAGCTTTTTATAAGTATGATCAGGTAACGGGTGGACCGCATCCAGTATCAGTAATTATATGTGCAAAGAACGAAGTAATACGGTTGAGAAAATATTTACCTGCTGTTTTAGAACAAGCTTATCCTGATTTTGAAGTGATCGTTGTGAATGATTGTTCATGGGATGAAACCGATGAATATCTGGAGTCGTTGACATCGCAATACTCCGGTCTGAAAATCGTTACACTTAAAGAACAGGAAAAGTACAGACATGGTAAAAAGTTTGCGCTTACATTAGGAATCAAGGCTGCGAAGAATGAATACTTGTTATTCACAGATGCAGATTGTATACCTGCAAGTAAGAATTGGTTGTCGCTCATGCAACGTCACTTTGCAAGAAATACAGAGATCATTTTAGGATACGGACCTTATCAGAAGGAATCCGGATTTTTAAATAAGCTGATTCGCTACGATACATTTTACATTGCCATGCAGTATCTCTCTGCTGCACTTGGTAAAAATCCATAAATGGGTGTAGGAAGGAATCTGGCTTATAAGAAAGATCTCTTCTTCAGAACAAAAGGATTTGCAAAACATAACCACATTTTATCGGGAGATGATGATCTTTTCATCAATGAAAATGCAACTTCTCAGAATACTTCTGTGGAATTAGACCCTGAATCTTTCACTTTTTCAGAAGCGAAAAAAACTTTTGGTGATTGGTTTTCACAAAAAAAACGGCACATGAGTACAGCAGGGCATTATAAAGGCTCTCATAAGTTCTTTTTATTCATGAATTCTTGCAGTTCTTTACTCTTCTATATGTTGCTGATTGCCTTGTTAATACTGCGTTTCGAGTGGAAATTACTTTTATCTTTGTACGCAGGAATGTTACTCTTACGATTACCAATTGTATACTCATGCTCTAAGCGTCTAAAAGAAAATGATCTTCTCTGGTCGTTTCCACTTCTAGAGATCGTTCATATTGTATTGCAGCCTCTCTTTTATATTGCTAACGTCTTCACAAAACAAAAAACATGGAAGTAAACCCAAATCTCTCCGAGAAAGCACAGATCGACTATAAACTAGTCCAGATGGCCGTTAAAGGCGATCAAAAAGCTTATGCGGAATTAATGCAGCGCTATAAAGATTCGATTTACTTCATGCTGTTGAAGATGGTAAACAACCGTGATGATGCCGACGATCTTACTATCGAAGCATTTGGAAAGGCTTTCAAAAATCTTCATCAGTATACACCTGATTTTGCATTCAGCACATGGCTGTTCAAGATCGCTACCAATAACTGTATCGATTTCATTCGTCGTAAAAGAAAATTCACTTTCTCTATCGATAAGAATATGGAGAATGACAGCGGACAGGAAATGCAATTTGAAATAAAATCTCCTATGCTTGATCCGGAAGAGAAGATGATCAAGAAGCAGAAAGCAATCCTGATGCGCGATGTAGTTGAAAAGTTGAAACCACGTTACAAACGATTAGTTGAATTAAGATATTTCCAGGAACGTTCTTACGAAGAGATCGCTGACGAATTAAAACTTCCTCTGGGTACCGTAAAGGCCCAGCTTTTCAGAGCACGGGAGTTTTTGTATCAGATCCTGAAGAATCAGGAGGAGCAGATTTGAACTTGTCGTTCGAGACTCTTATTTCGAATAACGAGTCTCGGACTACTAAAAATATGAGTAAAAATCATCGCGCTATCATAGAAAAACCAGAAAGGGAAAATTTGATCCCTAATTTTCAATTGAATTGGATTACGATTTTTGCTTTTCACTTGACTTCAGTACCTAAAAAAATCACTTTTGATTCATTAAGGTTTTCAGCATTGAAAACAAAAATTATTTTTGCTTAAGGTAATTTCGAACAATTTCCCAAGCTAACCCCAAATCAATCTAACCAGTTTGAACAGCATTGAAAGTATTTATCAGTAACTGGAATGAAAGGTTAATGTTATTTCGAGGAAGGATATGGATGCGTTTTATACTCATCATATTCTGCATTCTCTGGCAATTGCAAAACTGATTTCATTAAAACCCGGTACTTCTGTTCTGGATGTTGGAACCGGCGGTGGCTTTCCGGGGATTCCCTTTAGCAATACTTTTTCCTGAAGTCAGGTTTTATCTGGTCGATTCAATTGGCAAAAAGATCACGGTCGTTAACGAAGTTGTTAAAGGTATCGGACTGACCAATGTTTCTGCAGAAAAGAACAGGGCAGAAGATCTTAATATGAAAGTCGATTTTGTTGTCAGCAGGGCAGTGGCGCCGATAAAAGATATTGTACATTGGACTTCCAAACTAATCAAAAAAGGCGGTAATAATGACCTTCAGAATGGCTGGATCTTGTTGAAAGGCGGGGATTTAGCGCAGGAGATCAAGGATTCCGGGCGTTCGGCGGATGAGTTCGAAATTAGCAATTGGTTTAAGGATGAGTTTTTTGAAACGAAGAAGATTGTTTATATAACTTACTGATTTTCAATTTTATAATAAAAAATAAAACACTAAGGTCACTAAGTTTTTAGCACAAGAGCACTGAAGTGAAACGTCTTCTTATCTGTGTTCTTGTGTTAAATTTTAATGTTCTAAGTGTTGAAAATTTTTATTGTTATTTTGGATGAAAAATAATTCAATTGTTTGGTGCATATAAAATAAATCTTACCTTTGCCGTCCTGTTTTTAGAGTAAATACTGAATAATATGAAAAGGACATTCCAACCTTCGACCCGAAGAAGAAAAAATAAACATGGTTTCCGTGCCCGTATGGCCACAGCTAACGGACGTAGAATCTTATCTGCACGTCGCAGAAGAGGACGTAAGAAACTTACTGTTTCCAGCGAAAAGAACAATAAATAATTCTCTATACCTATTTTTGTTGAACGATGCCGGCTCTTGTGGTCAGCATCGTTTTTTTTTCTGCGGTTTTTCTGCGTATTCTGCGCAATTCTGCGGGAAATAATAAGCGTGATTTCTTTCCCGCAGAATTGCGCAGAATACGCAGAAAAACCGCAGATTTTAAATCCGTATTTATACTTCAATATTTGATCAACTCCGCAATCGCTGCAAGATTTTTCTCAGAGATCAACTGATGCCCCGTCGGCAAAACATGCACAGTACAATTTTTCCCTAAACCCGATTTGAATTTTTGTCCAAGTGAGGGCGGCATTAAAACATCATGCTTTCCGAAGAAGAGATCGACCTTTGTGTTGTTTGCAATAATCTTCTTCACTTCTGAAAGATCAGGAATTATATAACGATAGATCATCCAGCCATTGTAAACTTTATCCCGACGCAACTGATTCTCTAATGAATATTTCAAAAACCGGATCTTCTTTTCATCAAGTAATTTTATTTTCTTTAATCCATTTCCAAATGCAATCAAACGATGCGGATCTTTGATCACTCTTTCAAAAAGTTTTTTGCCGAAATAATTTCTTGTCACAAAACGATACATCGTTGTCGGTTTCAATCCGTCGGGTGCAAGTAAGATCAAACGATCAATCCGTTCTGACATGAACTGATAAAGCGTAAGCGCCACTCTTCCACCCAGACTGAATCCCATAACATCATATTTCTCTGCGGGGAATTTGTCCATTAACATTTTGTGAATGTCTTTGAATTGCTCAACGTCTAATCCGGTCTCAACCGATTTCATTGAAGCTTTGCTGGACCCATGAAAAAACAAATTCACAGAAATTAGCGTGTAGTCCGGAAGTTCATTACTTAGTGGCTCGAATTCAGTGGCTTCGTTGTCAAATCCATGGAATATGATCATTTTCTTCTGACCATTTCCATAGGTGAAAATCTCTAATATTTTATCGTCAAGCTGGATTTCTGTACGCACGGGGTGAAATTAGTCCTTTTTTTGGCACTCAAATTTGTTTCCCGCAGAATTGCGCAGAATACGCAGAAAAACCGCAGAAAATTTTACATCGCAGATGTTAGGTAGCCATCAATCCGAAATCCGCAATCCGAAATTAAAAGTCGTTCATTATTTCAACTAATTGTCAATAACATTCTCTCGACAAAACAAACAAAACCCGTACTTTTGCCTGACTTTTTTCGCCCAAAAGCAGGGAAGTCTCTAACCTTCTAACATTCAGTTATGCCAAGAGATAATTCCATCAAATCTATACTCATTATTGGAAGTGGTCCTATCATCATCGGACAAGCCTGTGAATTCGATTATGCGGGGTCTCAGGCTTCGCGCTCGCTCCAGGAAGAAGGCATTGAAGTGACTCTCATCAATTCCAATCCGGCTACGATCATGACCGATAAGGTCACAGCTGATAATGTTTATCTGAAACCACTGACACGTAAATCGATCATTGAGATCCTGGAAAAACATAAGATCGATGCTGTGTTGCCGACAATGGGTGGGCAAACTGCTCTCAATCTAGCGATTGAATGCCAGAAGTCGGGGATCTGGGATCGTTATGGTGTAAAAATGGTTGGTGTCGATATCGACGCGATCAACATGACGGAAGACCGGGAGAAGTTTCGTTTGCGAATGCTTCAACTTGGTGCAGGTGTTTGTAAAGGCAGAACAGCTACTTCTTTTCTTGAAGGTAAAGAGATCGCACAGGAAATTGGGTTTCCATTGGTGATTCGTCCTTCGTTTACACTTGGTGGAACCGGCGGAGGATTCGTTCACACAAAAGAAGAATTCGATACAGCATTGAATCGTGGACTACATGCTTCGCCTTTGCATGAAGTGTTGATCGAACAATCGATCAGCGGCTGGAAAGAATTTGAATTGGAATTGCTTCGCGATACTGCGGGAAATGTCATCATCATTTGTTCGATAGAGAATTTCGATCCGATGGGAATTCATACCGGTGATTCAATTACTGTTGCTCCTGCAATGACACTCTCTGATGTTACTTATCAGAAAATGCGTGACCTTGCTATCAAATGCATGAATGGAATCGGAAATTTTGCAGGTGGTTGTAACATTCAGTTTTCTGTGAATCCGAATAACGAAGAAGACATCATCGTAATTGAGATCAATCCTCGTGTATCTCGGTCTTCTGCTCTCGCATCGAAAGCAACCGGATATCCGATCGCAAAGATCGCATCCAAACTTGCTATCGGTTATAATCTTGATGAATTAAAAAATCAGATCACAAAAAATACTTCTGCATTCTTTGAACCGACACTTGATTATGTGATCGTAAAAGTTCCGCGCTGGAATTTTGATAAGTTCGTCGGAACTGATCGTCACCTCGGATTGCAAATGAAATCAGTCGGTGAAGCGATGGGAATCGGAAGAAGTTTCCAGGAGGCTTTGCAAAAGGCTTGTCAATCGCTCGAGATCAAACGTAACGGTCTGGGTGCCGACGGCCGCGAGATCCGCGACCAGGAAGAAATCCTCGACAGTCTGGAACGTCCGAGATGGAATCGTTTGTTCCATATCTACGATGCTTTCAAACTTGGAATTGGTTTTAACACCATTCAAAAGCTGACCAAGATCGATCCATGGTTCTTGAGACAGATCGAAGATCTTATTCAGCTTGAAAAAGAAATTGAAAAATATACTGTAGAAAATATTCCGCGCGACCTTTTGATGGAAGCGAAGAAAAAAGGTTATGCCGACAGACAAGTTGCACATTTACTTCGTTGTCTTGAAAGTCAGGTTTTCAAAAAACGTGGAGAATTAAATATTCGTCGTGTCTGGAAGCTGGTTGATACATGCGCTGCTGAATTTGAAGCAAAGACTCCTTACTACTATTCTACATTTGATGAAGAGAATGAAAGTGTCAGCTCTGATAAAAAGAAAGTGATCATTCTTGGTTCCGGTCCGAATCGTATCGGACAAGGAATTGAATTCGATTACAGTTGTGTGCATGGTGTTTTTGCTGCGAAAGAAGCGGCTATGAAACGATCATGATCAATTGCAATCCGGAAACTGTTTCGACAGATTTTGATATTGCCGACAAACTTTATTTTGAACCGGTTTTCTGGGAACACATCTATAAGATCATTGAACATGAAAAACCGTACGGTGTTATTGTTCAGTTGGGTGGACAAACTGCTTTGAAACTTGCAGAGAAGTTAAATAAATATGGAATTAAAATTATAGGTACAAGTTACGAATCACTTGATCTTGCAGAAGACAGAGGAAGATTCTCAACTTTGTTGAAAGATCTTGGAATCCCTTATCCAAAGTTTGCTGTTGTTGAAAATGCAGATCAGAGTGTGGAGCTGTCAAAGGATCTTGGATTTCCATTGCTTGTTCGACCATCCTATGTCTTGGGCGGACAAAGCATGAAGATCGTGATCAATGAAGAAGAACTGGAAAGTCATGTGATCAAAATTTTACATGACATACCTGATAACAAAATTCTTCTCGATCATTTTTTGCAAAATGCAATAGAGGCGGAGGCTGATGCGATCTGCGATGGAGAAAATTCTTACATCATCGGAATGATGGAGCATATCGAACCTGCAGGAATTCACAGTGGTGATAGTAATGCAGTTTTACCACCATTTGATTTGAGCGATGGAGTTCTAAAACAGATTGAAGACATCACACAAAAATTGCAAAGGCAATGAAAGTGATAGGATTGATCAATATTCAGTTTGCCATCAAGGGTGAAAAAGTATATGTGATCGAAGCCAATCCGCGCGCATCACGGACAGTTCCTTTCATTGCAAAGGCATACGATGAACCATATGTTAACTATGCGACAAAAGTTATGCTCGGTGAAAACAAAGTCAAAGACTTCAAATTCATCCTAAGAAAATTGGTTATGCAATAAAAGTCCTGGTATTCTCATTCGACAAATTTCTTGATGTAAACAAAGAACTCGGCCCTGAAATGAAATCGACCGGCGAAGCGATTTACTTCATCGATGATCTTGAAGATGAATTTTTCCAGAAGATCTATTCAGAACGTAATCTATATCTCTCAAGATAATTATAAAGAGTCATGCTAAAGTTTATTTTAATAGTCATTGTTTTAATGTTGCTTTTCAGAGCACTCAGAAAATTTATTTTCTTCAGTGCACATAATGCTTTCAATCAGGCAGCACAGGATTTTATGAAACGTCAGGAAGCCCAGGACCGCCAACGTAAAGAAGAAGGTCGTGTGTATGTCGACACTAAAGCTCGCATTAATCCGAATGATAAGTTTGATGATTATGAGGAAGTGAAATAGAGGTTTCAGGTTTCAAGTTTCAGGTTTCAGGTTTGTTAGTGCTGGGGTGTAGTCTGCAGACTACACCCCAGCACTAATAAAACTTGGAACCTGAAACCTGCCAACTTTTTAACCCTTTTCTTGAAGTTGTTGCCCCTTTCTAATACCTGATAATTTCCTATATTCGCTTCAAATTTTAAGGAAAATCCATGAAAAAATACCTGCCACACGTTGTTGCAATATTGGCTTTTATTGTCATCACTTTTCTATACTTCGCTCCGCTTTTGGGAGGTAAAGAACTCAAGCAGTCGGATATAGCCAACTGGCAGGGGATGTCGAAAGAGATCACTGACTTTCAGGAAAAAACCGGAGAATTTACTTACTGGACCAATTCAATGTTTGGCGGAATGCCGGGATATCAGATCTCTGCTGTCTATCCTTATATGATCGTGAAGTACATCGATAAGATAATTACTTTGGGATTGCCAACTCCGGCTAATTATCTGTTTCTGTTAATGGCAGGATTTTACTTTCTGTTACTGACACTTGGAGTTGATAGAAGGGTTGCAATTATGGGAGCAATTGGTTTTGCTTTCTCGTCCTACTTTTTAATTTTCATTGGGACTGGACATAATTCAAAAGCACATGCTATTGGATACATGGCTCCTGTCATTGCCGGTATCATTATGACATACCGAGGGCGGATCTTACTCGGCGCTTCTATTACCGGTTTAGCACTGGCATTAGAGCTTTATGCAAATCACTTGCAGATCACGTATTATCTGATGATGATCACTGTTCTTTTAGGTGGTGTATTTTTGTATGAAGCTAATTATTGGAAAAAAGCTAAAAGATTTTGCTAAAGCATCTGCATTATTGATTGTCGTTGCAGGATTAGCAGTCGCATCAAATATTACAAATCTTTGGGCTACTCAGGAATACGGTGAGCATTCAACACGCGGACCTTCAGAACTGACTGCAGATAAAGCAAATTTAACAACAGGACTTGATCGTGATTATATCACCGATTGGAGTTATGGGATAGGCGAGACGTTTACGTTTTTGATCCCGGATTTCAAGGGTGGAGCAAGTGAAGCTATTCAGACAAATAATAAAGATGTTTTAAAAAGTGTAGATTCAAACTATCGTCAATATGTGGGAAGTTTTGGTTCTTACTTCGGAGATCAACCTTTTACAGGTGGCCCTTTATACATAGGAGCAATTTTAGTTATGCTTTTTGTAGTAGGTCTTTTGATCATTCAAGGCCCATTGAAATGGTGGATCTTAATTTCAACGACCTTGTCAATTTTCTTGGGATGGGGAAAATATTTTATGTCGTTCACAAATTTTTTCCTCGATAATGTACCGGGATACGATAAGTTTCGTGCGGTAACAACTACTTTAGTTATTGCAGAATTTACAATTCCATTGATGGCTGTACTGGTAATAGACAAGCTTGTGAAGGATGAGAACTTTTTTGCTACCTACCGCAAGAAACTTTTAATAGGCATGGGTGTGGTGATAGGTTTTGTTTTACTTGTAAAACTTTCGCCGGGCACTTTTACGCGACTTTATACTGACAGAGAATATGACCAGGTATCTGCATCAGTGAAAGGTCAGCAAAACGCCTCTCAGATCGTCGATGAATTCTTTGCTGCAGTTTCAACAGCCCGTGAAGAGATCGTTAGCAGTGATGCCGGAAGAAGTCTGATATTACTGATACTTTCAGGTGCATTGATCTATGGATTTGCAAGATATCGCTTCAAAAAAGAATTTCTGATCTATGGATTGATCGTTCTTATTGCAATCGATTTAATTGGTGTAGATCGCCGGTATGTCGATTCGGATTCGTTTGTAAAAAAATCAGTGAACAGCACACCATTCCCTGAAACTCTGGCCGATCAAAGTATCAAACAGGATCCGACGCTGAGTTACCGTGTATTAAATCTTGCTGCGAATACTTTCAACGATGCGAGTACTTCTTATTATCACCAGTCGATAGGTGGGTATCATGGAGCCAAGTTAAAAAGATACAAAGAGCTGATAGATTACAGACTCACTCCCGAGATGTCTTCTTTGAGAAGTGCCTTACAAAAACCGGACTCATCATTTCAACAGATCATTGGCGGACAATCGGCTCTGAATATGTTGAATACAAAATACATTATTTATAATCCTGAAACACAACCATTGGTTAATCCGGGAGCTCTGGGTAATGCGTGGTTTGTAAGCGAAGTTAAGATCGTTCCAAATGCTGATGCTGAAATTGCAGCTCTGAATAATTTTAATCCGAAAACAACTGCTATCGTTGATCAGCGTTTCTCAGATAAAGTTACCGGTATCAATGTGGTAAATGATTCTTCATCTGCGATAAAGCTGACTTCATATAAACCCAATCATCTGACCTACGAAACAAATTCGTCGGGTGACCATCTGGCTGTTTTTTCAGAGATCTATTATGATGAAGGCTGGAATGCTTATGTTGATGGTAAAAAAGTTGACTATGTGCGTGCAGATTATGTTTTACGTGCAATGAAAATTCCTGCAGGTAAGCATCAGGTTGAATGGAAATTTGAGCCGGAAGTAGTTGCAACAGGAGGAATGGTCAGTCTGGCAGGTTCAATTTTATTGATTCTGTTTTTTCTTGGTGTTGTATACAAAGAGATTCAATCGGCTAAAAAAGCGGAGTAGAATTTGAAGAAGGTTCTGATCATTACTTATTATTGGCCACCAAGTGGAGGTGCAGGAGTTCAGCGTTCTTTGAAGTTCGTGAAGTATCTGCCTGAATTTGGAATTGAACCGATAGTTATTACTGTTGACCGGAACCAGGCCACTTATCCCATTTTAGATGAAAGTTTGTTGAAAGAAGTAAAAGAGAATGTACGTGTAATCCGTACACGTTCCTTCGAACCATTAAAAATACTTTCTGCATTAAAAGGAAAAGATACAATTCCGCACGGGGGATTTGCAAATAATAATAAAGAAACGATCACACAGAAAACGCTTCGGTTTATAAGGGGGAATTTTTTTCTGCCGGATGCCAGATTAGGTTGGGTACGCTTTGCTGTTAAAGCTGCATCTGATATCATTGAAAAAGAAAAAGTGGATACTGTATTTATTTCTTCGCCGCCGCATAGCAGTCAGCTTATCGGACTGGAATTAAAAAAGAAGTATAAGATCCGCTGGATAGCAGATATGCGGGATCCATGGACAGACATCTATTACTATCATGATCTACTTCATACAAAGTATGCAGCAAAACGTGACGCAGTATATGAGCGACAAGTTCTTGAAAATGCAGATGAAGTAATAAGTGTGAGTGATCCGATCAATAAATTATTCCTTGCGAAATCAGAGAAACCCGGCGGAGAAATTTCATGTTATACCGAATGGGTTTGACGAAAGCGATTTTCAAACAGAGATTCAGGTTTCTAAAGAAGAATTTGTTATCACTTATGTTGGAACTATTGCGGACAATTATAGTCCCGGAATTGCGTTTAAAAGTGATCAGAAAATTCATAGACGAACATCCCGGGCTAAAAGTAGTTTTGCAAATGGTCGGTTCCTCAAGTTCAATTATACGAAAGTTAGTCGATGAAAATGGGTTAAGTTCTAATTCAGTTTTTATTGAACATGTTGATCATCAGAGTGCCGTAAACTTTATGCAATCTGCAGCCATCTTATTACTTTTTATTCCGGATATTGCCGGTTCCGAAGGTATTCTGACAGGTAAATTATTCGAATATATTGGTAGTGGCAGACCAATACTTGGACTTGGTCCTTTATCCGGATCTGCAGCAACTATACTGAAGTCGACAAATGCAGGACAAATGTTTGATCGTAATGAACCTGATCAAATACTTAATTTTATAAATATGAACTTTGAAAATTGGAAATCAGGTTATATTTATAATAGTAATGAAACATCGAAGCAAAAGTACACCAGAAAAAGTCAGACTGCAGAATTGGTGAAAATTTTATTAGGCTAATATGCTATGAAGGTATATATACATCCTGAGATAACCGGACTAAAAATATATCAGTATACTTTAGTTTTGATCGCAGTAAATAGGGGAATTGAGATTGATTTTGTTGAAAATCCAAATGAAGCAAATGTAATTTTGTCTTATGGGAATAATTCAGAAATAAAAATTTCGAAAAAATTTTATTCAGATCTGATAAACGGTATATTCAATCATGAAAACCATTTTAAAAATGATTGTTTTATAAAAAATGAGTTTGGCGAAATAGATTATTTGTCTACTATTTTTTTTGTGTAAATTCAATTCAGGAATACAAAGCTCCCTCAGATGATTTTTTAGGAAGATCTGAATTCAAAAATAGTTATCAAGAAAAATTCAGTAACATTAAAATTAATCATGTGCAGAATTGCATTGATTCATTTGTCAGAAGCAATGTAAAAATTTCTAACGAAATTAAAACTCGTGAAAAATCCGGTTTCGTTTTAACTCGCGATATTGATAGCGTATATGGATCAATTAAGGAAGATGGAATGTTTGCTTTGAAAAAGTGGCTTCGTTGACTTTATTTCTTTGTCTTTCAGACATATCATTGGTCGTGCAGATTGGTTGAATTTTGAAAAGATAATGAAAATTGAAAGTGAGTATGAATTTAAATCGATTTTTTATTGGTTGCTGAAAAAGATAAGATGAATGCAGATTATTCATTTAAGAGTAAGAAATTGCAACGATATTATTCAATTGTGAAAACAGGAGGTTTTGAATCGGGCCTCCATAAAAGTTTGAGGCCTGATAGCATTAACGATGAATTAGAATTGATGGAAAAGGGATAGATTCAAATCGTTTTCATTTTCTCAATTTTACACTGCCTGAAGGTTATAACCAAATTGAGAGGTCTGAAATTAAAATTGATCTTTCTTTGGGATTTACTGAAGAATATGGATTCAGGAATAATATGGCCTGCCTTTCATTCCTTATAATCTGAAAGAAGATCGGCCCTTCAGTTTTCTTGAAGTTCCTATGCATATTATGGATAGAACATTTTTCAGAGACAGGTTAGATGTTGATGATGTTTCAAAGGAATTAATAATGTGGTTTAATGAAAATCTGAATAACTCGGTTTTTTGTCTGAACTTTCATAATAATTTCTTTTCCGAATTTAAATATCGTGGCTACATTAAATTATATAAATCGTTGTTATCTTATTTCAAAGAAACAGGACTGACTTGTTATGATCTAAATCAATTGAAAGTTGATTATTATATTCCTCAATATAATTTATTGTCAAATTTAAAGTGATGATATTTTGAAAATACTCATTCTTGACGCACAAAATCAAAATACCCTGGCCATAGTAAGGCATCTTGGTGAGAAGGGTTATTTTGTAAATGTTGCAGGAAGCAAATCCGCATCATTGTCATTTTACTCAAAATATGTTATTAAAAAGATCATTCTTCCTGATCCGAAAAAAAACGGTAAAAGCTACATTGATGCATTAATTAAAGAACTGTCAGAAAATAAATATGATGTTCTGATGCCGGTTGGTTTCAAAAGTTATCAATTATGTGCAGAAAGTCAGAATGAAATCAGAAAGTATACACACTTAGTAGTTACTTCTTATTCCAATATTGAATTAGCATCTGATAAAGTTTTGACATATCAGCTTGCACGTTCGTTAAATGTTCCTTGTCCGGTCACATATCAGATTGAAGCAGCGAATAATTTTCGAAGATAAAGAAATAGTTTTTCCTGTGGTCATCAAAAGCTCCTTTGAATCAGGTAAGAATATTGTAGAATATATGCATAGAAGCATAACCAGGCAGTGGAGATTTTTAGTAAAATGAAATCATCTCTTAATGGCGTTAGTCCTATTGTGCAAAAATATGTTTCAGGTGACGGGTATGGATTTTTTGCCTATTACAAAGACGGCAAATGCATTAAATATTTTATGCATCACCGCATTCGTGAATATCCTGTAACAGGTGGAGCAAGCGTTTGCGCTGAGAGTTTTTCTGACGACAAATTGAAAGAAACCGGTATGCTTTTGGATCATTTGAAATGGAATGGTGTAGCAATGGTAGAATTTAAAAAGGACAATACGGATGGCAAATATTATCTGATGGAGATTAATCCTAAATTCTGGGGTTCGCTTGAACTGGCATTATGTTCTGAGTCGATTTCGGAATATATCATAATGGAACAAAGGGGGAGAGGTAATCCCTGCTATTAATTTATATAAGGAAAAAGTCGTTTTTCAATGGATTTTGAATGGTGAATTGTTCCATTTTCTCGAAAGACCATCTTCATTTCTAAGAATTATCAAACGATGTTAATTTCAAAGAAAGATTTCAGGTGGAGTGATATAAAACCGAACTTATTTCAATTTGTAAATATCTTTGTTCATTATTATAAAAATCACATCCAGGTAATGTTTGCAAATAGATTTTCATACTCATACTATTCCATTCTTATGACAGCTTGATGAAACCTGCCAGGATCCTGCATTTAGCAAAAGAAAGGGGCTTGAATGGGATTGTTATCAGTGACCATAATACTATCAAGGGTGGTCTGAATGTTCCGCTCTGAATATGGATTCAGACTTCAAAGTAATCGTTGGATCAGAAGTAAAAACTTCAGTAGGTGATATAACCGGGTTGAACTTCAAAAGAAGAAATAACTGCATATTATTTCAGTGAAGTAATTGAACAGATCAAAAAGCAAGATGGACTTGTTTTGCTGGTTCATCCATATTACCACCATAAGTTAAATGAGATCGATTACTCAACAATTGATCTGATAGAAGGGTATAACGCCAGAGTTCCTAAAGATAAAAATGAACTTGCAATTGCTCTTGCAAAGGAGACATAAGATCCCATTCGTCGCAGGTAGCGGATGCACATCTTTACA